>JANWIK010000019.1 GCA_025449955.1 Gemmatimonadaceae bacterium
ATCAATACGGCGTTCCTGCATTCCATCATGGTGCAGGAGAAGCGCGGCATGCTGCGCAAGTGGAACGTCACGTTGGTCGTGTCGGCGTTCCTGTTGTCGATCTTCGGGACCTTCATCACGCGCAGCGGCGTGATCTCGAGCGTGCACGCGTTCTCGCAGTCATCCGTGGGGTACTGGTTCCTCGGCTTCTTGATCCTCGCGATCTCGGTCACGACCTATCTGGTGACGACGCGCCTGTCGGACCTCAAGGCGACGGCGGAGTTGGAGAGCATCTGGAGCCGCGAGACCGCGTTCCTGTTCAACAATCTGTTGTTGTGCGGCATCGCGTTCTCGATTCTCTGGGGCACGCTGTACCCGATCCTGAGCGAGGCCGTGCAGGGCACCAAGGTCACGGTCGGTCCGCCGTTCTTCAACGCCGTGAACGTTCCGCTCGGCCTGCTCCTCCTCGCGCTCACGGGCATCGGTCCGCTCATCGCGTGGCGTCGGGCGTCCGTTAGGAACCTGCGCCGGCAGTTCACGGGACCGGCGGTATGCGGTACGCTGGTGGGGATCGCGCTGCTCGCCTTCGGGATGCGCGCCTACTATTCGGTGGTCGCCTATGCGTTAGGCGGATTCGTGCTGGCGACCATTCTGCAGGAGTTCCAGAAGGGGACGTCGGCGCGGCACCGGATGTACGGCGAGCACTACGTCGTGGCGCTGTTCCGTCTCATCGCGCGCAACCGCCGGCGCTACGGCGGATACATCGTCCACGTGGGCGTGGTGGTGCTGTTCGCGGCGTTCGCCGGCCTCGCGTTCAAGAAAGAATTCGACGTGACGCTGCGCGCCGGCCAGACCTTCTCGGCGGTGGATGGGTTCGGCGACCACTGGACGTTCGTGAGCCAGGGCGTGTCCGACTACGACGAGCTCAATCGCCACACGACCGCCGTGTTGCTCGAAGCGCGACGCAACGGAAAGTTCGTGGGCATGATCAAGAGCGAGAAGCGGCAGTACATCGACAGCCAGGGCAATCCGACCTTCGAGCCCGCGACCGAGGTCGGCATTCTCGACAAGCCGCACGAGGACGTGTACACCGTGTTGGCGGGCGTCATCGGTGAGGACACCGCGGAGATGCGCATCACGTTCAATCCGCTCGTGTGGTGGGTGTGGTACGGCGGAATGATCATCGCCTTCGGCGGGCTCGTCGTGATGTGGCCGCAGGCCGATCGGCGCCGGGCGCAAGCCGGGTACGTCGCGCCGCTGGCGCCGGGACTGGTGGACGCGGGAGCGGCGAGCTGATGCCGACGCGCCGCGGGTTCCTGGCTGCGTTAGGCGCGGGCCTCGCGACGGCGTCGATGGCACGTGTGCTCGATGCCCAGCAGCCGATGCAGGGTATGAACACCGGCACGGCCAATGTCCCGATGGACGAGGCCCGCTACCGTCCGGTGCAGCTCCCGCCGCGCGGCACCGGTCCGTCGATGACCGATGCCCAACGCGACGCGTTGGAGCACAAGATCCATTGCCAGTGCGGCTGCACCCTGGACGTGTTCACGTGCCGCACCACGGATTTCAGCTGCCAGGTGTCGCCGCCGATGCACCACGACGTGATGGCGCTCGTGGCGGGCGGCTACTCGGCGCCGGAGATCATCACCGCGTTCGTCGGCGTGTACGGCGAGCGCGTGTTGATGGAGCCGGGGCGGCGCGGGTTCGACCTCACCGCGTGGGTGATGCCGTTCGTTGCGTTAGGCGGCGGCACGGCGCTGGTCGTGGCGCTGCTGCGCCGCTGGCGGCATCCGGCGGCCGAGGCGGCGTCGGTCACCGAGCTGCCCGTGACCGCGACGCCCGACGAGCTGAGCCGCCTCGACCAACTGGTGCGGCACGACGACGCATGATGCCACTGATTCTGGGGACGGTGCTCGCCCTCGCCGCCCTCGCGTTCGTGCTCGTTCCGCTCTTCGCCGCACCGCGCGCCGTCGATGCGCCGGCGCCGCCCATCGCGGATTCCGGCACCTCGGCCGAGGCGATCGCGGCGCTGCGTGAGGTAGAGTTCGATCGCGAGACCGGCAAACTCTCCGACTCCGATTACACGGCGCTCAAAGCCGCGTACACGCGCGATGCGCTCGCCGCCCTGCGCGCCGAAGATGCAGTCCCCGGCCGCGTGAGCGACGCCGAGGTCGAGGCGATGATCCTCGCGTACCGCGCGCCGAACCGCGCCTGCGCCACGTGCGGGCCGCGCCCCGAGCCGGACGCGAACTACTGCTCGACGTGCGGCCGGTTCCTCGCCGGCGCGTGCGCGCGATGCGGCGCGAGCGTCACCGAGCCGGGTGCGCGCTATTGTCCGGCCTGCGGCGCCACCCTCGCTGCCTAACGGCAGCCGCCGCCCGGCCACACGGCTACAGCTCCAGGCGCTCCAGCCGCCGCACGGCCACATTGAGCGGCACGAACGTCCCGGTCAGGCACACGGCGAGCGCGAGCGCGAAGCCGACCACCATGTCCGTCGGGTCGGCCACCGTGCCGAAGGCCTCCTGGCTCAGGTACGCGTAGACCGGCCGCGCCTCGAGCAGCACCACCGCGCCGATCAACACCGCCGACGACAGCATGAACACCAACCCGCCGAACGACGTCGGGATCTGGGCCGCGCTCTCCGACTCGTAGCGGGGAAAGATCGCGCCTAACCCAAGCGCCAGCCCCGCGACCGCGAACGTGAGGAACGCGATCGAGAACACCGACACGGCGAAAATGAACGGGCTTACCTGCAGCAGCGCGTCGGTGACGCCGACGATGAGCAGCGCCAGGCAGAGCAGCGGCAGCGTGCCGGTCCAGTACTTGGACCACAGGAGCTCGCGCATCGGCAGCGGGCTGGACTTGAGCAGCCACAGGGTGCGTCCCTCGACGCTCACCGCCGGGAAGATGAAGCGCGCCGCGATGGACGCGAGCACGAACCCGGACAGGCCGAGGTTGAGAAACGGCACCACGTTCACGAGCAGGAACCCGATACCCTGCCCGCGCAGCGGCAGGAACTTGACGTTGAACACGTACACGACCACCAACACCGCCAGCAGGATGAGCTGCGACCATTGCGTGGTGTCGCGGAAGAACACCCGCACTTCCTTGCACACCAGCTCGCGCCGGAGCACGCCTAACGGGGACAGCGCCCACCGGCCCAGCCGCGCCAGCGTGCCCGAGCGCGCCCACTGCTGCGCGCTTTCCTGCGCCTTGGAGAACCCGCCGGCATAGAGGCCACGGTGCAGGATCGCGCCCAACACGACCGCGGCGGCCGCGGTGCTCCAGAGCAGGTAGAGCGGCAGCACATCCAACCGGTCGGTGAGCGCGCTCATGATCGCGCGCTGCACCCAGTCGCTCGGCAAATAGGGCGAGGTGGGCGTGCGCAGCAGCGCGATGAAGTCGACGAGCGAGCGCAGCCCTTCGGGGCGCGCCAGCTGCTCGGGGCGCAACAACCGGAACAACAGCACCAGGGCGCCGAGCGCCAACACCGCCACCACGCTCAGCAAGTCGCGCGTACGCCGGGCGGGGAAGAGGTTGACGAGCAGCAGCGTGACCGCCGCGCCGACCGCGGCCGGGATGATGAGGTAGGGCAGGGTCGTGCCTAACGCAAGCAGCACGAACCCGAACCCGCCGTCGTACACGTACCCGTACGCGGCCAGGATCGGGATCGCCATCAACACCACCATCCAGCTCGAGTGGACCAGCGTCTCGAGCAGCTTGGCGCCGTAGAGCGTGAGCCAGTCCACCGGCGACGACACCAACATGTCCAGGTCGCGGGCAAGGAAATAGCTCGACAGCGATGTGATGATGTTCGACAGCAGCAGAATGGCGAAGAAGCTGAGGAACACCAGACCCAACAACTTGCCGGCGAGCAGCGCGCCGATCTCGGGCGTGTTCTTGAAGTAGCGGAGCATGCGCACCAGCACCAGCATCACGCCCAACCAGAAGAGGGCGCCGATTACCGTGAGCATGAGCCAGCGCCACGTGCCGCCGCGCGCGCCGTCCGACGCGCGCGAGCGATTGCGGACCGTGCGCAGCTTGGGCGACAGCACGTGCGCCAGCGACGGCGCCGGCAACGCCGATCCGTTAGGCACGTCAGGCATCCAGGACCTCGACCAGCTCGCGCGCCGCGCGCTCGCCCGTCAGCTGCAGGAAATATCCCTCGAGGCCGCGTTGTCCCGACGCTTCGGCGCCGGCCACCAGCTCCGCCACCGTGCCCGCGGCGCGAATCCGGCCGCTCTGAATGATCGCGATCCGGTCGCAGACATCTTCCGCGACCTCGAGCGTGTGCGTCGACATGAGGATCGTGTGCCCGCGGCGCGTGTATTCGCGGAACAGATCCTTGAGGATGCGCGCCGCCTTCGGATCCAGGCCTACCATCGGCTCGTCCACCACGATCACGTCCGGACGGTGCAGAAACGCGCTCGAGATGATCAGCTTTTGCCGCATGCCGTGACTGTAGCTCTCGACGAGCTCGTTCTTCCACTCGGCGAGATCGAACAGCGCCAGGAGCTCGTCCATCCGCCGCTCGATCGCCGGGCCCTGTTGGCTGTAGAGTCCGGCCACGAAGCGCAGGAACTCGGCGCCGCTCAGTTTCTCGTAGATGAACGGCCGGTCGGGGATGTAGCCCAACTTCGCCTTGGCCGCCGCCGGGTTCGCGGTGACGTCGATGCCGCCGATGCGCACCGTGCCGCCGGTCGGGCGCAGGATGCCGGCGATCATCCGCAGCGTGGTGGTCTTGCCCGCTCCGTTAGGCCCGAGGAAGCCGAACAATTCGCCGGCCGGCACCTCGAGGTCGAGCGCATCCACGGCGGTGAAGGAGCCGTATCGCTTCGTGAGCCCGTGCAGCTGAATCATGGAGTCGAAGAAGGAGGTGGGGGTGGCGCGGCTGCCGCTCGCGCGGCGCGCGCGTCGCGCGGCGTTCCGCGCTCCCAATTGCTGTAGGCCAGCTCGTACGCGGTGCGTCGCATCTGCATGCCGGGAATCGGATCGGCCTGCACCATCCGGCCGCTCTCATCGATCCATCCGGTGAGGCGTCCGCCGTTCTGCTCCTCGATGCGCCACGCGCGCACCGAATCCTGGTGCGCCGGGATCCAGCGTCGTCCATCGGCATCGTACGACGCACTGTCGGGCAGCACGAACAGCGACTCCGCCGTCACGGCGATGGTCGTCATGGCCGACGAATCCGTGGCCGGGTCGAACACCTCGTAGGTGAAGTGCTGCCCGACCTTGGGACGCTCGCCTAACGCAATGATCATCGGCACCATCGTCGGCAGGAAGAGCGGCGCCGTGAGGCGGATGCGTCGTGTGACCGTGTGCCCATTCTTGCCGGTGATGCGGAGCGCGAGCAGCGTGTCGTGCACGACCGTGCCGCACGCGTGGTACGGCCCCGCGCTCGCGCCCAACTCGTAGCAGAAGCCGGTGAGGCGCAGCGCTCGCGTGAGCGACACCTGGAGATGCGCCGCGAACCGCACGCCGCCGGCCACGTCGGCCGCCACGAAATCGGAAATGCGCACGCGCGTCTGCGTCGTGTCGATGGTCGACGACGCGTACCCGATCTGCTTCTCGCCGTCGGAGACGGCGTAGTAGTCGGCGCCCGGCGAGACGAAGAGTGCCGCGCGCTCGAGTCGGGACGCCTCGCCGCCCGCGAATTGCCGGCGCGCGAGCGTCGCCAATCCGCCGGCCCACAGCGCCAGGATCGCGCCCGCCGCCACGACGCGCGGCCGCATCAGCGGGGCGCCCGCGCCAACGCGGCGCGAAACACGTCCTGCTCGAGCGCCGACTCGACGATGACCGTGACACGCGACGGATACCGCGCACGCGCGACGTGCGGCCCGATCACCGACGCCATCAGATCGGCGCTGTCCTCGAGATCCAGGTTGCCAGCGCCTAACCCAAACGGCGCGAAGGCCAGGTGCTCGATCTGCCAGTCGGCCGCGCGCTGCAGCGCGCTCACGAGCGCGCGCCGAACGCCGCCGCCGGACGCCGGCTCGGTGGCGCTCGAGATGACGGCGCTCACGAGCAGCTCCACCGACAAGTCGCCGGCGCCGGTCACTACCGCCGACCCCACGGGCAGGGGATCCTGAACCGTGAGCTGCGACCGGAGTCGAGCGCCGCCGGCTTCCTCCAATCGCCGGAGCAGCGGCGTCGTCGCGCGCAGCTCGTCCGTCACCGGCCAGGCGATCGCATCGGCCGTCGCGAACGCGAGGTCTTCGACCTGGACCTCGATCGCGTGCTCGGCTGCGGTCTGATCGCCGGGTGACATCATGCGAGCGAGAGCGACGTCTCCTGGCCGATCCACGCCAGGTAACGGTCGAGGCCGGCAGCTACCGGCAGGGCCAAGAGCTCGGGCAGTTTGTATGGATGGAGTTCAGCGAATGCCTGCTCCAACGCATCGATCCGCGCCCCGGCGGTCTTGAGGATCACAACCACTTCGTGCTCGTCGGCCACTTTGCCTTCCCACCGGTAGAGCGACCGCGCGCCGGGCAGCAGCGTGCCGCACGCGATGAGGCGACGGTCGAGGAGTGCGCGGATGAGCGTGACCGCGTCTTCGGCGCTCGAGACGGTGGTCAAGACGACCAGGGCGTCCGACTGCGACATTCGGCGTTGACGGAGGGTGGTGGTACGACGGCGGGACGGTACGGCGCCGTGACGAATCTATACGACCGGCCGGCTCTCATCTCCAGGCGTCGAGACCCGGTTTGACGTCCGCATAAGGACGATCGAACCCGCGATCCGCAAACGAGATAGCGCCGCTCCGGCCGCACGCGATGGACGCCGGACGAACCACTCTTGACGGCACAGCCGAGTCCCGTATCTTCACATAGACATCTATGCCTAGCAGGTTAGGTAATCATGGCGCGTTCCAAGAACGACGTGCTGCAGGGAACCATCGATCTCCTCGTGCTCCGCAGCCTCGACGTGCGCGGCGCGCTCCACGGCTACGCGATCACGCAGCACATCCAGCGCGGCTCGGCGGACTTGCTGCGCGTCGAAGAGGGCTCGCTCTATCCCGCGCTGCACCGCATGGAGCAGGCGGGGTGGGTTCGCGGCCGATGGGGCACCACCGAGAAGAATCGCCAGGCGCGCTTCTACGCCATCACCGCCGCCGGCCGCCGGCAGCTCGAGCAGGAACAGGAGAGCTGGGGCCGCCTAACGGACGGCGTCAACCGCGTCCTTCGCTTCGCCTAACTGAACCGACACCGCCGCGGCATCGCCTCGTCCGCGGCTGGAGCGTCCCATGTCCTGGTTGCACCGACTCGCCAACACGCTGCGCCCGCGCTCGCTCGCGCGGGACCTCGATCGCGAGGTTGCCTTCCACCTGTCCGAGCGCGCGGACGACCTCGCGGCCGGCGGCATGAGCCCCGACCAGGCGGCGCTCGAGGCACGCCGCCGGTTCGGCAACCGCACGGTGCTCACCGAGCGCACGCACGATCGCGACGTGATGGTGTGGCTCGAATCGGTCGTCGCCGACGTCCGCTACGCCGGCCGCACCCTGGTCGCACACCCCGGCTTTACCGCCGTCGCCGTCCTGTCGCTTGCGTTAGGCCTGGGCGCCAACACCGCCATCTTCTCGCTCGCCGACGCCGTCATCCTGCGCTCGCTGCCGGTCCGCGATCCGGCGCAGCTGATGATGGTGGAGCCGCGCGACCGGGACCATCCCGGCCCGTCGCCGCGTGCCGACGTCGATTTCACGAATCCCATCTGGGAGCAGATTCGCGATCACACGCACGTCTTCACGGGCGTGTTCGCGTACAACAGCCACACGTTCGACCTCTCCAACGGTGGACTCGTCCGACACACCAACGGCGCGATCGTGAGCGGCGCCTTCTTCGACGTGTTGGGCGTGCGGTCCGTGGCCGGGCGGCTGCTCGCCACCGGCGACGATGTGCGCGGATGCGGCGGCGTGGCCGTCGTGAGCGGCGGATTCGCGTCGCGCGAGCTCGGAGGCGCGGCCGCCGCCATCGGGCGCACCCTCACGCTCGACGGACATCCCATGGAGATCGTCGGCGTCTCCGACCCGCGCTTCTTCGGCATCGAGGTCGGCCGGAAAGCGGATGTGTTCATTCCGCTCTGCACCGAAGACCTGCTCCAGGGGCCCGGCACGCTCGACCAACGCTCGAACTGGTATCTGCAAATCGTCGGTCGTGCCGCGCCAGGCCTAACGCTGGATGCGGTGAGTGCAAGGCTCGCTGCGGCGGGTCCGGCCATCATGGAGGCGACGCTGCCGCAGAGATGGTCCCATACCGCGAAGTCCCAATACCTGACGCGATCGTTCGGCGTCAGACCCGCCGCATCCGGCTTCTCCGGCTTGCGCCAGGAATACGACAAGCCGCTCTGGCTGCTCATGGCCGCCGTCGCGCTGGTGCTCATCATTGCGTGCGTCAACATCGCCAACCTGCTGCTCGCGCGAGGCGCCGCGCGCCAGCGCGAGATCGCCATCCGGGTGTCTCTCGGTGCGGGACGCGCGCGCGTCGTGCGGCAACTGCTCACCGAGTGCGTGTTGCTTGCCCTCGGCGGCGCGATGTTGGGCGTGCTCTTCGCGCGGTGGGCCGATCTCCTGATCGTCGCCTGGATCTCGACGCGCCGCCAGCCGGCGGCGCTCGACCTCTCGCTCGACTGGCGCGTGCTCGGATTTACCGTCGGCGCTGCGTTAGTCACGGCCGTGCTGTTCGGCCTCGTGCCCGCGTGGCGGGCCACTCGCGTCGATGCGCATGCCCTGTTGAAGAGCGGGGGCCGTGGACTCGCCGGAGGTCGTCGCCATCGCATGAGCCGCCCCCTCGTCGCGGCCCAGCTCGCGCTGTCGCTGGCGCTGGTGACGAGCGCCGGCCTGCTGCTCACCACGTTTCGCAATCTCGCGTCGGTGGACCCCGGGTTCCGTCGCGATGGCATCGTGCTCGTGGAGGCCGATCTCTCTCGCGCCACGCCGGACACCGGACGCCTGCCCGCCATGGCGCGCGGGGTGCTGGACGGACTCCGCGCGATCCCGGGCGTGAGGAGCGTGGGTCAGTCCGCGTTCACCGCGATGAGCGGCTCCGGCTGGAACGATTTCGTTCTCGTGCCGGGCTTCACCGCGCACGACGCCCAAGACTCGTTGTCGTACTTCAACGAGGTGGGTGAAGACTACTTCTCGACGATGGGGACGCCGCTCTTGGCCGGGCGCACGTTCACGCCGGCCGACGGCGCTGGGTCGGACGCGGTGGTGATCGTGACGCGCACCATGGCGCGCCACTTTTTCGGTGTCGACAATCCGTTGGGCCGTACCTTCCGCACGCCGATCGGCGACACGGCGTCTCCGCCGTACCGCATCATCGGTGTCGTGGGCGACAGCAAGTACCGGTCGCTCGATGAGGCGACGCCGGCGATCGTGTACGTTCCGTTAGGCGCGAAGGCCGGCCTGCCCGGATGGTCCACCTGGAGCTACGAGGTGCGCACCGATCTACCCGTGACGACCATCGTTCCGGCGGTCCGCGATGCCGTTGGCCGGGTGAGCCCGGCCATCGAGATCGACGTGCACGCGCTCTCGGCGCAGGTCGACGCAACACTCGCACGCCCGCGGCTCCTGGCCACCCTGTCCAGTTTCTTTGGCGCGCTCGCGCTCGTGCTGGCGGTGGTCGGTCTGTACGGCACGCTGGCGTACGACGTTACCCGTCGACGCAACGAGATCGGGATTCGCATGGCGCTCGGCGCCGCGTGGAAAGACGTGGTGCGCCTCGTCGTCGGCGACGCCGGACGGGTCGTCGCAGCGGGCGTGCTCATCGGCGCGGCGCTCTCACTCGCCGCAACGCGCTTCGTGGCGTCGCTTCTCTATGGTATAGCACCGCAGGACGTGCGCACGCTCGTCGGAGCGACCGGCGTCCTCGCGTGCACGGCGCTCATTGCGACCATGCTCCCGGCCTGGCGGGCGGCCCGAACCGATCCGACAGAGGCGCTCCGCGACGAGTAGCCGCGCGGCCGTCACGCACGGCAGAATGACGCGCCGCTTGTAACACGACCCGCCGGCGGTCACTTTTCACGGGTTATGCCCGAAGAGCGGCTGATCGTTCGCGGTGCCCGCGAACACAATCTCAAGAACATCGACATCGCGATTCCCCGCGACCGATTGACCGTGATCACCGGTCTCTCGGGCTCGGGGAAGTCGTCGCTCGCCTTCGACACGATTTACGCCGAGGGACAGCGCCGGTATGTCGAGTCGCTGTCCGCGTACGCGCGGCAGTTCTTAGGTTTAATGGAGAAACCCGACGTCGACGCGATCGAGGGGTTGTCGCCGGCGATCTCCATCGAGCAGAAGTCGGCCGGACACAACCCGCGGTCTACCGTCGGCACCGTCACCGAGATTTACGACTACCTGCGCCTGCTCTATGCTCGCGCGGGTACGCCGCATTGCCCCAATTGCGGACGCGCGGTGGAGCAGCAGAGTGCGACGCAGATCGCCGACACCATTCTCTCGTGGCCGGCCAGCGCGCGCATCGAAGTGCTGGCGCCGCTCGTGCGCGGGCGCAAGGGCGAGTTCCGCGATCTCCTCGAATCGGCGCGCAAACAGGGCTTCGTGCGTGCGATGATCGACGGCAAGGCGGCGGAGCTCGCCAATCCGCCCAAGCTCGCCAAGACGGTCAACCACAGTATCTCGGTCATCGTCGACCGTCTCGCCGTGCGCGAAGAGGATCGCGGCCGCCTAACGGACTCGTTGGAGACGGCGCTGAAATTGGCCGACGGCCTGGTGGAGGTCGTGCGCCACGGCGGCGAGACGTCGGCCTCGGCGCAGATCTTCTCGGAGCGCTACGGCTGCCCCGAGTGCGGCATCTCGCTGGCCGAGCTCGAGCCGCGGCAATTCTCGTTCAACTCGCCGTTCGGCGCGTGTCCGGCGTGCGGTGGGTTAGGCACGCGCCGCGAAGTGAGTGAGGAGCTGATTCTCGGCGATCCGCGGATTTCGATTCTCGAGGGCGTGATTCTCCCGTGGGGCGAGCCGTCGGGCCACCTGCGCAAGTCGATGCTGCCGGCGCTCGCCAAGCAGTACAAATTCGATCTCAACGAGCCGTGGGGCGATCTGCCGCAGAAAGTCCGCGACGTGATCATCCACGGCACCGCGGGGAAGAAGACGACGTTCCGGTTGGACACGGACTCGTTCCACGGCGAGTATCAGGGCGCGTGGGAAGGCGTGCTGTCGCTCGTGCAGCGCCGCTATCGGGAAACGACGTCCGACGCGATTCGCGTCGAGCTCGAGGAGTTCATGGTCGAGGCGCCGTGCACGGCGTGCGGCGGCCGCCGCCTCAAGCCCGAGTCGCTCGCGGTGACGGTGGGCGGCAAGAACATCGGCGAGTTGGTCGAGCTCTCGGTGACGGCGACGCTCGCGTTCATGGAATCGCTGCCGCTGCGGTCTAACGGACGGCCCGGCCTGGATGCGTCGATCGCCGGTCCGATCCTGAAGGAAGTGCGCGAGCGGTTGCGCTTCCTGGCCGACGTCGGGCTGGACTACCTCACGCTGAGTCGCACCGCCGAATCGTTGTCGGGCGGGGAAGCCCAACGAATTCGGTTGGCCACGCAGATCGGTTCGCGTCTCGTGGGTGTGTTGTACATCCTCGACGAGCCGTCCATCGGCTTGCACCAGCGCGACAATGCGCGCCTGCTCGCCACGCTGCGCCAGCTGCGCGATCTCGGCAACACCGTGATCGTAGTCGAGCATGATGAAGAAACGATGCGCGAGGCCGACCACCTCATCGACCTCGGTCCGGGCGCCGGTCGTCACGGCGGCGAAGTGGTGGCCGAGGGCACCGTCGACGAAGTGACGCGCAACCCGCGATCGCTCACCGGACGCTACCTGAGCGGCGAGCTCAAGATCGACATTCCGGCGCCGGGCGAGCGCCGCCCGCCGCAAAAAGGCCGGATGCTGAAAGTGATAGGGGCGCGGGCCCACAACCTGCACGATCTCGACGTCGATTTTCCGTTAGGCCTGTTCGTCGCGGTCACCGGCGTGTCGGGGTCCGGCAAGTCGACGTTGGTCGAGGACATCGTGCATCGCTCGCTCGCGCGCCACTTCTATCGCGCGCGTCTCATCCCCGGCGAGCACGACCGGATTCTGGGCCTCGAGCACATCGACAAAGTCATCGACATCGATCAGAGCCCGATTGGCCGAACGCCGCGCAGCAATCCGGCCACGTACACCGGGCTGTTCACGCCCATCCGCGAGCTGTTCGCCGAGTTGCCCGATGCGAAGATCCGCGGCTACGGGCCGGGCCGGTTCTCGTTCAACGTGAAGGGCGGCCGTTGCGAAGCGTGCCAGGGCGATGGCCTGGTGAAGATCGAAATGCACTTTCTCCCGGACGTGTACGTGCCGTGCGAGGTGTGCAAGGGCAAGCGCTACAACCGAGAGACGCTCGAGGTCCGGTTCCGCGGCGCGTCGATCGCCGACGTGCTCGACATGACCGTCGAGGACGCGGCGACCTTTTTCGCCAACCAGCCTCGCGTTAGGCAGAAGCTCGAAACGTTGGTCGACGTCGGCCTGGGCTACGTGCATTTGGGCCAGAGCGCCACGACGCTTTCCGGCGGCGAGGCCCAACGCGTGAAGCTCGCCACCGAGCTGTCCAAGCGCGACACCGGCCGCACGTTCTACATTCTCGACGAGCCCACCACCGGCCTCCACTTCGAGGACGTGCGCCTCTTGCTCCGCGTGCTCCATCGCTTGGTCGACAAGGGCAACACCGTGCTCGTGATCGAGCACAATCTGGATGTCATCAAGACCGCCGACTGGATCATCGACCTGGGCCCGGAAGGTGGCGCGAAGGGCGGCCGAATCATCGCGACCGGCACGCCCGAAGACGTGGCGCGCACCGATGGTTCTTCAACAGGCGATTTCCTGCGCAAGGTCTTATCGCCTCCGCCAAGGACATCAACCTCGCGCACACGCCAGCGTCGTGCCGAAGCCGAACACGCGAACCCATGATGGCCACTCGCCCCGTTCCCCGTTCCCCATTCCCCAAGCGCGCGCCAGCGCGCGCTTCCCGCTAATGGTGTCCATTCTCGACATTATCGGCCCGATCATGGTCGGCCCGTCGTCGTCGCATACCGCGGGCGCGTGCCGCTTGGGATTGCTCACGCGCATGCTGGTCGGCGGCACGCCGCAGCGCGCCCGGATCGAGCTGCACGGGTCGTTCGCCCGTACCGGCGAGGGGCACGGCACCGACAAGGCGATCGCCGGCGGCCTGTTAGGCATGCGCCCCGACGACGAGCGCCTGCGCGACGCGCTCGACATCATGGAGCGCGAGGGTCTCGACTACGCGTTCGAGAAAACGTCCCTCGACGACGACGCGCACCCGAACACCACGCGCATCACCGCGATGCACGACGGCTTCGAAGTCATCGTCGTCGGCTCGTCGTTAGGCGCAGGCCGCATCCGCCTCACCGAGGTCGACGGGTTCCCCGTCGACATCTCGGGCAGCCTCCCGACCCTCGTCCTCGTCGCCGAAGATCGGCCCGGCTCGGTCGCGCGCATCGCCGGCCTCCTGGCCGACGAACGCATCAACCTCGCCACCATGCGCCTCACCCGCAAAGAACGCGGCGGCGACGCCTTCATGGTGATCGAGCTCGACGACGCGCCGAGCGTCGAAGCGACGACGCGCATCGGCGCGCTGGATTGGGTGCGCTGGGTGCGCGCGCTGGAAAAAGTCGGAGGCTAACGCAATGTTCCGCTCGCTCGCCGACGCCATCCGCGCCGCCGAATCGCGCGCCGCGTCCCTGGCCGATGTCGCACTCGACGCCGAAGCCAAGGACCAGGGGCGGGATCGCACCGACATCCGCGCCGCCCTCGAGCGCGCTCTCCGCGTGATGCGCGGCGCCGTCGCGCGCGGCATGGAAGGCGACCTGCACTCGGCGTCGGGACTCGTCGGCGGCGACGCGGCGAAAATGCGCGCGAGCCGCGACGGCCCGCTCGCCACCACCGCGTTTCACGAAATCCTCGCGCGCGCGCTCGCCGTCCAAGAGGTGAACGCCGCCATGGGCGTCATCGTCGCCGCGCCCACGGCGGGCGGCGCGGGCGTGCTGCCGGCGGTGCTCACCGGACTCGCGGACGCGCGCGGCATCGACGATACGCGGGTCGTGAGTGCGCTCGCGACCGCGGGACTCATCGGCGCCGTGATCGCGGAACGCGCATCGCTCTCCGGAGCGGAAGGCGGATGCCAGGCCGAGACCGGCGCAGCCGCGGCGATGGCGGCCGGATCCGCCGTCGAGATGCTGGGCGGCACGCCCTCCCAAGTTGGGCACGGAGTTGCCCTCACCATGCAAGGCATGCTCGGCTTGGTCTGCGATCCGTTGGGCGGACTCGTCGAGCTTCCGTGCGTGTTTCGCAACGCCACCGGCTCGGCGATCGCGCTCGCGGGTATCGAGATGGCACTCGCCGGTGTCACGTTCGCGATCCCCGTCGACGAAGTGATCGACACCATGGGCGAGATCGGCCGCACGATGGATGTGCGCTACCGCGAGACCGCGGGCGGCGGGTTGGCGGCCACGCCGACGGGTCGGCGCCTCGCCCGCGAGCGCCTGGTCCAGATTCGCCGATCGACGCACTGACGGCGTCTGTTGGCGGGTCAACGAGGGAAGTATCTTCCCGCGTACGGGTTGGACGCCGAATGAAACGTCGTACGCACTCATTGCGTACGGTTGCACAGGCAGCGTCCACGTCCGCGAATTGCGAACCAGGCATCACGGTGCACGGTGCTCGCGCTGCCAGACTCCGTCCCAAGACCCCGAGTCAACGGCCCATGGTCACCAAAGAAGAGATCGAAGACTTTCTCGACCGCTTGTCAATCGACGGCGCGAGCCACGCGGAGATTCATCCGGGCATGTGGATCGTGCGTCCGGGCGGCGAGCTCGACGCCGACGTGGTGGTGCACTATTCGCCGCCGGTGTTGCTGCTTCGCATGAAGGTGATGGACCTGCCGAAAGATGCGAAGGCGGGCGCGACGCTCTCGCGGCGGCTCCTCGAGCTGAACGCCAGCGAGTTGGTGCACGGCTCCTACGGCATCGAAGGCGACGCCGTCGTCCTAACGGAAGCGATGGAGTTGTCGCACCTCGACTACGAAGAGTTTCTTGCCGCGTACGAATCCATGACGCTTGCGCTGGCATCTCACCTGCGCGAGCTCGCGCCGTACCGAGAGGATCGGTGAACCATGGGTCTTTTCGACCGTCTTTCATCGCTGATCAAATCCAACATCAACGATCTCATCTCCTCGGCGGAAAACCCCGAGAAGATGTTGAATCAGATCTTGATCGACATGCGCTCGCAACTCGCCAAGGCCAAGCAGCAAGTGGCCGCGGCGATCGCCGACGAGCGTCGCCTGCGCGACCAGGTCGACTCCGAATATAAAGAAGGCCAGGAGTGGGAGCGCCGAGCGATGCTCGCGGTGCAGGAAGGCCGCGATGATCTCGCCAAGCAGGCGCTGCTCCGCCAGAACGAACACTCGTCGCACGCCCAGCAGCTCGAGGCCACCTGGCAAGCGCATCAGGCGGAAACAGAGAAGCTCAAGAACTCGCTCCGCGACCTCAACGACAAGATCGAAGAGGCCAAGCGCAAAAAGAACCTGCTCATCGCGCGGCAGAAGCGCGCCGAAGCGCAGAAGCAAATCCAGCAAACGATGTCGTCGATGTCGGAGAAGTCCGCCTTCGAGGCGTTCGAGCGGATGGAAGCCAAGATCGAGGACAACGAGCGCCGCATGCTCGCCAACGCGGAAATCGACGAGGAGTTCAGCGGCGATCGCCTAACGAAGGACTTCAAGGTGCTCGAGAAAGGCGCGGTGGTGAACAACGCCGACGCGCAGCTCCTCGCGCTCAAACAAAAGATGGGGATGCTGCCCGCCGGCGCGCCGGCGCAGAACCGGCAGCTCGGCGGCGGCGCTCGGCCTAACGAAGAGACCGTGCACGCGGAAATCGAGGACGACCACGGCGGCGCACCCGGGGACGCCAAGAAGCCGGCGTGAACGCGGCGCCAGCAGGGAGCGGTCCGGGCAGCACGAGCGCAACGGGGGCGGGCGGATCTTCGCGATTCCGTTTCGCCCCCGTCCTCGCGGCCACCGTCCTCACGGTGCTCGCGCTGCTGCTGCTCTATTCCACCGCCGAGCTCTTCCTCCTGCTGTTCATCGCCGTCCTCATTTCGCTCTACCTGGGCGCCGTGGCGGACGGCATTCAGCGGCGCACGACGTGGTCGCGACGCCCCGCGGTGGCGCTCGCGATCCTCGGCTCGCTCGCCGTGTTCGTCGGCTTCATGTGGCTGCTCGTTCCGCCGATCGTCGACCAGACGCAAGCGTTAGTCAAAGTCCTTCCCGACACGATCCTGCGCTGGGACAGCGGCATCGACCAGATGCTCGCGCGCAACCCGGCGCTGCGCTCGCTCTGGAATCCCGGACAACACCGCGTCCTGCTCGCCGTCTACGAGCAGGCGTCGCGCTACTTCACCGACGTGCTGCCCAAGTTGTTCGGCGCCGTCGGCTTCACGATCGAGATCGTGTCCGTCGCGATCATGGGCGTGTATCTCACGCTGCACCCGGGACTGTATCGCGAATATCTCATCGCGCTCTTCCCGCCGCTCCACCGCGACCTCGTGCGCAACGTCCTCACGGATCTGTCGCGGACGCTGCGCTCCTGGATCGTGGGCCAGCTCACGTCGATGACGCTGTTGGGCATCCTCACCACGATCGGGCTCTGGGCGTTAGGCGTGCCGTACTGGCTGACGTTCGGCCTCTTCGCCGGCGTGGCGGCCATCGTGCCGTTCTTCGGCACGCTCGTCTCGACGCTGCTGCCGGCGCTGTTCGTGTTGGGCGCGTCCAGCGGCGGGGGCCGCGCGCTCGCCGTCGTCGGGTTAGGCGTGGTGGTCCACTTGATCGAGGGCAACCTCGTCTCACCGCTCATCATGCAGCGGCAAGTGAATCTGCCGCCGGTGTTGACCATGCTGAGCGTGCTCATCATGGGGAAGCTCTTGGGCCCCGTCGGCCTGTTGGTCGCCGTGCCGACCCTCGTGCTCGTCGACGTCATCGTGCGCCGCGTCCTCATGAACCGGATCTACGAAGGACACGGCTTCCGCCGCTTCGTGCGCGATCGCGCGTTCGTCGTCAAAGCCCCCGCGCCCGAAGCCGATGTCCTCGTGCCGCCGCATCCTCCTGACGTGCTCACCCGCGCCGAGTCGTCGGCCGCCAAGCGCGTCGCCTAACAGAAATTGCAATGGCGTCCGATCTCCGGTTCCTGATCCTCGTCGAGGGCCAGTTCGGCCCCCTCTCGTCCAAGACCGCCAACTCCTGCATCCGCTACACGCCCGACCGCGTCGTCGCGGTGATCGACTCGCGCTTCGCCGGCCAGACGGTGCACGACGTCCTCGGCTTCGGCGGCGCCATCCCCGTCGTCGGGACGCTCGCCGACGGACTTGCGGCACACCCCACGGCGCTGCTCATCGGCGTCGCGCCCCAAGGCGGACGCCTGCCTGACGATTGGCGCACGACCATTCTCGGCTCCATCGACGCGGGCCTCGATGTCTGGAGCGGTCTCCACACCTTCCTCACCCACGACGCCGAGTTCGCCGAGCACGCCCGCAAACGCGGGGTGACGCTCCACGACCTCCGACTCCCGCCGGACGAGCTCCCCGTAGCCGCCGGCCGGGTGCGCGAGGTCGACGCGACGGTTGTCCTAACGGTGGGCAGTGATTGCAACATCGGCAAAATGACCGCCGCCCTGCAGGTGCGGGACGGCCTCGCCCGACGCGGACGCGCCGTTCGATTCGCCGGCACCGGACAAACTGGCATCCTCATCGAAGGCTGGGGAATCGCCGTCGACGCGGTGATCGCCGACTTCATCGCCGGCGCCGCCGAACGACTCGTCCTCGAAGCCGCGCACGGCGCCGACATCGTGCTCGTCGAAGGGCAGGGATCCCTCATCCACCCGGGATACTCGGGCGTCACGCTCGGCCTGCTGCACGGATCGCTGCCGCACGCGCTCGTGCTGTGCACCCAGCCGTCGCGCACGACGATCACCAACAACCCGTGGATCACGATCCCGCCCATCGCCGACGTCATCGCGATCCACGATGCGCTCACGCGGCCGTTGCGGCATGCGCCGGTGATCGCGGTGAGCTTGAACACCTACGATTTGTCCGACCGTGCCGCCCGCGACGCGATCGCTCGCGCCAGCGACGAGACCGGGCTGCCGGCCACCGACCCCGTCCGCTACGATCCGGAGCCGATCGTCCAAGCGATCGACGCGTTCCACGCCGCGCGGACCCGCAATACTTCGCCACGCGCCGCGGCGATTCGATAACGTCCCCGTCCTGCACCGCCGCGAGATTGTCGTCTGACTCTCGCGGCGGCGCCCGTTCGTGCCGCCGAATGTACACGGTTAGCACGGATGGAATCGATGTCCTTCTCGCACGCACCGCCTCAGGCTAACGAATATGGCGGGCTCGTCGTCCGCGGGCTGCGAAAGTCGTTTCTCGCCGGCGTCCAGGGCTGCCACGCGCGCGTCCGCGTGCTCCACGATGTCGACGTCGACATCCGCGCCGGCGAAATCGTCGGAATCTGCGGTGCGGTGGGCAGCGGCAAAACCACGTTGCTGCTGTGCATGGCCGGACTCCTCAAGCCGGACGCCGGAAATATCATTGTATGCGGCACCCCGCCCGGCCGCCTCACGAGCTACGTCGCGCCCGCTTCGCCTAACGAGTCGCTCACGCCAACCCAGCGCCTCGGCCGCGCGTTGGCCGTCGCCGCACCGGTGTTGCTGTTGGACGGCGTTCTCGCTGATCTCTCGACCGGCGCCGGCGCGCTGCTGGGTCAGCTCGCCAGTCGCGGGATGACGATCGTCGCCGCGGAACGCGAATGGATGCGCCTCGAGCCGGTGGTCGAACGCATGATGACCCTGCATGACGGCACCGTCCACGGCGGCGCGCTGAACGCGGTCGACCCCGGCCGCCCGATTGCGTCGCGCGTCGCTGAGTCTAACGGAACGGGAGGGTATCGGTGAATCGGGCCCGCGTCGCCGGCGGCCTCAGCGCAGGTAGCGCTCCGCTGCCCGCACCAACGCGTCATCGTTGTCGCGTCGCGCGCGCTCGAGCAAACGCTCCACCTCCGGCCGTAAGGCGTCCGCGCCCCAATAGAAGCCCGTCGCCTCCTCGGCGCTCTCGGTCTCACCATCTAGTGAGGCGTGGAGCATCACATCGGCCGCCGCCGCCAGAAATCCGGGATCGTCGCGCGGTGGCAACTCGAACCTGCGCTTCGGACCTCCGCCGGCGTCTTCGTTCACAAACGCACGCGACATCCCGTCCTCCCCGCTCGCTGCCCAACGCGAACGACGTACCACACTTGGTGTTCGCCCGCCGCGCCCTGCATACCCTCGTTCCGTTGACCCACCTTCCCGCGCCGCCTAGCTTGCCCGCTCGGCATCCCGCCGGACTTATGGCTCACGAGAGCATGCCCGATTTCCGCCTCTACAATACTATGACCCGCAGCGCGGAAGCATTCGCGCCGCAGGACGGCCGCACAGTCCGCATGTACACGTGCGGACCCACGGTCTATAACCCCGCTCACCTGGGGAATTTTCGCACGTTCTTGTTCGAGGATCTCCTGCGCCGCACCCTGCGACTCGCGGGCTGGAACGTCCTCCAGGTCATGAACATCACCGACGTCGACGATAAAATCATACTGCGAGCCGACAAAGCCGCCCTCACCATCAAAGAGGTCACGGAACCGGTCACCGCCACGTTCCAAAAAGATCGCGAGTTCCTTCGCATCGAACCTGCGGAGGTCTATCCCAAAGCCACCGAACATATCGGTGAGATGATCGCACTCGTCCAACAACTCTTGGACAAGGGACTCGCATATCAAGCCGAAGACGGCTCCGTCTACTTCGCCATCGCTCGATTCCCCTCGTATGGTCGGCTGTCGCGCCTCGATACCCGCACCATCCGACCCGGCGCGCGCGTAATCGCCGACGACTACAACAAAGAAGACGTTCGCGACTTCGCACTCTGGAAAGCCGCCAAACCGGAGGACGAACGCACCCACGCCGCCTGGGACTCACCCTGGGGACGCGGTCGCCCCGGTTGGCACCTCGAATGCTCGGCGATGGCAAAACGGTATCTGGGCGACACGCTCGACATTCACGGCGGTGGTGTCGACCTCATTTTCCCACACCACGAAGATGAGATCGCTCAATCGGAGGGAGCCAGCGGCGTTACGTTCTCACGCTTCTGGTGCCACGGCGAGTTCCTACTCACCGACGGCGAAAAGATGGCCAAAAGGATCGGTAACGTGATGAACGTCGCCGACTTGCGCGAGTCCGGTATCGGCGCCGCAGCCCTCCGGCATTTCGTGTTCTCTGTTCGCTACCGCCAGCAGCTCAATCTCACCGAGGACGCACTCGAAGCCTCCCAACGCGCCGTGCGCCGGGTCGGCGAGTTCGCCGCTCGGCTCTCCACGGCTACGCGCGGAACCGCCGGGTTGGCTGACGCCGCCGACACGTTGGAACGCGATGCCAAAGCCGCGCTCTTCGATGACCTCAACGCGCCTCAAGCCGTCGCGGCGTTGTTCGATTTCATCCGCCGCGCCAACGCCGAGCTCGACCAGGCGTCCGGAACGGATCTCAGCGGGCTCGAGCGCGCACGCGCAGCGTTCGCAACCGTGAACGGAGTGCTCGATATCGTGCCCGATGCACCCGCCATCGATTCGCAGCTCGAATCATGGATCGCGACGCAGTTGTCCAATCGCGAGCAAGCAAGAGCTCGGCGGGATTTTACAACGGCTGACGGCATCCGCCGCGAGCTCGAAGCCCGCGGCATCGCCATCGAAGACACGCCACTCGGCACCAAGTGGAAGAAGGTGCGGTGACAGGAGATAGCACACGTCCCGCGCTTGACTGCTTTATTTGCGGTGAGTATCCTACATGTCTCGCGCAAAAAGGCCGTGTGCTGACGTAGCTCAATTGGCAGAGCACCTGATTTGTAATCAGGCGGTTGCGAGTTCGATTCTCGCCGTCAGCTCTGGAGCGTCAGCGCGTCGTAGATGGTTGCGACCTCGGTCCGGTCGGCTGCGAGCGGGAATGGTGGGGTACCCAAGCGGCCAACGGGAGCAGACTGTAAATCTGCCGGCTTAACGCCTACGAAGGTTCGAATCCTTCCCCCACCACTTGGTGACCTCGCGTCGCCACCAATGCAGTGCCGGGGTTGGAAGCGGAATGTCCTCGGTCCGTTAGTCAAATTCAGTGGGCAATTGCGGGAGTAGCTCAGCTGGTAGAGCGCAAGCCTTCCAAGCTTGATGTCGCGGGTTCGAGCCCCGTCTCCCGCTCCTTGGTTGGTCGCGTGGAGGACAGAGACGGGGCAGGCCGTCGACGGGATCCAATCGCGGTGCCGGAACGAACACCGCTCGCGTAGCTCAGTTGGTAGAGCACACCCTTGGTAAGGGTGAGGTCATCGGTTCAATCCCGATCGCGAGCTTGACGACCGACAGCACACGGCAGCCGAGCGCTGTCCGAACGATGCAGGGGTAGCAGTTACCGTTAGGCGAACACCAATTACGAACAGAGAACGCAGCCATGGCCAAGGCAAAGTTTGAGCGGACGAAGCCGCATGTGAACGTGGGGACGATCGGGCACGTGGACCACGGGAAGACGACGTTGACGGCGGCGATCACGGCGATCCAGGCGAAGAAGGGGTTGG
>JANWIK010000020.1 GCA_025449955.1 Gemmatimonadaceae bacterium
ACGGTAATGGCGGCCGAGGGGATCGAGGCCGAGCCGGACGCGCTGACGCTGTTGGCGCGCGCGGCGGACGGCTCGATGCGCGACGCGCTGAGCCTGGCCGACCAGTCGCTTTCGTTAGGCGACGGCACGCTCACGGCGCAGCGGGTGCGCGATGCGTTGGGCCTGGTGCCCGAAGACGAGGTGCTGGCGCTGATCGACGTGGTGGCGGAGCGCCGGGCGGCCGACGTGTTCCCGGTCGTGGCGCGCCTGGCCGATGCCGGCGCCGACCTGGGCCTCTTCCTCGGCGCGTTAGGCGAGGGGCTGCGGGCGGCCCTGGCGATGTCGTTAGGCGGCAGCGGCGGCGATCTCTCGGACACGCTGCGCGAGGGATTGGCGGCGCGCGTGTCGCGGTTCACGCCCGGCGATCTCGTCCGCATGCTCACGGCCATCACCGACCTCGAGCCCAAGTTCCGCCGCAGCGGCCAGCAGCAGATTCTCCTCGAGACGCTGCTCGTCCGGTTCGCGCTGCTCGACCGCACGGTGTCGATCGAAGATCTCCTGCGCGAGATGGGTCCGGGCGACCCGTCGGACGACGGCACGCCCGCGTCGCGTCCGCCCTCGCCTCCGGGCCCGCGCCCGGCTCCGTTAGGCGACGCGCCGCCGGGCCGCGAGCGGGGCAGTGCGCCTGCGCGTGGCCCGGCCGTCGCCGATACGCCCCGGCCGCCGGCCCCCGCCGATCCGCGACCGACGGTCCTCGCCGACGCACCGGCGCCGGCCGTCACGCGCCCGGCGCCGGCTCCCACGCCCGCGCCGTCCGCGCGCGACCGCGTGTCCGTGGCCACCCTCACGTCGCGCTGGGACGACATCGTCTCGCGCTTCCGCGCCGAAGGCCGCATGGCGCTCGCCGGCGCGCTCGACCACGCGCGCCCGGTGTCGGTGTCTAACGCAGGCGAAATCGCCCTCGAGCTCGAGTCGGCCGGCGAGATCTACAAAGAACCGCTCGCCGCAAATGCGGCCGAGGTCCTGTCGGTGATCGAGACGCTCGTCGCGGGAGCAACGCGCGTGTCGGTTCGGTTAGCCGAGCAACCCGCTGATCAATCGCCGTCCGGGCGCCGGTTCACCGAGGAAAGTGTCCGCCGCGAGCGGCTGTCGATGCTGAGGAAGAAGGATCCCACGTTGGATGCGGCGGTGGATACGTTGGATCTGGAGTTGATCGAATGAGGGAAGAGGGAAGGGCGACCTGCGGTCGAGGCGGGAAGCACTGCGTTGCGGGAAGCGCGGCCGCTGAGGGTGTTGCCGGCCAGTTCCCTCTTCCCACAGCGTAGCACTTCCCTCAGCGTCAGCGCTTCCCTAAGCGACCGACAGGTCGCGCTTCCCTTTCCTCAACCGCCCGTTCTCATCTACCTTTCTTTCCATGGCCGATTTCATGAACATGCTGCGTCAGGCGCAGCAGGTGCAGGGCCGTCTGCAAGAGCTGCAACAAGAGCTCGAGAACAAGACGGTGACCGCGTCGAGTGGCGGCGGGATGGTGACCGTCACCGCGGACGGCAAAGGACAGGTGCGCGCGATCAAGATCGATCCAACGGTCATCAATCCGGCCGACGTCGAAATGCTCGAGGATCTGGTCTTGTCGGCAGTCACCGAGGCGCAGAAGAAGGCAGCAGAGCTGGCCCAAGAGGAGATGAAGCGTCTGACCGGAGGCCTTTCGCTGCCGTTCAAGCTGCCGTTCTGAGATGTCGGTGATCGACGACTTGGCGGCGGAATTCGCCAAGCTCCCGGGCATAGGGCGAAAGACAGCCCTCCGTCTCACGTACCACCTTCTCAAGCAGAGTCCCGAGCAAAGCCGCCAACTGGCCGGCGCGCTCGAAGCGCTCGTGGCTCGTGTCCGGCGATGCTCGGTATGCAACAACCTCACGGAACAGGACCCGTGCGCGCTGTGCGCCGACCCGCGGCGTGACCACACCGTCCTCTGCGTGGTCGAAGACGCATCGGACATTGGCGCCATCGAACGGGCCGGCGAGTTCCGAGGTCTGTACCACGTCCTGGGCGGCCGCCTGTCGCCGCTGGACGGCGTCGGCCCGGAAGACCTGGCCGTTCAGTCGCTGGTGGACCGGGTCTCGAAGGGGGCGGGGGCAGGGGGCAGCGAGGGGGCCATCCGCGAGGTCATTCTGGCTACGAATCCCAGTATGGAAGGCGAAGCAACGGCGTTGTACGTGCAGCGGCAGTTGGCCGGACATGTGCCGACCGTGTCGCGAATCGCGCGCGGCATTCCGGTCGGAGGAGACCTCGAGTACGCGGACGGGGTGACGATCGCACAAGCGATCAGTGCCCGACGGGAGATGTGATGCGGCGATCGAACGTGGTGGCGGTGTCCCTTGGGTTTGCCGGTGGCCTGGCGCTGGGTCTGATCGTCTGGAGTCAGCAGACTGAACGCTCCCGGCGCGATCTCTTCAGCATTCAGCCGTGGCGCCGACTGGCGGCGCTAGGCTACCTGCGCGGACAACGTAGTCCACAAAATGTGCGTTTGCTGCGCGACTATGTCGCGTGGGAACGCCACCCCAGGCTGCGCCGGCGCGGGGAGCGTATTCTGCGCCGCATGGAAAAGTCTCTCGTTTAGTCGGAGCGCTCATGCCCGTCGGTGCCGCGAGTTGGTCGTTCACCGAAGACGATTACGGCGCGATCCTGCGATCGCTCCAGCAATTTCTGTATGACAGCAACGCGCGGTCGGCGCTTCTCGTCGACCGTTCGGGGCAGCTCGTGGCCACGGTAGGTGAGCCGCCGCAGTTCGACCCGACCGCGTTCGCGACGCTCACCGCGGCCGACTTCAGCGCCAACGATCAGCTGGCGCGACTGATCGGCGAGACGGAGTTCAATTCGCTCTTCCACCAGGGCGAGCAGGAATCGATGTACCTGGTGGACATCGCGCGCCGCGTCATTCTGGTGATTCTCTTCGACAACCGCACCACGCTCGGCCTCGTGCGCCTCAAGGTGAAGCACGCCGTGGAGGAGCTCACGCGATTGTTCGCCGAGATGTTCCAGCGCGGGCGCGATCAGGCGAATCCGCCTAACATCCTGGCAGGCGCCGAGGATGAAATCGACCGGCTGTTTCAATAAAAGGACGAGCAGCCGATGTCGATGATCAACTACGCGTCCCGCGAGATCAACTGCAAAATCGTCTATTATGGTCCCGGGTTGGGCGGGAAAACGACCAACCTCGAGCACGTGTACGGGCGGGTGCAGCCCAACACGCGGGGCAAGCTGATCTCGCTGGCCACGGAAACCGAACGCACGCTCTTCTTCGATTTCCTGCCGGTGGACCTGGGCACGATCCGCGGCTTCAAGACCCGGTTCCACTTGTACACGGTGCCCGGACAGGTCTACTACAATGCGAGTCGCAAGCTCATCTTGAAGGGAGTCGACGGGATCGTGTACGTCGCCGATTCGCAGTTGGAGCGGATGGAAGCGAATCTGGAGGCGATGCAGAACCTGTACGACAACATGCAAGAGTACGGGTACGATCTGACCACGATGCCGTTCGTCGTGCAGTACAACAAGCGCGACCTGCCTAACGCGGCGCCGGTGACCGAGCTGCAGGGCGCGTTGAATCCGGGCTGGGAGGTGCGGGAGCCGCCCAAGCAGCGGGTGACCCCCGATCCGTACCACGCGGGCGAAAACCTCATCGAGCAGATCACGAGCGGCGAATGGGTGGAGCGCGCTCCATACTTCGAGGCGGTAGCGGTCACGGGAGAGGGCGTGTTCGACACGCTCAAGGCCGTGAGCAAGCTGGTGCTCAAGACGCTCGCCTAACTGCATGCTGCGGGCGTCGCCGGCGGGGAGGGACGGGATGAACCTGCCTAACGCTCTGACACTCAGCCGCATTCTCGCCACGCCGCTCATCTTCATCCTGCCGTTCGCGGACACGTGGGAGCTCAAGCTGGCCGGCTTCGTGATCTACGTGATCGCGGCCGTCAGCGATTACTGGGACGGCGCGCTCGCCCGCACGCGCAACCTGGTCACCGACCTCGGCAAACTGCTCGACCCGCTCGCCGACAAGGCGCTCCTCCTGTCGACGCTCGTCCCCATCTTCCTGCTGCAATCGGGACACGGCACCGTCCTCGACCTGCGCTTCGTCACCCCATGGGGCGACGCGGCCCTGCCGCTCTGGGTGCTCGTCGTCGTGTTAGGCAGAGAGCTCTTCATGACGGTGTTCCGCCAGGCCGCCGCGCGCCGCGGCACCGTGATCGCCGCCATCGGACCCGCCAAGTGGAAAACCGGATTCCAATCCGTGTGGGTCGGGTCGGCCTACTTCTGGTTCGCCGCCAAGGCCGCCGCGTTTCACTGGCAGTGGACCAGCAGCTGGTGGCGCGCCTTCGAGAACTTCAACGGCATCGTCGGCGTTGTGACGATGACGGTGGCCGTCGTGCTCACCGTGTATTCGCTCGGGCTGTACCTCCGGAGGTACGCACGCGTTTTCGCGTGAGGCCGCTCGGCGCTCCTCTTCACTGACCCTCCCATGCGCCTCGAGCTTGTCACCGTGGGCGCCGAGTTGCTCCTCGGCTTCACCATCGATACCAACGCCGCGTTTCTCGCGCGGACCTTGTCCGAGATCGGCGTCGAGATCGTGCGTCGCACCACAGTCGGCGATGACCCGGATGACATCGTCCAAGCCGTGCGCGACGCGCTCGATCGCACCGGTGCCGTCATCACCACAGGCGGTTTGGGCCCAACGGCGGATGACCGAACTCGGCCCGCGATCGCGTCGCTCTTCGGACGCGCGCTGCGCATGGATGAGGCCGTCATGGCTGGCATCACGGCGCGCTTCAAGCGATACGGCTATGCGAACATGCCGGCGTCGAATGCGGTGCAAGCCATGGTGCCCGAGGGCGCCACGGTACTCGGCAACCCGAACGGCAGCGCGCCGGGATTGTGGATAGAGGACGAGCGCGGCCGATGGGTGGCGATGCTGCCGGGCGTTCCCCACGAGATGCGCACCATGGCTACGCAGGTCATCGTGCCGATGCTCACCAAACGCTACGCGACCAACGGAGCGGTGGTGCTGTCGCGCACCGTGCGCACGACTGGCATCGGCGAATCGGCGCTCGCCGAGTTGTTGGGCGACGACGGTCGCGACACCGTGAACGGGTTGCCGCTCGCGTTCCTGCCGGGTTGGGAAGGCGTCGATTTGCGAGTGACTTCGCACGACCTGCCTCGCGCCGACGCCGTGGCCGCGCTCGACGGCGCCGAGGCGAAACTTCGTTCGCACGCCGAACGATATGTGTACGGGCGCGACGCCGAAAATCTCGCGGCGGTGCTCCTCGATTTGTGTCGCGAGCGCCGCCTGCACATCGCAACCGCGGAGAGCTGCACCGGTGGCATGTTGGGCGAACGGATCACGGCCGTTCCCGGCTCGAGCGACGTGTATGTTGGCGGCGTCGTCGCCTACGAAGATCGCGTGAAGACTGCCTCGCTCAACGTGTCGCCGGATCTGATCCGAGAGCACGGCGCGGTGAGCGAACCGGTGGTCCGCGCGATGGCTGCAGGTGCGCGCGCCGTCCTCGGCGCCGAGATCGGTATCGGCATCACGGGCATCGCAGGTCCGGCTGGCGGCACGTCCGACAAGCCTGTCGGAACGGTGTGGGTCGCGACGGATGTGAAGGGTGATGTTCGCGCGACGGTGCGCCGGTATCTTGGCGATCGAGAGGACGTCCGCCGGCGAAGCGCCCAAGCCGCGCTCGAACAGGTTCGCCGCAGCGTGACCGGCAGCGCGTGACCTCGCCTGCCGGAGTGGCATACTTTGGGGGCATACCCGTTGCACCTGACCCGCGCCGGACGGAAATTACGAGTTCTGCGTCGGCTGCACGCCGACTGGACTGGCTGTCGCCTTTCACCGTGCAAAAGGATCCATAGTGCCAGACGATTTCAGGACGAGGGCCTCGAAGGAACAGCAGGGAGGGGGCCGCTCGCCCGCGGATGACGAACCCCGCGCCGAAGACGTGGGCGATTCCGCGGCGGACGACGCTGGCGCGGAGACATCGGAGGCACAGGCCGCGTTGCAGCGCCAATTGGATGAGCAGCGCGACAAATACCTTCGTCTCGCCGCCGAGTTCGACAACTTCCGCAAGCGCGCGACGCGCGAGCGGCAGGAGATCGCGGTGCGCGCTCAAGGCGACCTGATTCGACAGCTGCTGGATTCAGTGGACGATCTGGGGCGCGTGACTGCGGTCGATGCATCGCGCGTGGATCCCGCGTCGATCGTGACCGGCGTGGACGCGGTGCAGAAAAAACTGCTGCGCGCGCTGTCGAACGTCGGGCTCGAGATCGTGAACCCGGTGGACCAGCCGTTCAATCCGGAGCTGCACGAGGCGGTCGCAACGGAGCGCGCGTTGTCGCCCGAAGATGATCATCTCATCGCCCAGGTGTACCAGCCGGGATATGTCCTGCAGGGGCAGCTGCTGCGACCCGCCCGGGTCGTGGTGAAGCAGTGGTCCGAGTGACGGGCGCGTAGCGAGCATGGCTCAGAGCAAGGACTTCTACGCCGTGTTAGGCGTGTCGGCGTCGGCGTCGCAGGACGAGATCAAGAAGCAATACCGCAAGCTGGCCAAGAAATTTCACCCGGATGCGAATCAGGGTGAGGCGAAGGCCGCGGAGCGCTTCAAGGAGATCTCCGAGGCGTACACCGTATTGGGCGACGAAGCCAAGCGAAAGCAGTACGACGAGATGCGCCGGTTAGGCGCGTTCTCGGGCTTCGGCGGGGGCGGCCCGGCGCGGCGCGGGCCGTCGCCGGGCGCGTCGCGCGACGCGGCGGGCGGCATCCACTTCGAAGACTTCGACATCGGCGGACTCGGCGGGTTAGGCGAGATGTTCGCCTCGATGTTCGGGGGCGGCGCGCGCCAGGGCGGTGCGTCGCGCAGCCGGCAGGCCGAGCGCGGGCAGTCGGTGGAGGTGTCGCTCGAGGTGCCGTTCCGCGTCGCTGCGTTAGGCGGCAAGGTCCCGGTGACGCTCGAGGTGAACGAGGAGTGTCCCACGTGCCATGGATCGGGGGCGGCGCCCGGTGCGTCGTTCAAGATCTGTCCCGAATGCAGCGGGCGCGGCGTGGTGTCGTTCGGCCAGGGCGGCTTCGCCGTGAACCGTCCGTGTCCGATGTGTCTGGGGCGCGGTCAGATTCCCACCGAGCGGTGTCCCACCTGCAACGGCGCCGGCGAGACGCGCGCGCGCCGCACGGTGAACATCACCGTGCCGCCGGGCACCGACACCGGGACGCGCGTGCGCCTCAGTGGACAGGGCGGGAAGGGGCAGAACGGCGGCCCGCCGGGCGACCTCCTGATCACGTTCCAGGTGGCTCCGGACCGCTTCTTCGGGCGCGAGGGACTGGACGTCATCGCCCACGTGCCGCTCAACATCGCGCAGGCGACGTTAGGCAGCAAGGTGCGGCTCAAGACCCTGGGCGGCAAATGGGTCAAGATCACGATCCCCAAGGGCACGCCGTCGGGGAAGCGATTCCGCGTGCGCGGTCAGGGCATCGAGAAGGACGGCGAGCACGGCGACATGATCGTCGAGGTGTCGATCGTGGTTCCGGAGACGTTGTCGCCGGAGCAGGAAGAGATGCTGAAGCAGTTTGCGGCGTCGGGCGGGCTCAAATACTAAGGGCGGGGAAGCGCGCGCCGTGCGGCGCGCTTCGGGAACAGGGAACAGGGAACGGGGACGTGCGTTAGGCCGCGAGAATGGGTAGCGCGGCGCGCGACGCGGCGATCAGGCCGCCGCCCAGAACCCGGTCGCCATCGAACATCACCAGCGACTGGCCCGGGGTGATCGCGGCGACGGGCTGATCGAGGGCGAGCTCGATCTCGCCGTCGCCGGCGCGCACGATCTCGGCGGGGGCCGCCGGGGCGCGATGGCGCACCTGCACGTGCACGTGGGCGCCGACCGTCGGCGGGGCGTCCACCAGCCAGTTCACGTCGCGGGCGATCACGCCCGAGCCCAACAGCTCGGCGCGCGGGCCGATCACCACCTCGCGCGTGTCGGGACGGATGGCGACCACGTACAACGGCTCGCGCGAGCCGCCGGGCAGGCCGCGCCGCTGGCCGACCGTGAACCGGGCGTAGCCCTCGTGCTCGCCTAACACACGGCCGGCGGAGTCGACGATCGGGCCGCGCGAGAGCGCGGGCGCGTCCGGGCCCAGGCGGCGCGCCAGCACGGCGGTGTGGTCGCCGTCGGGCACGAAGCAGATGTCCTGGCTCTCACGCTTCTCGGCCACCACATCCAAGCCTAACGCATGGGCGCGGCGGCGCGTCTCCGGCTTGGTGAGCGCGCCCACCGGCAGGAGCATGCGGCGCACCACCGCGCGGTCGATGCCCCACAGGAAATAGCTCTGATCCTTGGCCGGGTCGGCGCCGCGCCACAGCTCGCCGCCTGACGCACGGGCGTAATGGCCGGTGGCGATCCAGTCGCACTCCAGCGCGTCGGCCTTGCGCAGCAGGTCGCGGAACTTGGTGAACGTGTTGCAGCGCACGCACGGGATGGGCGTGCGGCCCGCCGCATACTCGCTCACGAAATTCTCGATCACGTCGCGGCCGAACGCGCTCTCGAGGTTGAGCACGTAGTGCGGAACGCCGATGCGCTCGCACACGCGCCGCGCGTCGTCGATCGAGTCGAGGGAGCAGCAGGGGCGATCGGGGACGTGGTCGCCATAGCAGAAGAGCTTCATCGTGGCGCCGATCACGTCGTAGCCCTGCTCGGCGAGCAGCGCCGCGGCGACCGACGAATCCACCCCGCCCGACATGGCCGCCAGCACGCGGCCCCGTGCGCCGGACATCAGGCCGCGGCGCCGGCCAACCGGCGCGCCTTGTCGACGAGGGCGGGGAAGAGCTCCGCCACGCGGTCGATCGCTTCGTCGGTGGTGAGCGAGCCCAGGCTCATCCGCACCGCCGACACCGCCAGCTCGCGCGGCGTGCCTAACGCAGCCAGCACGTGGGACGGATCGACGCTGCCGCTCGTACACGCCGAGCCCGACGAGCACGCGACGCCGGCCAGATCGAGCGCCATGAGCATCGACTCGCTGTCCGTGCCCGGCACCGACACGCTCAAGATGTGCGGCGCCCGCGGCCCGCCGCCCCCGTTCACGACGGCATCCGGAATGCGCTCCCGGATCACGCGCTCGAGCCGGTCGCGCATCGCGCCTAACCGACGCATCTCGGCCTCGCGCTCCGCGATGGCCAGCTCGGCCGCGCGCGCGAGGCCCACCGCGGCGGCAACGTTCTCGGTGCCGGGGCGGAGACCGCGATTCTGCGACCCGCCGTGCAGCAGCGGCTCGCACGGCGTCCCCTGCCTAACGTACAGGCCGCCGATCCCCTTGGGCGCGCCGATCTTGTGCCCCGAAAACGTGAGCAGGTCGAACGGCACCGCGCGCGCATCGATCGGCACCTTGCCGAACCCCTGCACGGCATCGGTGTGGAACAACACCCCGCGGCTCTTGGCGATGGCGGCGAGCGCCGGAATGTCCTGCACGACACCGATCTCGTTGTTCACCCACATCACCGAGACCACCGCGACATCGGGTCGCACCAGCGCGTCGTACGACCCCCGGTCGACGACGCCCACCGACGACACCGCGAGGATGCGCTCCTCGGCGCCCTGCGCCTGCGCGAAGTGCACGGCGCCCAACACCGCCTTGTGCTCGATCGGCGTGGTGACCACGGCACGTTTGCCGGTTCCGCGCACGGCCAGGTACGGACCGACGATGGCGGCGTTGTCGCCCTCGGTACCGCCCGACGTGAAGAACACCTCCGATGGGTGGGCGCCAAGACAGTCGGCAAGACGCTCGCGGGCATCGTCGAGGGCGGCGCGTGCATCGCGACCCCAACGATGCGTGCTCGACGGGTTGCCGAACCGGGGGCCGTAAAACGGCTCCATCGCTTCGAACACCTCGCGTCGCACCGGGGTGGTCGCGGCGTGATCCAGATAGATGGGCTGACGCATACTTGAAGGTAACAAATCCGGCTCTGTCCTGCCCGGGTCGGGCGGGTCAACTAACGCAGCCATTCGCCGGGCGTCTGGCCCGTCAACTCCTTGAAGTCGTCGATGAAGTGCGGCTGGTCATAGTAGCCGAGCTCGTATGCGATCGCGCCCCAATCCACGTTTCGCGGATGCGCCTGTCGCGCCGCGGCCGCACGCGCCAAGGCTGCGCGGGCTCGCATGACGCGCGAGAACTGCTTGGGTGTGAGCCCGACGTGAGCCGCGAACTGGCGCGCGAGCTGTTGGCGCGTGATGCCGATCTCCGCGGCGAGCGCCGCGACCTTGAGGTTGCCGTCGGTTTGGATGATGCGACGCACCGCGACCCGCAGGCCGATCGACACCGCGCTCCCGCGTGCGAGGCGTCGTCGCACGATCTCGAACGCTGCCGCCACACATTCGGCATCGCTCGCTCCAGCAACCGTGTCGACGTGCGAGGCCGCCTGCCGATCCAACAACTCGTAGTCGACGCGCTGGTCGGTGAGCTCCGATGCCGGCACGCGGAACGCGGCCTGCGCGTAGCCGGGTGCGAGACGAACGCCGACGTACAATCGGGGATGCGGGCCCTGCACGATGATCGGCCGCGTCATCGGACCGACGACGCTTGCGCTCACGATCTCGCGATTGTGTGCGGGCGGGCCGAACACAAACAAGATGTCGGAACACCCATCGGGCAGCACGCGATGCACGGCGACATCGACGGCGCCGCTCATGCGCCGGGTCCACGCGCACGCCACGGTTGCGGCGAGATCGGGCGGCGGCCGATGCTCGGCGTAGCCTTCGGGGATGACGACGTCGCTCACGCGTTCCATTTTTCCAAGACGCTCACGCGCGGCCCGCACACATTGATCGCGTCACGCCAACCGAGAGAGAGACTGCCATGCCCGACGTTACGAAGAAACTCACGCCTGTGCTCATGGTCGACGCGATCGAGCCCTGCTTGCCGCTCTGGATCGACCGGCTTGGGTGGACCAAGACGGTGGAGGTCCCGGAGGGGGACCGGCTGGGCTTCGTGATCCTCGCCACGGATGGGGTGGAGCTCATGTACCAGACATGGGCGAGCATCGAGAAGGACATGGGGACCAAGCCGGTTCGCGCCGTCGGTACATCGGTCGGGATCTTCATCGAGGTGTCGAGCATTGCCGACATCGAGCGCCGGATCGCCGGGCTGCCGCTGGTCCTGCCCCGGCGGCGGACGTTTTACGGGATGGAGGAGGTCGGGATCGCCGAAGCCGGCGGCCACACGGTGGTGTTCGCCCAACGGGCCACCTAGCGGCGTCCGCGCCATGCGCCTAACGCCGCGCCGGTGCGGCGTTGGGCCGGAGCACGGCGCGCACCGGCGCGGCATCCAGGCCCACGATCTTGAGCGGCAGGGCGACGAGGTCGTACTCGCCGTCGGCGACGTCGCGCAGATCGAGGTTCTCGAGGTTGTACGCTCCGCCGCCGAACAGCGCGTGATGGACCTCGAGACCCGTGCTGTGGCGCGCATCTACCGACGGCGCGTCCACGCCGAGGAGCGTGAGGCCGCGCGCCAGGAGCGCGTCCACCTGCCTAACGCTGAGCGCCGGCCACTCGGCGGGGAACGCGCCGCCGGCGGTCGAACAGCCGGTGCGCAGCAGCAGTCGCTCGAGACGCGCGTCCGGGAGCGCGTCGATCCGGTCGAACGCGCACACCGTGGCCGGCCCCGCGAACACGTCGATCGGCAGATCGTCCGACGCCGGCCAGCCATCGTGTACGTGTAGCGGCGCGTCGGCGTGGGTGCCGACGTGCGGGCTCGTCGTGATGGACGACAGGTTCACCGTTTCACCGCGCGCGAGCTGCTGCGTCCAGCGACACGAGTATGGTGTGTCGCCGGGCCATTCGGCCGCGCCGGGGCCGAGCGCGACGCTGATGTCGCGCCAGGCGCGCGTCATTACCGCGCCCCGGGAGGCGCGCCGAAAAACCGCGAGCGCACATCCCACAACACGGGGAAGAACCGCTGCGACACCGTGCGGGCCAGATAGCGCGCGCCTAACGTACCGCCGGTGCCGGTCGTGCCCGGTCCGATGATGCGCTCCACCAGCTGCACGTGGAGGAACCGCCACCGCGCGAATCCCTGCTCGTACTCCAAGAGCTCTTCGGCCAACAGGAACAGCTCGGACGGAGCGGAGTCGCCGTACACCTGTTCGATGGTGCGGCCGCTTTTCTCGAGGAGCCGCTCGAAGAGCGATTGCAGCGTTGGGCGCTCGAGCCACCGCTGCACGACGGCCGGCGGCGGTCCGTGCTCGGCGATGGCTTGCAGGAAGTGCGGGTCGCGCAGCCCGGACGCCGCTTCGATGGCCCGGAACTGGGCGCTCTGCGAGCCGCTCGAGCTGCCGAGGTAGCCGCGGAACTGGGCGAAGCGCTGCGGCGGCAGCGTGTCGAGCGCCGACAATTGATCGGCCACGATGCGGACGAGCGCGTTGAGACGTTTGGCCACCATCATCGCCGCGGCGACGTCGGCGGCATCGAACGCCGTCACGAGCGCGTCCAGCTCGTGCAGGATGACCTTGAACCAGAGCTCGCTCGCCTGGTGCACGACGATGAAGAGCAGCTCGTCGGGGTGCTCGGGCTCGGAAAGCGGCCGCTGGAGGGCCAGCAGCTCGTCCAACGCGAGGTAGCTGCCGTAGCTGGCCGCTTCCTCCTTGTGCCTAACGGTGCGCGGCGTCAAAAGGTGGATACCTCCAGCATCGTCACGTCGTCCACGCGCATGGTCTCGGCGGTATAGAACGGCTCGCCGTAGCGGACGCGAATGAGCGAGCCGTAGTGCGCCGCCTGGTGGCGCACGATTTCGTACAGCGGCTCGCCGTTGGGGAACACCTCGCCGGCCTGCCTAACGCCGGCGAACTGCGATTCGTATTGGCGCACCGCCTCGAGCTTCTGCTCGAACACATCGGAAATGTCCACGACGAAGGTGGGCTTGATGTAGTCCTCGCGGAACGACAGACAGTGGATGACTTTGCGCGGCCGGTGCGCCGGCACCGACGGCTCGATCTTCTTGAGGCCGGCGATGAAGCACGCGTCGCGCACCAGCTCCGCGGTGACGCGGTGGTCCGGATGCCGCCCGCGCTCCGACGGCGCGATCACGATCGTCGGCGCAAACCCGCGCACGGCTTTCGCGACCGCGATGCGCGTGTCCGGCGTATTCACGATCGCCGCGTCGGGGAAGCCGAGATTGATGCGCGCGGCGACGCCGAGAATCTCCGCGGCGCGACTCGCTTCCTGCGCGCGCTCCTCAGCGGATCCGCGGGTGCCGGTTTCGCCTTGCGAGAGATCGATGATCGCAGTGGTGTGGCCGAGGGCGCGCGCCGTGAGCAGCGTGCCGCCACAGGTGAGCTCGATGTCATCGCGGTGTGCGGCGATGGCAAGCACATCGACGTGTGTCATGGCGCGGAATATATCGCGCGGAAAAAAAGTCGCGAGACGATGCTCGCGTGAGGCGAGCGCCACGCGACGTGCCGCGAACGTCGACCACCGGTGCGGCAATGGTGTGATGCCGCTGTTTGCTCGGGGAACCTTGGTGTCGGAGGTGCTCTTCGTGAGCGTGTGACGCACCAGAGGATCCGTGCTGTCGGGCACACAGGCTGCGGGGCACGGATCCGAGCGAGACATCAGGAGGTGTTCGTATGCGTGCAGGTCAATTCATGATCGTCGCGATTGCCGCGGCGGCGTTGTCGTGCGGCGGCAGCTCGAGTGGCATTACCAATCCACCAGCGCCGGCCAACGGTGTCAACATCATCGTGCAGGACTTCAAGTTCTCGCCGGCGGTCGACACGATCAAAGTCGGCACGACCGTCCAGTGGGTGAACGACGGTCCGTCGGAGCACAGCACGACGAGCGACGCGGGGATCTGGAATTCCGGCGGCCTAACGCCACCGGCGGGGACGGGCGGGTATTCGGCGGCGGCGGCCCAGACGTTCCAGCACACGTTCAACCAGACGGGGACGTTCACGTACCACTGCATGTTCCATCCGCCGTCGTCGTATCCGACGTTCGTGGGCACGATCGTCGTCACGAACTGATTCGGGGACTTCCGTTAGGCGATGGATGGCCGGCCGGCGCGGGTGTCGCGCCGGCCGGCTGTCGGTGTCCTGCTACTGCGGGCGGCGCGTCACCTGGCGCGTGGTCTCTTCGTGCGGCGGGGGCGCCGAGTGCGTGACCGGCCGCGACGCCGCAGCTTGACGCGCCGGCCCGGTGGTGCGAGCGGCCGTCGTCGTCCTCAGAGAGTTGGAGCCGGTGCCGGACGCGACGGGTTCGACCACGTACCCCTGCAAGTTTGCCGGCTCCAGCGACCCGACCCACGCCGAAGCCGGATTGCCCGCCCACCACGGAAGGCGACGCGGTTCCTGCTTCTGCTGCGTGGCCGGGCGCTCGGCCGTCACGATCGTCGGGCGGCCCGTGATCGGCCGTCCCGGCTCGGAGGCATTGGCCAGGACGGTCGCGCGGACCGAACGCACGGCGTCGACCGGGCACATGGTGGATCCGTATCCGGTGGGCACGATGAGCACTCGGCCATCCGAGCACGCGATGCTCGTCGTGGCGGACGCGAGCTCGCCGAACGGCGCATTGGACCAGTCCACGACCATGTCCGAGGCCCACGAATCGTCGGGTGCGTTGGCGGGAATCACGGCCGACGTGACGGCATCGATGAACGACGACGCCCGGTAGGACGCGAAGCGTTCGGCCCCGAAGTAGCTGCGGAGGCCCGCCGGCTGGTCGAGCGCGCCTAACGTAAGCGGCTGGTCGGAGGCAATGATGTAGGTGTACGTCGGCGCTGCGTTAGGCACGGCCAGCACGGAGCCGAGATAGTCGTCGTAGAAGGCCGGCGTCTCGGTCACGAGGTTCATGCCGCCGGGGTTCTGCGCCTGCTCGGGCGCATACGGATAGAGAATCCGCACGCCGCGGCCGGGAATCACCTCGAAGGCCGCGACGTACGCCGGCCGGTTGAGCGAGAACGTGAGCGACGGGACGTTCGTGTTCGCGGCGAGCGCCGGGAGGAGCGATACGTCGAGCGGCGGCGGCGGCGGCGCGTCGTCGCGCGGTCATTCGTACCGGAGCGCCTCGACGGGATCCAGACGCGCTGCCCGATTCGCGGGCAAGAGGCCGAACACGACGCCGATGCCCACCGACACGACGACCGCGACGAGCGTATAGAGCACCGGGGTGGTCGCCTGAATGCTCA
>JANWIK010000021.1 GCA_025449955.1 Gemmatimonadaceae bacterium
TCCCGCTCGGCCGTGCGGTGCACGTGATCGCCGAGAGCGATGTGATGGATCCCGCGCTCGTGCGGCCGCCGGCGTTAGGCGGCTTCGGCCTCGACGCGCAGTGGAGCGACGACTTCCAGCGCGGCGCCCACGTCGCGCTCACCGGCGAGCACCTGACGTGGTACGACGGCGTGCGCGGCGCCGCCGACATCGCCGCGGCGCTCGAGCGCCGATCGACCCTGCGCTCGCCCCGCGGCGTCGCGAGCACGCCCGCCGGCGACGTGTCCGCCGATCGCTTCGTTTTCTACATCCAGAATCACGACCAGGTGGGCAATCGCGCCCACGGCGAACGGCTCGCCGCGCTCGTGTCGCCCGGAAAACGTGCAGCGGCGGCCGCGTTGCTGCTGTTGTCGCCGTTCGTTCCGTTGATCTTCATGGGCGAGGAATACGGCGAGACGAACCCGTTCCTCTATTTCGTGGACCACGCGAGCGAGGCGCTCTGCGCATTGGTGCGCGAGGGACGCGTGCGCGAGATCGGTGAACGCGGACACGCAATCGATCCGCCGCCGCCCGATCCCGCCGATCCAACAACGTTCGAGCGGTCGCGCCTGGATCGCGCCGCGGCCGGCGCATGGTCGCGCGCGGTGGTCGCGCTCTATCGCGACCTCCTCGCCTTGCGCAGCGAAGAACCGGCATTGCATCCCGGACGCGCCGCCGTGACCGCCGTCGCCGCCCCCGACGGCGCGTGGCTGGCCGTGGAGCTGCGCCCCCATGTGCCTAACGAAGCGACGCTCATCGCCGCGTACAATTTCTCGGACTCGGAGCAGCTCGCGCCCGTGCCGGCGGCGCCGGCCGGCCGGCTGTGGCGCCTCCGGTTCTCCACCCGCAATGCGCGCTACGGCGGCCCGAGCGACACCCCGCGCCTAACGCGACAGCAGGACGGCGCAGCCCGCGTCCGCGTGCTGCCCGAAAGCGCCGTCTTGTACCGCCTCGAGGATCGCTGAACGCGATGCCCCGAGCCTTGCTTCGCGCACCCCATCGTCACACCGTTCCTGGATCTATGGCGCGCGTCGTGCTCATGACCTTCGGTTCGTCCCCCTCACTCCACGCTCTGCCCGGAGAATTCTGACGTGCGCGTCTGGCCCGGCCAGCCTTACCCACTCGGCGCGACCTGGGATGGCGAAGGTGTCAACTTCGCCATCTTTTCGGAGAACGCGACCGGTGTCGAGCTGTGCCTGTTCAGCGGACCCGATGACGCCGTCGAGAGCTCACGCATCGCGCTGCGCGAGCGAAACGATCAGATCTGGCATTGCTACCTGCCCGATGTCCGGCCGGGCCAGCTCTACGGATATCGCGTGCACGGGCCGTATAGCCCGGACGACGGACATCGCTTCAATCCGTCGTGCCTCCTCATCGATCCCTACGCGAAGGCGATCGGCGGCACCATCACGTGGAGCGATGCGCTGTTCGGCTACCAGGTTGGAGGCGATCAGCAGGACCTGACGATGAATCACTCCAACAGCGCCGGCCACGTGCCGAAATGCGTGGTGATCGATTCGGCGTTCACGTGGAGCGGCGACCGCCCGCCGCGCGTCCCGTGGCACCGCACGGTGATCTACGAGTGCCACGTCAAAGGCCTAACCAAGCGGCATCCGCACGTCCCCGAGCACGTGCGCGGAACGTACCTGGGGCTGGCCTCCGACGCCATCATCGACCATCTGATATCGTTAGGCGTGACGGCCGTCGAGCTCCTGCCCGTCCATCACTTCGCCATCGACCGCGCCCTGGCCGAGCGCGGCCTGACCAACTACTGGGGCTACAACTCGATCGGTTTCTTCGCGCCCGACGTCCGCTACGCCAGCGGTGCCATGGGGCAGCAAGTCGGCGAATTCAAGTCGATGGTCAAGACGCTGCATTCGGCCGGCATCGAAGTCATCCTCGACGTGGTCTACAACCACACGGCCGAGGGCAACCAGCTTGGCCCAACGCTGTCGCTCCGCGGCATCGACAACGCCACGTACTACCGCCTCGACCCCAAGAACCCGCGCTACTACGTCGACTTCACCGGCACCGGCAACTCCCTCAACATGCAGCACCCGCGGACCATCCAGCTCATCATGGATTCGCTCCGCTATTGGGTCACGGAGATGCACGTGGACGGGTTCCGGTTCGACCTGGCGCCGGTGCTGGCCCGCGAGCTGTTCGAGGTCAATCGGTTAGGCACGTTCTTCGACATCATCCATCAGGACCCGGTGCTGTCGCGCGTCAAGCTCATCGCCGAGCCGTGGGACATCGGGCCCGGCGGCTACCAGGTGGGCAACTTCCCCATCGGCTGGGCGGAATGGAACGGGAAGTATCGCGACGACGTGCGCCGCTTCTGGCGCGGCGACGCCGGCATGGTGAATGACTTGGCCTCGCGGCTGTCGGGGAGCAGCGACATCTATCAGTGGAGCAACCGGCCGACGTACGCGAGCATCAATTTCGTGACGGCGCACGATGGATTCACGCTCCGCGATCTCACCAGCTACGAGCGCAAGCACAACCTGCCTAACGGAGAGGAGAACCGCGACGGCACCGATGCCAACTACAGCCGCAACTGGGGCGTCGAAGGGCCCACGCACGACCCGCGGATTCTCGCCCGCCGCGAGCGCATCATGCGGAACTTCCTGGCGACGCTCGCCTTCTCCGAAGGCGTGCCCATGCTCTCGCACGGCGATGAGCTGGGCCGCACGCAGCTGGGCAACAACAACGCGTACGCGCAGGACAACGAGACCACGTGGGTCGACTGGAACCTCGAGGCGCGCCAGCGGGCGATGCTCGACTTCACGCGCCGCGTGTTCGCCATCCGCCACGCCAATCCGGTGCTGCGCCGGCGCGGCTTCTTGCGCGGCCAGGTGGTCGATGGCTCGAGCACGAAAGACCTCTCGTGGCTGCACCCCGATGGGCGCGAGATGACGGATGCCGATTGGCGCGATCACGACTCGCACATCCTCGGCATGCTCATCAATGGCGACGCGTCGGATGACATCGACGATCACGGACGTCCGATCAAGGGCGACAGCCTGCTCCTCATCGTGAACAACCAGGAAGAGATGCGGCGGTTCACGCTGCCCGTGCTCGCCGTCGCCGGCGAGTGGGAGGAAATGGCGCACACGGCGGCGCGGCAGGGCGTCTCGCCCGATGAGCACGAGACGACCGTCGCGCCGTTCTCGCTGGTGCTGCTCCGCTACGCGCCGGCGCCGCCCGGCGAGCGTTAGGCAGTGGCCCGCGACCCTCGGCGCAAGGCTTCGCCTAACGTGGCCCCGGCGGCTCGCCCGCCGGGCCTGGAATCGGACCCCCCGGTGTCGCGCGCCGACCTCGCCCGCCTCGCCGCCGGCGAGCACGCCGATCCCCACCGCATCCTGGGCGCGCACGCCGCCACCCGCGGCGCCGACCGCGGCGCGGTGATTCGCGCGTTCCATCCCGATGCCAGCTCGGTCGATGCCGTGCTCGGCGAGGGCCGGTGCGTGGCGCTCGATCCCGTTGGGCACGGCCTGTTCGAGGGCTTCGTGCCCGGCGTGACGGTGCCGTTCCGCTACCGTGTGCGATTCCGCTTCGCCGGCGGCGGCACTTGGGAGCGCGGCGATCCGTACCGGTTCCTGCCGACGTTAGGCGACGTGGACCTCCACCTGTTCAACGAGGGCACGCACCTCCGCCTCTGGGATGCCTTTGGCGCCCGCGTCCGCGAGATGGACGGCGAGCGCGGCACGTCGTTCGCCGTCTGGGCGCCCACCGCGCGCCGCGTCAGCGTCGTCGGCGACTTCAATGGATGGGACGGCCGGCTCTTACCCATGCGATCGATGGGCGCGTCCGGCGTGTTCGAGTTGTTCGTCCCCGGCGTCGAAGCCGGCGCGTTCTACAAGTTCGAGATCCTCACGGCGGACGGCGCGCTCCGCGTGAAGAGTGATCCGCTCGCGTTCGCGATGGAGCTGCCGCCCGGAACGGCGTCGCGCGTCGCCGAATCGCGGCACCGTTGGGCGGACGATGCGTGGATCGCGGCGCGCACCGCGGCCGATCCCGCGCGCGGTCCCATGGCGATCTACGAGGTGCACCTGGGATCGTGGATGCGCGGCGCCGATGGCCAGCGCGTGCTCACGTACCGCGAAATCGCGCCCGCGCTCGCCGAGCACGTGCGCAAGTTGGGCTTCACGCACATCGAGCTCCTGCCGATCGCCGAGCATCCGTTCACCGGGAGCTGGGGCTACCAGGTGACCGGCTACTTCGCACCCACCGCGCGCTACGGATCGCCCGACGATTTCCGTGCGTTCGTCGACACGCTGCACGCGGCCGGCATCGGTGTGCTGCTCGACTGGGTCCCGGCGCATTTCCCGCGCGACGACTTCGCGCTGCGCCGCTTCGATGGGACCGCCCTCTACGAGCACGACGACCCCCGGTTAGGCGAGCACCCGGACTGGGGCACGCTCATCTTCAACTATGCGCGCAACGAGGTGCGCAACTTCCTCGTCGCCAACGCGCTGTACTGGCTGGAGGAGTTCCACATCGACGGCCTGCGCGTCGACGCGGTCGCCTCGATGCTCTATCTCGATTACAGCCGCCGGCCGGGCGAATGGCTCCGCAACAAGTTCGGCGGACGCGAGAACCTCGATGCGATCGAGTTCCTGAAGACCATGAATCGAGTCGTGCACGAGCGGCATCCGGGATGTATCACCGTGGCCGAAGAATCCACCGCGTGGCCCGGCGTCACCAAACCGGTGGAGCAGGGCGGGCTCGGCTTCTCGTTCAAGTGGAACATGGGATGGATGCACGACACGCTCGGCTACTTCGCGCGCGATCCCATGTACCGGTCGTGGCACCAGAACGACATCACGTTCGCCATGATCTACGAGTACAGCGAGCGCTTCATCATGCCGCTCTCGCACGATGAGGTGGTCCACCTCAAGCGCTCGCTGCTCGGCAAAATGCCTAACGCAGACGATCCGTGGCGGCAGTTCGCGAACCTGCGGCTGTTGCTCGCGTATCTGTACACGCGGCCCGGCAAGAAACTGCTCTTCATGGGGACGGAGCTCGCCCCGCCCGGCGAATGGAACCACGACGTGAGCCTGCCCTGGCATCTCGCGGCCGAGCCGGCACGCGCGTCGTTCCTCGCGTTCGTCCAGGCTCTCGGCCGATTGTACCTCGAGCACGCGGCGCTCTGGCGCGACGACTACGATCCGCGCGGCTTTCAGTGGATCGACGTCGCCGACGCCGCGAACTCGGTGGTGTCGTTCGTGCGCCGCGCCGGCGGCGAGCATCTGGTGATAGTGCTCAACATGACGCCCATTCCGCGCGAGCAATATCGCATCGGCGCGCCGGCGGCCGGCGCGTACGTCGAGGTGCTCTCGAGCGACGCCGAGCCGTACGGCGGGAGCGCGATGCACACGCCCAAGCGCATCGAGACCGACCCGCTGCCGCTCCACGGCTTCGAGCAGTCCATGGCGCTCGTGCTGCCGCCGTTAGGCGCGCTCGTGCTCCGGCCCGCGCCGCGCGCCGGCTGACCCCGATCATCGTGTCGTCGCTCCACGCGCTCGCGTCGCGGCTCGGCATCCTGGACGAGTACGTCGACCAGACCGGCCGCGAGACGCGGCTCACCTCGGATGCGACGCGCGTGGCACTCCTCGCGGCGATGGGCGTCGACGCGTCGACCGAGGCGCAGATCCGCCACGCGCTGCTCGCGCTCGACGAGCGCGAGCAGCGCGAGATCATGCCGCCGGTGCGCGTGGTGCGCGAGTCGGAGGCGTGGGACCGGACCCTCCGCTTCCGCATCCCCGCCGATGTCGCGCCGCCTAACGGAGAGTCGCGCGTGGAATACGCGTGCACGCTCGAGGACGAGCGTGGCGAGTGTACCACCTACGCCGGCGCCGTCGAGCGGCACGCGGCCGACGTCGTCGACGTCGGCCTCGCGCCCCTCGTCGGCGCCGGCTACTATCAGCTTCGCCTCGCGCTCGAGGGACGCGGAGCGCAAGCCCAAGCCCGCCAAACCCTGGTCGTCGCCCCACCGGCGTGCGTCACCCCCGCCACACGCCAGTGCGGCATCGAAACCAATCTCTACTCGGTGCGCAGCCGATCGAACTGGAGCGTCGGCACGCTGCGCGATCTCGCCCAACTGGCCAAATGGAGCGCGTCGCACGGCGCCGCGTTCGTGGGGCTCAACCCGCTCCACGCCATCCGCAATCGCGGCACCGCCGTCTCGCCCTACAGTCCGGTGAGCCGATTGTATCGCAGCGCCGCCTACCTGCAAATCGAGGACATCCCCGAGATCGCCGAGAGCGACGAAGCTCGCGCGTTGTTGGGCAACGAAGCGCTGCGCGCCGAGCTCGCCGCGCTGCGCGCCGGCGAGCGCGTGGAGTACGAGCGCGCCACCGCGCTCGCGCGCCCGATCCTCGAGGCGCTCCACCGCACGTTCGCGGCCGCGCATCAGTCGCCTAACGACGCGCGCCGCACGGCGTACGAGCGGTACGTGGCCCGCGAAGGCGACACGCTCACCGCCCACGCCACCTTCTGCGCGCTCGACGAGCACTTCGCCGCGCACGGTATCGAAGGCTCGTGGCACGCGTGGCCCAGGGCGTTTCGCATTCCCGCGTCGAGTGAAGTCGCCGACTTCCGCGCCGCCCACCGCATGCAGGTCGACTTCCATCGCTGGCTTCAATTCGAGATCGACCGCCAGCTCGAGCGCGCCGCCCAACGCGGACGCGACGCCGGACTCGCCATCGGCCTGTATCACGATCTCGCCGTCGGCTCGTCGGCCGATGGCAGCGACGCGTGGGCGCACCAACATCTCTTTCTCGCCGGCGCTTCAGTCGGCGCGCCGCCGGATGCGTACGCCACCGACGGACAGAACTGGGGCCTGCCGCCCATCTCGCCGCACGCGTTGCACGCCGACGCGTACGCGTACTGGACCCGGCTGCTGCGCGCGTCGCTGCGCCACGCCGGCGCGCTGCGCATCGATCACGCGTTAGGCATGTTCCGCCAGTTCTGGATTCCCGCCGGACACCCCGGCCGCGAGGGCGCCTACGTGCGCTTCCCGACCAACGATCTGTTGGGCATCCTGGCGCTCGAGAGCGCGCGACACCGCGCCATCATCGTCGGCGAAGATCTGGGCACCATCCCGCCGGAAGTCCCCGCCACCCTCCGGTCCTGGGGCGTGCTCGGCTCACGCGTCATGCTCTTCGAGCGCGAACCCGATGGCGCGTTCCGTCCCGCCGCGTCGTACGAGCCCCAGTCGCTCACCACCGCCGACACGCACGATATGCCGCCGCTCGAGGGTTACTGGATGGGCCGCGACCTCGAGCTCGGACTCACCCGCCGCGCCGACCCTGACTTGGCGCCGGCCCGGGCCGCGCGCGTCCGCGACCGCCACAACCTCGTCGACCGCCTAACGGAGGACCACATCGTCCCGCCCGGGTCGGACAACCTGCCGGGCCCCGCGCTCGTCGGCGCGGTGCACCGGTTTCTCTGCTCCACGCCGGCCGCGCTCGTCGGCCTGTCGCTCGACGATATTACGGGCGAGACCGACCCGGTCAACATTCCCGGACTCGCTCAGGATCGATACCCGAGCTGGACCCGCCGCATGCGGATGCCCGTCGAATCGCTCGATTCGAGTCCAACGGTCCGCGAATCGCTTCAATGCGAGCGTGGCGCGAGATAGTGATCGGCGATATTCCTTCAACACTCGACGCGTGCGTGCCGGACACGGCCGTGCGCCGAACCCTTTGACTCGAACGGAATCAGGATTCGGAATGCACGAGCTCGATAAAAAAACAGTCGCGTACTTTTCCATGGAGATCTGCCTCGAACAGCGGATCCCCACCTACAGTGGCGGACTCGGCGTCCTCGCGGGTGACACGCTTCGGTCGGCCGCGGATCTCGAGATTCCGTTGGTCGCCGTATCGCTCGCCCACCGGAAGGGCTACTTCCATCAAAAGTTGGATGCCCAAGGTCAGCAGACCGAGACGCCGGAAGAGTGGAATCCGGAGGACGTCCTCGAGGCCGCCCCGGCGCGTGTCACCGTGGAAATCGAGGGCCGCACCGTGCACGTGCGCGCGTGGCTCTACCAGGTGCAGGGGATCACCGGGCACACGATTCCGGTGCTGCTCCTCGACACGAATCTCGACGAGAACGATGCGTGGGACCGCACGCTCACCGACGTGCTGTACGGCGGCGACCCGCGCTACCGTCTGGCGCAGGAGATGGTCCTCGGCATGGGCGGCGTGGCGATGCTGCGTGCGTTAGGCTACGAGGACGGCGTCTACCACATCAACGAAGGCCACGCGGCGCTGCTCACGCTCGTGCTGCTCGACCGGCAGCTCGGCTCGCGCGAGCCGTGGGAAGCCGGCGACGCCGACTTCGAGGCCGTGCGCCACCAGTGCATCTTCACCACGCACACGCCGGTGCCGGCCGGACACGACAAGTTCCCGGAAGAGCAGGTGGTCCATTCGTTAGGCGAGCACCTGGCGGCGCTGCTGAGCGCCACCAAGTGTTGCGACGAGGACGGCTCGCTCAACATGACGTACCTCGCCCTGCGCCTCTCGCGCTACATCAACGGCGTCGCGATGCGCCACCGTGAAGTGTCCCGCGAGATGTTCCCAGCGCATCCGATCGACTCCATCACCAACGGCGTCCACGCGGTCACGTGGACGTCGGAGCCGTTCCGCGCGCTCTTCGATCGCCGCATTCCCGAGTGGCGTCGCGACAACCTGTACTTGCGCTACGCGGTCGCGATCTCCCTCGAGGACATCCGACAGGCGCACGCAGCCGCCAAGCAATCGATGATCGAGGATGTCGCGCGCCGTACCGGCGTCACGCTCGATGCGTCGGCAATGACGATCGGCTTCGCGCGCCGCGCCACGCCATACAAGCGCGCCGACATGATCTTCTCCGATCTCGATCGCCTGCGCGGCATCGTGAGCGCGAACGGTCCGCTGCAGATCGTGTACGGCGGTAAGGCACACCCGCGCGACGAAGGCGGCAAGGCGCTCATTCGCCACATCTTCGAGGCCGCGCACGAGCTCGAGGACGCGATTCGCGTGGTCTACCTCGAGAACTACGATATCGATCTCGCGTGCAAGCTCACGTCGGGCGTCGATCTCTGGCTCAACAATCCGCGCAAGCCGCTCGAAGCCTCCGGCACGAGCGGCATGAAGGCCGCGCTCAACGGCGTGCCATCACTGAGCGTGCTCGATGGCTGGTGGTTCGAGGGACACATCGAGGGCGTCACCGGATGGTCGATCGGCGGTTCCGCCGAGCCCGAGCCCGATGAGACGCGCGAATCGAACGATCTCTACGTGAAGCTCGAGCAGGTGATCCTGCCGCTCTTCTACGGATTGCCGCTCGCGTACGTCGAGGTGATGCGCCACGCGATCGCGCTCAACGGCTCGTTCTTCAACACGCAGCGCATGGTGCAGCAATACGTGCGCAACGCGTACTTCCCGGCGGAAGGCGATCCGGTTCCGGAAGACGAGGAGGCGGTGCGGTCGTAGTCGCCTAACCGGGTGCCGTACTCAGTGCCGCGCGTAGCTGGCTGCTACGCTTATGATGGAAGGATCAAGGCGGAAACATTGGATAAAGGCGGATAAAGCAAAAGCAAATTGGTAAACAACAAAACAAAGAAACATCATTGCGGCCTTTGTTGTTCAACCCCTTGTTTGCAGTTTTTTTATCCGCTTTTTATCCTATTTTTCCGCCCTTATCCTTCCATCATGAGCGTAGCAGCCAGCTACGCCCCACCACGCTCAACGCTACCACGCACCTGAACGAAACGCGCGATCTCCGCCCCCGCCCAGGCGAGCGCCGCCGCCGCGGCCGGCGTCAGTGCGATGACCACCGCGGCCGGCGCGTGAAACATCCCGCCCAACTCTCCGGCCAGCACGCCTAACGGAGCGTGCAGCGCCGTCCAGCCGAGTATGGCGCCCCAGCCCGCGGCGGCGGCGAGCGCCAGGAGGCCGGGCGTGAGCGACCGCGGCCACACGAGCACCAGCAGCGCCGCCAGCACCGGCACCACCGGCCACGGCGCCAGCCACGAGCCTAACGCAAACAGCGCCGCCGCGAGCACGAACCGCACCGAGGCGCGCACTAGCGCTTGGCTCCGGCCGGGAGCAGCGTGAGCGCCGGACTCTTGGGCGGCCGCGACAACACCGTCGAGTCGGGCGGAAAATACAACGCGTCCAACGTGCCCGTGCGCCAGTTGCGCAGCTGATTGTCGTAGCGCGCGCTCGCCGGGTTCCCCGACTCGCCGCCCGGCAGCGTCCCCCACCCCTGCACGTCCGGCCCGAGCTCCACCACCATCCGCCAGCTCGGCCCCGCCGTCCCGCGGCCACTCGATGGACTGAGCGTCCCCGGGCCGCCCTGGACCGGAATGTTCAATCGCGACAGCGACGGCAGGTCCAACAGATGAAAGATGTTCGCGTGCTGCACCCGGCTCCACGCCCACCCGCCGCCGTTAGGCGCGCCGTAGCGCCGCTCCGCGTCGCCTAACGCGGCGCGCAGGCTCGCCGCCAGGATGTCGTCGCGGTGCTCCACCACGCCGGGCGTCCGCCGGTCGTCCCACCACGCGCTCGCGGGCTGCGCGAGCAGCGATGCGATCACGCTCTCCGGCGGCCGCACCGCCGGCAGCGAATCGCCCGGCGGAATCAATTCGTCCCACAACCGCTTCGCGAGCTCGCGCATCGCCATCTCGAACAACACCGACCGCTCGTTGTCCGCCGTGTAGCGCCGATCCCATTCCTTCAACAGGTCCGACGCCTGCCGGAGCGCCGAATCGTTAGGCGACTTGGCCAGCATTGCGTGCGCCGCCGCCAGGAACACCGGCACGAACAGATCCGCCCGCGCGCTGCCGGGATCGGTCTGGTCGTTCCGCATGTCCGCCACCGTCGCCTGCGTATCCGCGCGCAACAGCTCGTTGATCCGCATCGCCCGCCACGGATCCGGCCAGTCGGCGCCCAGATACGTCGAATCCATGCGCGGATCCACCGGCTGCTGATTGGCCGATGCGAGAAATCCCTGCGCCGGATTCCGCGCGCCCGGATACTTGGACACCGGCCACGCGCCGATCCAATCGCTCGCCGACTTCGTCCCGTCCCGCACGATGTCCCCTCGGCCCTCACTTGGCCTAACGGGGAAGGTTCCCGTCGAGCGGATGGCGATCGTCCCCGACGTGTCGGCCGCCAGCATGTTCTGCGCCGGCCACGCGTACGTGTCCATGTCCGCGAGCCACTCGTCCGCCGAACGCGCGCGCGCGATTTGCATGAACGGCGCCAACGCCATCGGCTTCTCCAGCACCGTCCATCGCATCGACAACCACCGGCCCCCGGCGCGACGCATGGGACCGCGATGCGTGTACGACACCGTATCCGTCGCCAACACGCGCCCGTCCGTGCCGAGGTATCGCTCGATGCGGTTCACGAGCGGACGCCACCGCCCATCCAACAGGTATTTTGTGGGTCGAGCCGCCACATCCACCGACTCGGCGTAGAAGTCCATGACGTCGGCGCCCGTGTTCGTGAACGTCCACGCCACGCTCCGATTGAATCCGATGATGATCGGCGGCGCGCCCGGCAGGCTCACGCCGTATACGTCGAGCGCGCCCGGCGCCGACAAGTGCGCCGTGTACCAGATCGACGGCAGCGACAAATCGAGATGCGGATCGCCCGCCAGCAGCGCGAACTTGTCGCGCGTGCGGCCGGGCGACACCGCCCAGTTGTTGCTGCCCAACGTCACGTCGCCCCCCGCGCGGCCCGTCATCGCATCCAGCCCGCGTGCCACGCCGCCTAACGCAAGCGCCAGCGCGCGTGCCGAGGTGTCCGGCGCGCCGGGCGGCGGCAGCGGCGTCGTGTCGATGCGCGGCGCCAGCTGCCCGTTCGGCTCGATCGGCTCCTGGATCGACGCGCGCGTCGAGAACAGCGCGTCGGCCGCGCGATCCCCCACCAGCGACGCCGCGCGCAGCCGCCGGAACTCCTCGTCGTCGTACGCGAGCGTCAGCCCCATGCGCGCCAACAGGTACAGCGTGTTCACCGGCTTCCACCTGGCCGGCCGCGCCCGCAGCA
>JANWIK010000022.1 GCA_025449955.1 Gemmatimonadaceae bacterium
CATCGGCGTCTGTGGCGCGAGCTGCGCCATGCTCTCTGCCGCGTCGCGCAACGCGCCCAACTCTTTCGTGCACTCGTCGCACACGACGACGTGCGCGAGCACCGCTTCGCGTTCGGCGTTCGTGGTCGCGTCGAGCGCCACGGCGGCGAGCATCTCCTGCGCTTCGGCGTGCGTCGCGGGGCTGTTCATGGCGTACCCTCGCGCAACAGCGACAAGCGCGTTCTGAGTTTTGCCATGGCGAGACGAACGCGCGTCTTGATGGTGCCGAGCGGTTGTCCGGTACGCTCGGCGATTTCCGATTGGCTCAGGCCGCCGAAGTACGCGAGCTCGATGGATTCTCGTTGCTCGGGCGGCAGCTCGCTCAGCGCGCGGCGCACGAGTGCGCGTTGTTCGCTCTGCTCGACGTCGCCCAGCGGGCTGACGTTGGGCGACGCGACTGCGACGTCGTGGTCGTCGTCGTCCGTGAGTGACGAGGTGCGCTCGGGGCGCCGCTTCGCAGAGCGCAGCAGATCGAGTGCGCGACTGCGCGCAATGGAGCAGAGCCACGTGGGCACCGAGCCGCGCGACGCGTCGTAGCGTGAGGCCTGTCGCCACACCTGCCAGAACGTTTCCTCCACCACGTCCTCTGCGTCGTCAGCGTCACCGAGGAGACGCACCGCGAGCGAATGCACGAGCGTCACCTGTCGGTCATAGAGCGCGCCGAGCGCGCGTTGGTCGCCGCCGGCGATGCGGTGTACGAGCTCCGCATTGCTCAGCGCCGCGTGATCGCGCGCGGGAGTCTCTTCTCGATACGCTGGCAAGACTGGTGGCGGATTCATGGGTCGAGCCCAATGTATCGCGACTGGAGAGCGCCGCCAGAGAGGAATTCTCATGGGGGGAATCGCGCGTACAGAGGGAGAAATCGTGCGCGTCCCTATTGCGTTGCCGTAGGACCTTCTTAGTTTGTGGCGCGACGGACCCTGTTCTTCTCATAGGACGCGATCCTTTCAACCAATCGGGAGAGACCATCGATGGCCACCAAAAAGAAGCGCGGCGCGAAGAAGGGAACGAAGCGCACAGCGAAGAAAGCGGCCAAGAAGGGTGGACGGAAGGCAGCACGCAAGGCGGCGCCGAAGAAGAAGCGCGCGCCCAACCCGGCGTTCATGCGTCCCATGATGCCCGATGATGCGCTCGCGGCAGTGGTCGGCAGCGGTGGAATGCCTCGCACCGAGATCACGAAAAAGTTGTGGGCGTACATCAAGCGCAACGATCTGCAGGACGCGAAGAACAGGCGCATGATCAACGCCGACGACAAACTCGGCCGCGTGTTCAATGGCAAGAAGCAGGTCTCGATGTTCGAGATGACGAAGCTCGCCAGCAAGCACATGAAATAACTCTCACTCGACGGCATGTCACGCGTCGAGCAGACGAAGGGGGCGTACCATTGCGGCACGCCCCCGTCGCACATCCAGGGTCTTGGTTTTCTCCGCATCGCGGCCCAGAATACGCTAGCCATCGCGACGCATTGTAGTGCAGACTCCGCTCGCGCCGGTCCAGCTCTCACGCACACACGACATGGCCGCATCCGCGAAGAACAAGAAGGCGAAGCAACGGAATGCGACGGCTGCGAAACCGCGCAACGTCGTCGCGGAAGCGCGCGGCAAGAACACGATGAGTCGCGAGACGTTGATCGACTGGGGGCGTTCGATTTTCGTCGCGGTGATCATCTTCTTGTTCATCACGACGTTTTTCATCCAGGCGTATCGCATTCCGTCGGGCAGCATGGAGCCGACGCTGCTCGTGGGCGATTTTCTTTTCGCGAACAAAGTCATCTTCGGCGCGCACCTTCCGTTCACACACTACAATCTGCCGGGCATTCGCGATCCGCATCGGGGCGAGGTGGTGGTGTACGAATCGCCGTCGCAGGCGCGATTGTCGGCCGACTTGCGTTTGAAGGGTGATCTGACGCCGATCGTGGTGAAACGATTGATCGGTGTCGCGGGCGATACGCTCTACATGCGCGACGGCATGTTGTATGTGAACGGAATCGCACAGCGCCAGGGATTCGGCGTGGGCGAGAAGCCGTACGACTACGTCGACACGCCCGACTCGAATTTCAACTGGCAGATACAGTACGAGCTCAAGTCGTCGCGCTTCGGTCCCGCGCCTGCGCATCCGTCGCACGACAATTGGGGACCGTTCGTCGTGCCGCCGGGCCACTACTTCTCGTTGGGCGACAACCGGTACAACTCCGTCGACGCGCGCTACTACGGCTTCGTCCCGCGAGCCAACATTCGCGGCAAGCCGATGTTCATCTACATGTCATTCGACTGGGACGACCTGCTCGTTCGCTGGAGTCGTTTCGGAAAAATCATCAGGTAGCGGGGAAGCGCGCATTGGCGTGCGCTTGGGGAAGCGCGGCGCGTGGGAATCGCGCGCTGGTGTGCGCTCGGGGAATGGGCACCGCCACTGCGTTAGGCGACGGCGTTCGTTCCTCGAAGGTCATGGCTCATCATCGACGAGACGTTTCCACATCTGATATTCGGGGCCTGTGTCCCACGCGGGCCATTCGGTGTCGTCGCGCTGCCAGGCGTCCTGAGCGGTGTCGTACACGCCGCCGCGCCACGCATCGGGATCACTGAATGACAATTCGTCCGACCACTGTGTGTCGTCCGGCTCTTCGTCCTGCCAGTCGTGGTCGTGCCACGGCTTCCACATGTGAGTGTTCTCCCGCACCTGCCGCTCGCGTCGCCGTAAGGCACCGGTCCTGGTATCGGTTTGCCGGGCGACATTACGTGAGCGACGCCCGGCCGGCGAACACGCAACGAAACGGGCGTTCGGGCGTCATTCTCCACGAGCGGCTCCGATCCGGCGCACGCTCGTCATCCACCCGCTTCTGCACCGCGTTTTTCCTCTCGTCCACCCGCCTTCCTGTGATACCCCGCAGGGCATGAGTCGGTTTTCCTCGATTTCATCGCAGCCCGCAGCTGTGGTCGCCGCCGGTGCGCTGGCGATCGCCACGATCGCGGTGCTCGGCTTGGTCCCGCATGCCGCGGGTGTGGGGGCGGTGCTCGCCGATGTCCTGTTGTGCGCGGAATTCGCGGCGTGCATGACGATGTTCGCCCGTGCGCGCACGACGTCGCGCGGGACCCGGCGCGCGCTGTTCACGGCGCTTGCGTTAGCCTCCGCCTTCGCCATCATCGGGCGCGCGGCGTGGACCATCGTGTACGTCGCAACGGGTCATGCGCCGCAGCCGCCGTACGTCGAGGCGGTGACCGGCATCGCGCTGCAATTGAGCGCGATGGTCGGGTTCGCGATGGCGCTCACTCGCTATCGCCACCAGAACTGGATGCGATTCGAGGCGATGGTGGATGCCTTGCTGCTCATCGCGGCGGCGGCCATCGTCATCTCGCAGATCTCGGCGTTTCCGTCGGCGGCGACGTCGGCCGGGGCGGCGATGCGGCTGGTCGCGTTGGGCTGGAACGTGCTGGGTGTGGCGAACCTGATTCTCATCGTGCTCGTGCTGGTGTGGCGCGGCGAGGTGCTCGGCACCCGGCTCGCCTTCGGCCTTACGGCGGGCGCCGTGGCGTTGGGCCTGGCGAACTACATCTACGGCCGTGTGGTGTTGCTGGCCGGCGGTGCGTTCCCGACGTCGACGGGGATCCTGTGGTCGCTGGCGATTCTGTTCGTGGCGGCCACGATCTACGAGCCGCGGCGGAACGCCGGGGCGGGCCAAGACTCGATCGAATCGCCGACGTACAACAGCGACGCGGCGCGGGTCCGCACCTTCTCCATCGTCGTCGCGATTCTCATCGCCACGCTCAGCGCGTCGATGCTGGCGTTCCGGCGCGGCCACAGCGTCGCGTTAGGCGTGGCGCTGGCGGCGTTCGGCGTGCTGTTGGCGATGCGCGCCGGACATGCGCTGTGGACGCACCGGCGCACCACGATGGTATTGGAGCACGCCGCGATCGCCGAGCGCGAGATCGCGTCGCTGCTCGAGCAGCGCGTGGACGCGCGCACGGCCGAGCTCGCCGAAGCGCACCGGGTGATGCAGCGCATGTGGACGTTAGGCCAACAGATCGCGCTGGAGCTGACGCCGGAGCGCGTGCTGCGGCGGTTCATCGAAGCGGCGATGGACGTGCTGCGCGTCGACGGCGGCGCGGTGGGGCTCATGTCCGGCGACCGCATCCAGGTCGCGATCACCGCGGGGTTGGATGGCGCGCCCTCGATTGCGGGCCGCAGCTTCGCGGTATCGGGGTCGGCCATGGGGCGCGTGGTGCGCACGGCCGAGGCCTGGTGGACCGCCGACGCGCCGCGCACGCCGGCCTCGGAAGAGGACCTGCCTGTCGCCGATGGCGCGCGCGCGGTGGTGGTGATTCCGCTGCAGCGCCGCGGCGAGTGCATCGGCGCGATCATGCTCGTGTCGCGCGCGTCGCGCACGTTCTCGGAAACCGAGATCGCGCACGTGGAAGCCATGGCGGACCTGTTGTCGGTGGCCCTCGCCAACGCGGATCTGCTCGAGACGCTGCGCAAGGCCGAGTGGCGCTTCCGCACGCTCTTCCGCGTGGCGCCGGACGCGGTGCTCACGCTGTTCGCCAGCGGCCGGATCGCCGAGGCGAACGACGCGGTGCGTGACATCCTCGGCTTGTATCCGGCGCAGGTCGTTGGGCGAACGCTGGATGAATTCGTGATCGAGTCCGAGCTGGAGCGATTCAAGACCGAATTCCAGAATGTGCTCGGCGGCCGGCCGACGCGTCTCGAGCTTCACCTGCGCCACGAGGCGAGCGTGCGTGTCGTCGCGGTCGCCGCGCGCTTGTTGCCGGAAACAGATCCACCAATGATCCTCATGTTAGGCCGCGACATGACGGCCGAGCGCGAGATGCGCGCGCGGTTGGCCGAGACCGAGCGGCTGGCGGCGGTGGGCGAGCTGGTGGCGGGCGTGGCGCACGAAGTGAACAACCCGCTGTGCACGATCAGTGCGTTCGCCCAACTGCTGCAGCGCGACGGCGGCATGACGCCCGACCAACGCGAGTCGGTGGACATCATCGCGTCGGAGACGATGCGTGCGAGCCAGGTGCTGCGCGATCTCTTGACGTTCGCGCGACGCAGCGAATCCGAATCCGAGAAGATCCACCTGAACGAGCTGATCGAGCGCACGATGCGGTTGCGGAGCTACGAGATGACGTCGCTCGGCATCACGCCCGAGCAGGCGTTGGCGGCGGAGCTGCCAATGGTGCAGGGCGATCCACGCCAGCTGCAGCAAGTGCTGCTCAATCTGGTGATGAACGCGATGCAGGCCATGGACTCGTTAGGCGGCGGATCGCTGCGGATCGCGACGCGGCGTGACGACGATCGCGTGCTGATCGAGGTGCAGGATTCGGGGCCGGGCATCCCGATCGACGCACGGGCGCACGTCTTCGAGCCGTTCTTCACGACGAAGCGCGACGGCACCGGGCTCGGCCTCAGCGTCAGCTACGGCATCGTGGCCGCGCACGGGGGCACGATCTCCATTGCGCACACCGGCCCCGAGGGCACAATGTTCCGCGTGACGCTGCCCGCGATGGAAGAGCTCGAGGTACGCGAGCAGTCGGCGCCCGTCGCCGCCGCGGTGCCCGCGTCGCCGTTGTCGGGGATCCAAATGCTGTTCGTGGACGACGAGCTGGCGTTGCATCGCGGCATTCGTAGCTACGCGCGCCGTCGCGGATTCGACGTGGTGACGGTACCCGACGGCGCGACGGCCCTGGATGCCGCGCGCCGGTCGCGATTCGACGTCGTGGTGTGCGATCTCCGCATGAGCGGTATCGACGGTCCGGCGTTTTACGAGGTGTTGCGACGCGAGCATCCGTCGTTGGCGATGCGGACGCTGTTCATCACGGGCGATCTCGTGAGCGCGAGCAGCCGCGCATTTCTCGAGTCCGCCGGCCAGCCGGTGCTAGCCAAGCCGTTCGACCTGGAGCGGCTGGAAGTGTCGGTCGCCTCGCTGCTGCGCGAGGCGCCGGCGGCCGTCTAACGGAGAGGCATGATGGGAAACGTCAGGGCCGCGATGTTGCTGACCGTGTTGATCCTGCTCGCAGCGTGCTGCGCGGTGTACATCGCGGTTCGCCTGCGGCGGCTCTCGGCGCAGCGGGCCGACGCAGCCGTGCGCGCGGCGGCGACGCTGGCCGAGCTGCACCTGACGACCACGGAATTGCGGGCGCGCCAGGCCGACGAGGCCGAGCCGGATCCGCGACTGTCGCCGGGCGAGCGTCTGCGTCGCCGGTATCCGGGCCTCTCCACCGGATCGGGGTCCACATCATGACCACCGTACGCCGCGCGCGCGCGCGCGCCGAGCTCCGTTAGGCATGCCAGAATTCTTTCCGCGCAAGACGATCGAGTTCCGCGCGCTCGAGCTCAAGCTGCCGCGCCGGGTGTCGCTGTCGCTCATCGGCATGGCGGCGCTCACGGCGGTGCTCGTGCGGCTGCTTCGGCTGGCCGTCCTCGCCAACGGCACGCTCAGCGTGTGGGAAGTCCTGCCCATCTTCGCCGTGGGCTACATCATTCTGTTAGGCATGGCCGCAGCTTATCTGGGCAATCATCCGGTGCATCAATGGGTATGGCGCGCGCCGCTGTTCGCGGTCCTCGAGTGCGTGAGCGAGGCGATCGTCAGCGCGATCCTGATCGCCATGCACAGCGAACGTATCGGCCAGGCTCGCGCCGAATGGGCCAACTGGCTGCCCATGTCGCTCACGACGCTGGTCCGGCGCTCGATCTCCATAGTCGTCTTCGCGCTCGTGCTGGCGTTTGTGGTGCAAACCGTGCGCCGCAGCCTGATTCACAAGGAACGGGGCGAGGAAAAGGGACACGCGTGAGAGGCGGCGCCGGTCGCGCCGTATCGTCACGAGCCGTTATCTTTCACGTCGAAGCGCGCAGCCATCGCTGCCCGCGAGTCCCACATCCATCCCGGTTCCGTGTCGCCCAAGCCGCGTAGCTCGAAGTCACTGATCGTCGTGGGCGACCGCGTCCTCATTGCGCTCGAGGAGGGTGAGGAGCGGAGCAAGGTGGGCCTCTACCTTCCGCCGACCGCCGTGGACAATCAGGCCGTGCAGGGCGGACGTATCGCGGCTACCGGTCCCGGCCTTCCGATGCCCGATCCCGGGGAGTTGGGCGACGAGCCGTGGCGCACGGCACGCCGTGAAACGCGATTCGTGCCGATGCAGGCGCGCGTCGGCGACTACGCGCTGTTCTTCCGTAAGGCGGGTGTCGAAATCACCTTCGAGGGCGATCGCTACCTCGTCGTGCCGCAAACGGCCATTCTCGCGCTGGTGCGCGACGGCGCGAACGGCGACGACCTCTGAGCCATACAGCCTCACTCGAAAAGACAGGGTCTCACATGACGTACGATGAACGGTTCGTCACGCCGATGCGCGAAGAGCTCACCCGCCTGGGCGTACGCGAAATGCGCACACCGGCTGACGTCGATGCGACGCTGCGCGATGCCGCGGGCACCACGTTGGTCGTGGTGAACTCGATCTGCGGATGCGCCGCGCGCAACGCGCGACCGGCGGTGGCGCTCGCCCTCAAGCACGAGCGCGTGCCGGGCACGCTCACCACCGTGTTCGCGGGGCAGGATGTCGACGCGACCGAGCGCGCGCGCAGCTATTTCACCGGCTATCGGCCCTCGTCGCCGCAGATCGGTTTGCTCAAGGACGGCAAGCTGGTGTACATGCTCGAGCGGCATCAGATCGAAGGGCGGAACGCCGCGGCGATCGCGCAGGACCTCGTGGCCGCGTTCGACGCGCACTGCTGAGCCGGGGTTCGTGCATGGCAGCGTGTTCGGGTGAGACGCGCGCCGTGCGTGCACGGCCACGATGATCCAGTTAGTCCCGTACCTCGCGGCGCTCCAGTGGATCGGCGGCGTCATTCTCGCGGCGAATGCGGTAGGACGCGCGCGCGAATTTCGGCAGCGCGGCGCGTGGGCCCGCATCATTGCGCAAACGGCGCTCGGCCTGTTCATCGTGGCGGGCCTCATCATCGCGCTCACGATACCGTCCGTGGCGCGCGTCGTCGCACGAGTGCTGTCCGCGTTCGCGGATCCGTCGCCCTGGCGTCTCACCGTGTTCCTCACCGCGTGCCAAGCGGGATGGATTCTGCTGCTCGTTTCCATGGGGTGGACCGGCATGCTCGGCATCGTGAGTCGGAAGCGGGCCGCTCGCGAAGAGCTCGATCGGCGCCGTGAGCGTGTGAAAGGCTCCGGCGACCGCGACGCGCACTAACGGCGCTCGTGTTGGTGGGCGCCATTCCGCCGAAGCGGCATGGAGGTCAGCTTCGGGAAGCATGGCCCCCCCTACGGTAGGTCGCCGATGACCGTCCGCCGCAAGCTCCTTCTCGGATTCGCGCTGATGGTGATTCCCGCGCTGCTCATTGGCGGGGAAGCCATCCGCACGAACGTGCAGGAGCGGCGCGCCCTGCAAGCGTTAGGCGAGAACATGGCGCGGACGCGCACGTACGCCGAGTTGGAAACAGCCATGTTCAACGAGTCGCAGGTCATCTGGCGCTACCTGAGCGGCATGGATCCCACCGCGCGCCGCGACTTCGAGGTGAACCGGCAGGTGGTGACGTACTGGCAAGGCCGGTGGCGCCAGGCACTGCGGCCCGGCGAGTCGGACCTCGCCGACGGCGTGGACGCTATTCAGCGACAGATCGTGCTCGCGTCGGACAGCGTGTTCGCGCTCTACGACGCCGGACACCACACCGATGCATACCGGATGGCGCAGGTGGAGCTGCGCGACCGGTTGCTGCCCGCGCTCACCGACGTCAATCGCGACGTGTACCGCCGCGCGCGCGAATCGAGCGTGCGCGGCGCCTACGCGCGGCTCGAGGACATCCTCGCCGGCGAGGATCGCGTGCTGATCGGCACTCTGGTGCTTGCGTTAGGCTTGGGGACGTTCGTCTCGTGGCTCATCGCGCGGGGCATCGCGCGCCCGATCAGCGAGCTGGGCCAAGGCATGGCCATCGTCGGCGGCGGGCAGCTCGATCATCCCATCGCCGTGACCTCGAACGACGAAGTCGGCGACTTGGCGCGCGCGTTCGGCGATATGACGGAACGGCTGCGCGAGTCGCGGGCGGAGCTCGAGACGAGGATGGCGCAGCTCCAGCAAACGCAGCGACAGCTCGTCCATGCCGAGCGCCTCGCATCGATCGGCGAAATGTCCGCCGCCGTGGCACATGGTCTGAGGAATCCGTTAGCCAGTCTCCGCGCGGCCGCGCAGCTCGCGCTGCGACGCACGAAGAACGATGAGTCGCGCGAGAATCTGCAGGACATCATCTACGAAGCGGATCGTTTGGACAAGCGCGTGACGCACCTGCTCGATTTCTCGCGGCCGGCGCCCTTTCACCCCCTTCCGGATACCGTGTCGCGTATCGTCCAGGACGTCTTGCCGCCGTTCCGGAAGCTCGCCGAGGAGCGCCGTGTGACGGTGGAAGTGGAAGTCGGGTCGTCGCTGCCCGAGGTACGCGTCGATCCGGTTCAGGTCGAGCAGGCGCTGGTCGAGATCCTGTCCAACGCGCTGGATGCGATGCCCGAGGGCGGCGTGCTGCGGGTGACGGGCCGGCCCGATCGCGCCGGCGGTTCGTTAGGCAGCGTGGCGATCGAGATTTCGGATACCGGCGCCGGCATTCCGGCGGACGTCTTGCCGTCGGTGTGTGAGCCGTTCTTCACTACGCGGCAGGGCGGCACGGGACTCGGACTCGCCACCGCCAAGCGGTACGTCGAGCAGAACGGCGGCCAGCTCGAGATCGAGAGCGGCGCCTCGCGCGCGGGCGGTCGCGGCACCACGGTTCGCGTTAGGCTGCCGGCGGCCGGCGTGCGGACGCCCGGGGTCGCATCGCCAACGGGTAGTCCGGCGAGCGTATCGTGAGCGGCCCGAGCGTGCTGGTGGTGGACGACGAGCGCACCCTGGCGCGCTCGATCAAAGCCTATCTCACGGAGAGCGGCTATGAGGCCGAAGTCGCGGCCGACGCCGAGCACGCGCTCGACCTCCTGGCCACGCTGCGGCCCGATGTCGTATTCGCCGACCTCCGCCTGCCGGGCATGAGCGGCATCACGCTCATGCAGCGCATTCACGAATTCGATCGCGCGATTCCGGTGATCATCATGACCGCGTTCGGCACGATCGAGGGCGCGGTGGAGGCGGTCAAGTTAGGCGCGTTCGACTACCTCAAGAAACCGGTCGACCTCGAGGAGCTGCGGCTGCTCGCCGACCGCGCGCGCGAGACGTCGCTGCTCAAGCACGAGCTCTCGTATCACCGCAAGCGCGCCGCCGCCGATCCGCACTTCGCCCAACTCGTCGGCGAATCGCCGCCGATGCGCGCGGTGCGCGATCGCGCCCGGCAGGTCGCCGCACTCGAGGACACGCCGCCGGTGCTGATTACAGGCGAAACCGGCACGGGCAAGGGGCTCCTCGCGCGCACGATCCACGCGTCCGGTCGTTTGTCGTCGAAACCGTTCATCGAGCTCACGTGCACGGCGCTTCCGGCGAATCTCATCGAGGCCGAGTTGTTCGGTTACGAGCGCGGCGCGTTCACGGACGCCAAGGAATCGAAGATCGGATTGTTCGAGGCCGCGGAAGGCGGCACGCTCTTCCTCGACGAAGTGGGAGACGTGGAAACGGCGCTCCAGGGGAAACTGCTGCGCGCCGTCGAAGAAGGCGTCGTTAGGCGGGTGGGCGGACTGCGCGATCGGAGGGTGAACGTTCACATCATCGCCGCCACCAATCGCGACCTCGAGCGCGACGTGCAGACGGGCAACTTCCGCAAAGACCTGTTCTTTCGACTCGCCGTGATCGTGCTGCATTTGCCGCCGCTCCGCGAACGGGGAGACGACATCGCGCTCCTGGCCGATCGATTCCTGGCGCGCTTCACGGCCAAGTACGGGAAGGACGTCCGATCGATCGACCCCGACGCACGCGCGGCCATGCTTGGCTATCCGTGGCCGGGCAATGTCCGCGAGCTGAGCCACGTGATCGAGCGCGCTGTGCTGTGGAGCCAAGGCCCAACGCTCGAGATGAGTCACCTCTCGCTGATGAACACGGTTGCGCCGCCGGCCATCCGGCAGAGCGAAATAGACGTGACCGCCGATCGGACGGACGCGCCGGCGCTTCCGCCCGATGGCGTAGAGCTGTCACAATGGGAGCGCTCCCTGATCGAGCAGGCGCTCCACGAAGCAGGCGGGAATCAAACCAAAGCGGCGCAACGACTCGGCATCAGTCGGGATACGCTGCGCTATCGCCTCAAGAAATTCGGGCTGTAGTTACTGGGTGAAATCACCCAAGTCTGGGTGATTTCACGCAGTCACCCAACGCTAGACGCGCCGGGCTGACGCGGGGCTATGCGAGTCAATGTGTTGTCCCACGGAGGTTTGAATGGATCTCATCGGGCTCCGTGCGCGCGGCACGGCGGATGCTCTGCAACGTAATTGTCATTGACACAACGCGGCGGGTTTTGGCGAGGGCCGTTCATACTTCGGTGGACCGGTTTCGACCCGAAATCCGTTGCGACAACCGCGGGAGATGTACCATGTCCTGGACCAAGCCGCAGTTCGAAGTGGTGGAAGTAACGATGGAAGTGACCGCCTACGTCGCTCGGCGCTAAGAGCGCCGGGTAGTGCAGGCAAGGGCTCGCCGCGGCGGGCCCTTCTTGCTTCTATTCATGTGATGGCCACGGATCGCCGACCCACGACACTGCTGGCGGAGCTCACGCACCGCTGCCCGCTCCATTGCCCCTATTGCTCCAACCCGCTCGACCTCGTGCTGTCCAGAGACGAGCTCGAGACGGAGGAGTGGAAGCGGGTCATTAGCGAGGCGCGGCAGCTCGGTGTGCTGCAGCTCGGCCTGTCGGGCGGCGAGCCGCTCGTCCGGCGCGACCTCGAGGAGATCGTGGCGCACGCGCATCGCGAGGGCCTCTACAGTACGCTCGTCACGTCTGCGTTAGGCATGACGCGCGAGCGGCTGGACCGGCTGGTGGACGCCGGCCTCGAGCACGTGCAGATCTCGTTTCAGGATTCCGAGCGCGAGAGCGCCGAGCGCATCGCCGGGACCAAGAGCTGGGACGCCAAGCAGCAGGCGGCCGCGTGGGTCAAGGAGCGCGACGTGGCGTTCTCGGTGAACGTGGTGCTCCATCGGGCGAACCTGGACCGCCTGGAGCAGATCATCGACATGGCCGGTGCGTTAGGCGCGGATCGCGTGGAGCTGGCCAACACGCAGTACTACGGTTGGGCCGTGACCAACCGCGACGCGTTGATGCCGACGCGCGCGCAGGTGGACCGGAGTCTGGACATCGCCGACCGCAAAGTGGCCGAGTACAAGGGCCGCATGCAGATCATCTACGTGCTGCCCGACTACTACAGCGAGTATCCGAAACCGTGCTACGGCGGATGGGGCTCGTTGTACATCATGGTTGCGCCCAACGGAAACGTGCTGCCGTGCCATGCCGCGTCGCAGATCACGTCGCTCACGTTCGACAACGTGCGCGACAAGAGTCTGCAATGGATCTGGGACCAATCGAGCGCGTTTCAGGCATTCCGCGGCGACGAGTGGATGCGCGAGCCGTGCCGCAGCTGCTCGCGCCGCCACGTCGATTTCGGCGGCTGCCGGTGCCAGGCGTTCGCCCTCACCGGCGACGCGCGCAACACCGATCCGGTGTGCACGCTGTCGCCCAATCGCAAGATGATCGACGCGCTGCTCGACCGCGCCGACGCGCCCGACGGCGCGTACGTCTACCGGGCGATGCCGGGTCCCAGGGATCGCATGCGGGAACCCGAGCCGTCAGGTCGTTAGGCGGAGATGCGTCTCACCTGCTGGCGCGAATCCACCGCAGGATCTCGCGCGGCGACGGACGCTTGCCGTACATGAGTAGCCCGGTGCGATAGATCCGGGCCGCCACCCACACGGAAACCCAGCATCCCACGATCAACACCCCGAGCGACAGCGCGACGCGCCACGCCGGAATCTGGATGAGGCTCATGCGCAGCGGCATGATGATCGGCGACGAAAACGGGATGAACGACAGCACTTCGCCCAACCGGCCTTCGGGTGTGAACGTCACCGGCTGGATGAACAGCGCCGTGATGATGAGCAGCATCGCCACCGGCATCTGGATCTGCTGCGCGTCCTGCTCGCTGCTCACCATGGAGCCGATCGCCGCGAACAGCGCCGAGTAGATGATGTACCCGAGGACGAAATAGACCACGAGCAGCACCGCGGTCACCGGCGCGACGTGCGGCAGCGCGACAACGGGCGCCGTGACGCCCATCCGGGCGAGGATCGGGCCGCGGTTGGCAATGAAGATGGCCGATATGATCGCCGATATGATGAGCTGCGCCCCGGCCACGCCGCCCACACCCAGGATTTTCCCGAACAACAGGGTATCTGGCCTAACGCTGGACACGACCGTCTCGGCGACGCGCGTCTGCTTCTCCTCCATCACGCCGCGCAGCACGATCTGGCCGTAGAAGAAGATGGTCATGTACAACACGAACGCGACGAAGAACGCGACGAGGATGCTGAGCTCGCCCGACCCGCCGCGGCCGCGCGCCGAGAGGCGCTCGGTGGACATCTGCATGTCCAACGCCGTGAGTGCATCCACCTGGTGTGGATCCATGCCGGCGCTGCGCAGGCGCGTCGCGATGAGCTCGTCGTGCACGATGCGCTGCAGTCGCGCCATGTCGACGGTGGACGTGGCGTTCGATCCGGCATAACGGACGTCGGGCTTGGGCCACAGCGCCGGACCGAGCGCGAGATATCCTTTGCGCGCGCCGCTGATCACGTCGCGCGTCGCACTCGACTCGGCGGCGGCGAGGGCCGCCGGCGCCACCGCGATCACTCGCGCCGCAGTGTCGCCCGCGATGCCTCCATCCAGCTTGGCCGCCACCTGCGTGCCGAGCCCGCTGCCGGTCGCGTCGAGAATGGTGATGCGCGCCATATCCGTGGAGGGAACGGCGCGCGACGTGAAATAGAGCGGGATGAACAGAATGAGGCCCAGCAGTCCGGGCACGAGCACCGTGCTCACGATGAACCACCGCGAGCGAATGCGCTCCATGAATTCGCGCTGGGCGACAATCCAGAGTTTACGCATGGGCGCCTCCCATCGAATCTCCGTTAGGCTGGAGCGCCGAGACGCGATCCACGAACACGCGGTGCAGCGACGGTTGGACGAGCTCGAATCGCTGCACGATGGCACCGGCGTCGAGGAGGGCGCGGAGCAGCCGTTGCGGATCCGCGTTGGGCGCGAGGTCGACGTCGATCACCTGGTTGGAATCGTCGACGCGCGTGACGAGCGTGCGGTCTTCGAGCACGCGCGCGACGCGATCACGTGCGCCACCGTCCAACGCCAGCGCCACCTGCTGAACGCCGTGCGCCCGGCGCACCTCGGCGAGGGTGCCGTCGACGAGCTTGGTGCCCTGCGCGATGATGCACACGGCGTCGCACAACCTTTCCGCACTTTCCATGAGGTGCGTGCTGAAGATCACGGTCTTTCCGGCATGCTTGAGCTCGAGGATGATGTCCTTGAGCGCCTGGGCGTTGATCGGGTCGAGCGCGCTGAACGGCTCGTCGAGAATGATGACCTCGGGATCGTGCACGAGCGCGCCGATGAACTGCACTTTCTGCTGCATGCCGCGCGACAGCTCTTCGACGCGCGCGGCGCCCCAATCGCGCTCGGGCGTCGTGAGCTGCAGACGCTCGAGCCATGCGTCAATGCGTCGGGCAGCCTCGACGGGCGGCACCCCCTTGAGCTGTGCGAGGAAGAGCAGCACGCGGCGCACGGTCATGCGGCGATACAGGCCGCGCTCTTCAGGCAGGTAGCCGACGCGATCGACCACCCCCGGCTGTCCGTTAGGCGCGCCCAGAATCTGGATACTGCCCGCGTCGGGCTCGATGACGTCGAGGATCATGCGGATGGTCGTGGTCTTCCCGGCGCCGTTGGGGCCGAGCAGACCGTACACCATTCCGGTGGGGATCTGGAGCGACAGATCGCGCACCGCTTGGTGGTTGGCGAACCGCTTGGAGATGCGGTCGATCGAGACTGCGAGGGGCATGGACGAGTCCGGTGGGTCGGGGTGGGTGAGCCGTAGAACTATACGGACGCAGAAGCCGTGGGTTCCAGTCCCGCCGAGGGCTGCCCGGACTTGCCGTGCCGCGACGCCCGATACAGGTTGGTTGTTACCAAACGGTAACAACGACCCACCACCAACCACCAATCATGCGACTTTCTCGTCTTCGCGCCCTGCTCGTGGCTGCGTCGCTGCTCGCCGCGGTCCCGGCGGCGGCTGCGGCACAGTACCCGCTCGTCCCGACGCCGGTCCTTCCGTTAGGCACGCTCAGCAGCAGCATCAAGGTGGGCGGCTACGTGTCGGTCCGCGACACGAAGCACGGCGACTCGACGGCTTTCTCGGTCAATCGCGCGCGGCTCACGGCGATGATCGCGCCGTTGCCGTACCTCGCCGTTCGCGTCCAGGCCGACTTCTCGGGGAATCAAAGCGCGACGGTGTCCGACAATACCGTGCACGGGTTCGAGCTCACGGACGCGTACGTCGAGCTGGCGCAGCCGGCTGCCGACTCGCTCAAGTGGGGCCAGTGGCATCCCGCGCTCATCGTCGGGCAGTTCAAGCAACCCTTCAGTCTGGAGTATCTGACGTCGTTCGCGTATCTGCGCACGGCGAACCGCGCTGCTGCGATCGACGCGTTGACACCGAAACGTGACATCGGCGCGATGGCGCAGATGCAGTGGTCGAAGTATGTCACGGCGGATGCATCGGTGACGAACGGTCAGGGCGCGAACGCGTTGTCGAACTCGAACGGGCTCGAGCTCCTCATCGGCCGGGTGACGGTGACGCCATTCCCATGGCTGGCGCTCGCCGCGAAACTCGGCAACGAGGGCACGGATCACATCAAGGGCTACGACGGGCGCATCGAGTGGCACGACCTGCTCATCGAGGGGGAGGGCATTCATCGATCGCGGCCGCTTTCCGGCGAGCACCAGGATGCCGGCGGCGGATACGTGTTGGGTGCGTACAAGATCCTGCCCTGGCTGCAGCCCGTGTTCAAACGCGAGTGGTTCAGCGACACGAGGCAGGTGGAGGGCACGAACACCAATACCCAGCAGGATTGGTCGACCTTCGGCGTGAATTTCATCACGCCCAAAGAGAATCTGCGGTTTCTGACGAATTGGATCATCAAGTCCCAGCGTCCCACGCGCACGCAAAATGAAGTCGATTTCCAACTCGTCGCCAACTTCTGAGCGCGCGGTGCGCCCCTGTCGCAACAGCATTCGATGGCGCGGCGGCGCCCGCGCGCGCGCGGTGCTCATCGTGCTTCGGGACGGCGACAAGATCATCGGGCCGCGCTTCATCCAGCTCCTGGATGGGATAGAGGTCCGCGGGTCGATCCGCGCTGCCGCCCACGAGTTAGGCATTGGCTACCGCCACGCGCTCGATTGGATCACGCGTGCCGAGTCGCTCGTTGGAGAGCCGCTCGTGCAACGGCGCGCCGGCGGCACGTCCGGCGGCGGCGCGGTCCTAACGGACAAGGCGCGGCGTGTGTCGCGCGCGTATCGCCGCGTCAATTCGTCGATCTACCGTCTCGTCGAGCGTGCCGAGCGCGAGATTCTCGACACCTGATTTCCTCGTCTACCACAGGGCAGATCCATGCGCATTCGCTATCTGGCTCCGGTCGTGCTCGCCGTGGCCGCATCCTGCAGCCAGCCCACGCCGAAATCCGGCGACGCGGCCGCCAAGAGCGGCGGCGCGATCGTGGTGTACACGGCCGCGAGCGTCGCCATTCCGATTCGGGCAGCGCTCGACACGTTCGCCGCGCGCGAGCACGTGACGGTGCAACAGGAGAACGGCGGCAGTCTCGACATCGCGCGCAAGCTCACCGAGCTGCACGACATTCCCGACGTCGTCGTGCTGGCGGACTATGACGTGTTCCCGAAGCTGCTCATGCCCGAGCAGACCACGTGGTACGCCGACTTTGCGCGCAACCGCATGGTGCTTGCGTTCACCGACAAATCGAAGTTCGCGTCGGAGGTGGACAGCGCCAACTGGCCGACGATCCTGCAGCGGCCCGGCGTACAGTTAGGCCGAGCCAATCCCGATCTCGATCCGAACGGCTATCGCACGCTGCTCACGATGCAGCTGGCCGAGCAGTACTACAAGCGGCCCGGATTGTACGACAAGTTGTTGAAGCTGTCGCCCGCGAAGAACGTGCGACCCCAAGAAGCCGGCCTGGTGGGTGTGCTCCAGGCGGGCGAGTTCGATTACATCTGGTCGTACGAATCGCTCGCGCTGGCGACCAAGCTACGCTACATCACGCTGCCGGGGGCAATCGACCTCGGCACGCCTGGCGATACCGACCTCTATGCGAAGGCGTCGGTGAGGGTGGCGGGCAAGACACGCAAGGATACGCTGACGATCAAGGGTGCGCCGATCGTGTATGCGTTGTCGATTCCCACGGCCGCGCCGCATCCGGACGTCGCCGAGAAGTTCGTGGCGTTCTTGTTGTCGCCCGAGGGCCGGAAATTGATGCACGCGACCAAGCTCGATGCGTTAGACACGCCGGTGATCATCGGGAGCGGCGAGCCTGCATCCGTCCGCGCGGCGGTGTCGGGCGGCCAGGCGCCCCATTCATGAAGCTCAGGCCTGCTCCGCTCCGAACGACACGGCACGTTGGCCTCGAGCGCTGGCAGCTGGGTCTCGAGCTCACCTCCACCCGTATCGCGTAGGTGCGCCGCCGCCTGCAGGGCCATCGCCGGCGAGGACGTGCCGCCGGCCAGCTGGTGACGTAGATTGGACGCCGGGCGCGAGCTCCTCGAGAAGGCCCTCGGCGACAACTACCTGATCGAGCGCGAACTCGGCCAGGGAGGCAAGGGCGCCGTCTACCTGGCGCGATCATGATTGGCCTGAGCGTGGGAGTGTACGTGATGAATTCGTCGCGCGCGGCGATGCTCGACCGGATCGTCGCGTTGCTCTGGCGCGGTCCGCTCGGCCGGTTCGCGTTCCGGCTTGCGGCACGGAGAGCGGTGCCCGTTGGCGGCGTGGCCGCGACGCAGGCGGCGAGCGCGTCCGGCGTCAGGTCGTTGATCGCGAGCCTTCCGGCCGCGCGGCGGCGCGAGTTGGGGGATGTGAAGCGGCAGGTGCAGGATCTCGAGGCCTCGCTGGTTGCGTTAGGCGCGCGCGTTCGCGGGCTGGACGACGCGATCGCGCAGGCGGGCGACGCGGCGTTGGACGGTGATGCGGTATCGCGGTCGCGTCGAACGGAGTTGGTAGCTGATCTCGTCGCGGCGCGCGACGAGGCCAGTGCGCGCCGCGCGCGCCTGGCGGGCGCGCTGGAGAATGTCAGGCTGCAGGTGCTGCGCCTCAAGAGCGGCGTTGGTGCGCACGCCGACGTCGCGGCCGAGCTGCGGACCGCGGAGGCGCTCACGCACGAGCCGGCGTCCGTGGCGGCCACGGCCTTGGCGCAGTGACGCAACCCGGCGCGGGAGGCCACGCTCTTCCGCGCTCGCTGGCGGCGCACCGTTCGGCGAGCATCATCGCGGGGCTCTGCGGGTCGATTTTCCTTCTCTTCCTTGTGGCGCCGATCGCGCGGCTCGTGGCCGGCGGTGGCAGGTCCGGCGTTGCCGAGCTGTTCACGGACGTCGAGCTGCGCGGCGCGTTGTGGCTGACGGCCGTGACGGCGACGCTGGCCATGGCCGCCGGCGCGTTAGGCGGGACGCCGCTCGCCTATCTGCTGGCGCGACGGCCGTTCCGCGGCAAGGCGATCGTGGCCGCCGTGCTCGACTTGCCGCTGCTCATTCCGCACCCCGTGGCCGGCATTGCGCTGCTGTTGATTCTGGGACGGGAGAGCGCCGTTGGGCGCGTGCTCCTGCACGCGGGAATTCGCGTGGCCGGTTCGCCGATCGGTATCGTGTGCGCGATGGTGTTCGTGTCGGCGCCGCTCTACATCAGCGCGGCGCGTGAGGCGTTCGCGCGGGTGGATACGCGATACGAGTCGGTGGCCCGTACGTTAGGCGACCCCGCGTGGCGCGCGTTCCGCCGGGTAACGCTCCCGTTGTCGATGCGCGGGCTGGTCGCGGCCGCGGTGGTGATGTGGGCGCGTGCGGTGAGCGAGTTCGGGGCGATCGTGATTCTGACGTACAATCCCAAGGTGGCGAGCGTGCTGAGCTACGACCGGTTCACGAGCTTTGGACTAACGGAAGCGCTGCCCGTTGCCGCCGTGCTCTCGATTCTCGCGCTGGTGCCGCTGGTGGCATTGCGAGCGCTGCGCCCCGATCGCGGGGCGGGTATGGACGTGTGATCCACGTCGACGGCCTCGACGCGCGGGTGGGGGCGTTCCGCTTACGCGGCGTGACGTTCACCGTGCCGCGGGGCCAATATGGGGTGGTGATCGGACCCGCCGGCTCCGGCAAGACCACGCTCCTCGAGACGATCGCCGGCGTGATCGCGATGCAGGCCGGTCAGGTGTCGATCGACGGCCGCGACGTGACCGGCGCGTCGCCCGAGACGCGCCGGTTAGGCTTCGTGTACCAGCACGGCTACCTGTTCCCGCACCTGAGCGTGGAGCGGAACGTGACGTACGGCGCCTCCGATGCCGCGTTCGCCGGAGAGATCGCCGAGCGTGTCGGCGCGCGGGCGCTGTATGACCGGCCGGTGCGCGCGCTGAGCGGCGGCGAACGGCAGCTCGTGGCGTTGGCGCGCGCGCTGGCCGTTAGGCCGTCGGCCTTGCTGCTCGACGAGCCGTTCAGCGCGCTGGATCCCCGCACGCGCACGCGGACGAGGCGCACCGTGCGCGCCCTGCATCGCGAGCTCGGCATCACCGTACTCCAAGTGACGCACGATTTCACCGAGGCCGGCCTGTTGGGCGACGTCGCGATCCTGCTCGATCAGGGGCGCGTATTGCAGTCCGGGCCGCCCGAGGGCGTGTTTCGGCGGCCGGCGTCGGCGTACATCGCGGAGTTCCTTGGCGCGGAGAACGTGTTCTCCGGAACGGTGCGTGCGTTAGGCGACGGAGCGTTGGAGTTCCGGTCCGGGCCGCTCACCATCCACACGGTTGGGGACGCGGCCGACGGCGCGACGCACGCGGTGATTCGGGCGGAAGAGATCGTGTTGTCGCTGGAGCCGAGTCCGACGTCGGCCCGGAACCAGTTCGCCGGAACGATCGAAGAAGTGGCGACGTTGGGCGCGCTCACGAAGGTGACGCTCGACGTGGGCGGCGTGCCGCTCGCGGCGGCGCTCACGACGCGATCGGCGGAGGAGCTGGCGTTAGTTCGCGGCGGGCGCGTATACGCATCGTTCAAGGCGATGGCGGTGCACCTCTGCTGACTTTCTGATCGTCGCCCCGGGTGAGATGCTGCGTCAAGAAGCGCTGCCCTTCGCCGATCCGCTCGATCTCGATCGCCATCGCGTCGACCGATTGCTCGAGATGCGCGAGGCGGTCGCCGACTCCCGCGGGTAACGTCTGCGTCGTCGTTGCCTCTCTGCGCTGGCGGATCGCCGCGGTGTACCACCACATGAGAAGCAGGGTGACGAGCGTAAGGCCGCCATGCACGCCGCTATGGAGCGGCTCGCCGTCGGCGGCGGCCACCAAGCCGCCGAGGAAGTTGAGCGAAGCGAAGGCCGCGCCCACGGTCATCCAGGTCTTGTAGCGCCGAGTCATGAGGACCGCCTCCGGTTGTTGCCAACGAACTCCCACGATGCCGACAAAGGAAATCCCTTTCGTCCAATCCGTTAGGCGAACGCCGAGGTTCCGGAACCCGACCGGCTTGACCCTGGCCCCGGTGGGCGAGCTGCTGCATATTGAATTCGCTCACTCAGAGATAGTGACCTCCCCTCCAGTCCGCCAATTGCAAGCACGCCCGAGCTCCAGCGAACGAGCGGCGTGCGCGCTTCCCCCGTGACACAAATCTCCGACCGCTCGACCTTCGCTGCCGCCATCGCCGAGCGATACCGCCTCGAACGCGAGCTCGGCCGCGGCGGGATGGCGACTGTTTACCTCGCCGAAGACGTGAAGCACCATCGCGGCGTGGCGATCAAGGTGCTCCACGCCGAGCTCTCCGCGGTGCTGGGACCAGAACGGTTCCTCAAGGAGATCGAGCTCACCGCCAACCTTCAGCACCCGCACATCCTTCCGCTGTTCGATTCGGGTTCGGCCGTTGGATTGCTGTACTACGTCATGCCGTACGTCGAAGGCGAAACGCTGCGCGCGCGCCTCGAGCGGGAGAGCCAGCTCCCGGTTGGCGACGCGCTGCGCATCGCGACCGAGGTCGCCGACGCGCTCGACTACGCGCATCGGCATGGTGTGATTCACCGCGACATCAAGCCGGAGAATATTCTGATTCGCGACGGCCACGCGCTGGTGGCCGATTTCGGCATCGCGCTCGCCGTCGAGCAAGCGGGTGGAATGCGGATTACGCAGACGGGCCTGTCGCTCGGGACACCACAGTACATGAGTCCCGAGCAGGCGATGGGCGAGCGGACGATCGGCCCGCGCTCCGACCTCTACTCGCTCGGCGCGATCACCTACGAGATGCTGTTAGGCGAGCCGCCCTTCACCGGCCCAACGGCGCAGGCCATCGTGGCGCAGGTGATCACGGCGGAGCCGCGGTCACTCACGGCCCAACGCAAGAGCGTTCCGGCGGCCGTCGAGGAGGCTGTGCGGAGGGCGCTGGAGAAACTTCCCGCCGACCGGTTCGCCAGTGCGAATGAATTCGCGACCGCGCTGGCGGCGGAATCGCCGGCGGGACGCCGGGCGACGCCGCGTCCCGGACGTGCCGGCGGGCGCCGCACGGCGCTCGGCGCGGCTGCTGCGTTAGGCCTGATCGCCGGACTGGCCGTTGGCGCCGCCTGGGCCGGCTCGAGACATTCCGGGAGCGGGGCGACCGTCACGGCGCGCCGCAGCATTCTCGACCCCGACGCGACCGACACTCGCGGCAATTTCGTTCGGCACACGGTGTCGCCCGACGGCCGGATCGTCGTGTCGATCGACGACAACGATCCCACCGGGCGTCTCACGCTCCGCCGGCTCGACCAGCTCACGACGACGACGATCGCCGGCACCGAGTCCGGCCGGAGTCCATTCATCTCCTGGGATTCGCGCACCGTCGGCTTCGTGAACGGGGTACAGCTGCAAACGGCCCCGATCGATGGTGGACCGCCAACGACGGTCCCGAACGCGCGCACCGGCGTGATCGGGGCGCCGACGTGGACGCCCGACGGCCGCATCGTATTCACCGACTTGCGCGGCGGTCTCTCGGTGATTCGCCCCGACGGCGGCGGCCTGCGACAACTGACGACGCCCGACAGCGGCGACGTGCACATCTCGCCGAGCCTTTTGCCTAACGGAAAGGGCGTGTTGTTCACGGTCTCGGCCGTGTCGGCCGAGACCCGCACGCAAGCGCCGAAGGCCGCTGTCGTTCCGCTCGCCGGCGGCCCGGTGCGGATCATCGCCAACGACGCCGCCGCGCCACAATACGACGATGGCCACATCCTGTTCGTGCGCGGGGATGGCAGCTTGGCGGCGATGCCGTTCGACGAGGCGACACTGGGCGCCACCGGCGATGCGCAGCCGTTAGGCGATCGCGTGGCGATGGGGTTGGGCGGCGTGGCATACCTGAGCGTTGGGCGCGGCGTGCTGATCTATCAGAGCGCCACGCCGACGCGCCTCGTGATGATGGACCGCACCGGCGTCCAACGGACGCTGCTCGGCCAACCGGCCGGCTATCACCGGCCCAGCACCTCACCGAGCGGGCGGACGATCGCGCTCGACATCCAGGGAGACCGGGAAGGGCGGCGCGACGTCTGGCTGCTCGACCTTGCGTCCGGCACCCTCTCTCGCCTAACGAACGTCGGCGATGGGCACGATCCGGACTGGACGCCCGACGGCCGCCGGATCACGTTCCTGACGAATCGACCTGCCCAACCGGTGTTCACGGTTCCCGTCGATCGCAGCACGCCGCCCGTCCCGTTTCACTTTGCCCCGAATTTCGACTGGCGCCAAATCGACACGCCGGGTGGCTGGCTGCCGAACGGCCGCGCGTATCTGGCCGGGTCGCTCGATGACATCTGGTTGCTCGAGGCCGATGGCTCGGTGCCGGTACCACTGGCGAATTCGCCCGCGAAAGAGACGGCGCCGACCCCGTCGCCCGATGGGCGGTGGTTCGCGTACGTGAGCAACGAGAGTGGACGCGAGGAAGTGTATGTGCAGGCGCTCAAGACCTCGGGCGCGCGCACGCAGGTCTCTCGCGCCGGCGGGTCGTCGCCCGCGTGGGCGCCCGGTGGCCGAGCGCTGTACTACCTCGAGCCTAACGGAACCAGATCGAATCTCATCGAAGTGACACTCGACCTCCGAGCGGCGCCCGCGGTGTCGGGCCGTGAGCAGCTCGTCGCGGGCCTGGCGAGCGATCGCGTCGACAACCACGCCAACTTCGCCGTCATGCCGGACGACCAGCACTTCGTGGTCGTGGTGCCCGATTCGGGACAGGGTACGGTCGAAGTGACGGGATGGCAGGCGGCACTAAAGCATCGATAGGACGCGTACTCCGTTAGTGACCGTGGAGACCATTGTAAATCCGCCTCCACAGTGCTATATTCCCTTCCAAGGACACGCGCACAGCGCGCTGTCGACAGGCATATGGATTTGGGGCCCGCCAACATTGCGGGCCCTTTTTTGTTCGAGTCGTTGCCGTCGGTTTGACGGCGCCCCTTCGTGAGGGTTGTCACGAGCACGTTGTCGTCGGTCCGTACAGCATCTGGTCGCAAGACCGCGCTCCGACCACAGCACAGATCATTTCGAGGAGCACATCATGCGTACGACCGGCGTAGTAAAGTGGTTCAACGATGCGAAGGGCTTTGGCTTCGTCACGCCCTCCGATGGACAGAAAGATTGCTTCGTGCACCACTCGGCCATCCAGGGCGAAGGCTTCAAGTCGCTCGCCGAAGGCGAGACGGTGGAGTTCGATATGGTGCAAGGCCAGAAGGGCCCGGCGGCGGAGAACGTGACCCGCGTGGCCCGCTAGCGAACGAGGAGTTCACATTCATCGAGGAACGCGCCGCGTGCGGCGCGTTCCTCGGTGACTCGAGCGCCGGTTGGTTGACGCAAGTCGCACCAGCCGGCGCTCGATCCTTGTATGGAGGTTCGATGATCGACACCCTGAACTCGCAGCCGCTTACCGACAGTCCCCTCTGGGCCGAACGTCCTTCATTCCTCGCCTCGCACCGCGCGCTGTCCGTGTGTACGCGCGAGCTCGAGCTGCTTGCCGTGAGCGTCGTGCGCGGAGTGGCCGCGCTGACTAACGCAGGACTGGACGCGAAGTCGAAGGAACGCCTCTCGCCCGGCCGTTGCATCGTGCAGCTGGGACCGGTGGCGCTCACCATCACGTGGCTGCGAAGCACGATCGACTCGGTGGCCGACGGCGATCTGCTCGTCATCATCTGGCACGGCGCCGTCGCACCGCGCGGCGAGCATCTGCCGGAGCGCATGACGACGCGGCACAACCCGCTCGCCGTGAAATCGCTCTGGGAAGCGGTGTTCGTGGCGGCTGGTACGGATCAGGCAACATGGGCGTGGCAGCCGAAGGCCGACGCGACCACTAGTTTTTCGTCGGTCGACCTTGCCGCGCAGTGTGTCGAGCGACTGCGCGTCGCCTACGAAGAGTGCCGCATCGACGATACCGCTGTCGCGTGATCGCGCGGCTGGGTTAGGAGTAGCGCCGGTCGTCTAACGCGACAGGCGGAGCGTGATGCCTCCGGAGCGGAACGTCTTCGCTTCGAGGAGTTTGAGCTCCTGGTGCCGTTCGAGCTTCCCGAGCAGCGGTTCACCGTGCCCCGCGATCACCGGATGCAGCCAGAGCCGGTATTCGTCGATCAGGCCTGCCTCTCCGAAAGCCGCCGCGATGCGCCCCCCGCCGGCAATGATCATATCCCGCCCGGGAGCCTGCTTCATCCGAGCGACGTCGTCGGCAATCGAGCCGGTCGCAAGCCTCGAGTTGCGCCACGACGCCGATGTCAGCGAGTGCGAGTACACGACCTTCTGGATGTCGTCGACGTATCGCGAGAACTGCTTCTCGAAATCGGAGCTCGCCGGATTGGTTGCTAACGCCGGCCAGTGCCGCTGCCACAGCTCGAAGCTCACGCGGCCCATGAGGAACGTGTCGACCGTCTCCAGCTGACGCCACACCTCGTCGAACATCTCGGCGCTGTCTTCAGACCGCGCGGCGCGGGGCGTCCACCCGCCCGCATTGAATCCGTCGAGCGTCATGCCCATGAGCAGAACCACCCGCCGCGTCCCATCGCCTTCCCGCCCTGTCTGCTGTGTCATCGTCGTTTTCTCCCCTGCGTGATCACGCCCGACTGATTGTTCGCCTCTCATTCATACGTCGAATGGGACCCACTGCGATCGACATCGCAGCGAATTGGCGTCCGGGTGGCTTCAGCATGCCTCAGGCCACATCGGGACTCACGCGCACTGCGGATGGCTCGACCTACATCGGCCAGTTGCTTAACGCCGTGCCGAATCCGATTGTGAAGGGGCGGTTGTGCGCGTGCGAGGGTGGCTCGCCGCCGCCGCGCGGCTACTCGCCTTACCGGAGCCAAGACTCACCACATGCGGAGCACGTGATGTCGTACCGGTCGACCGCCGTCGCTTCGATTGCGAGCTCGAGGGCGCGGCACGCACTCCTGCCGCTGATCATTCTCGCTGTGTTAGTCCTCGCCGCGGCCGCGCCATTTGCGGCGACGACGTCGGTGCCGGGTCGTATCACACCGGTTGCCGAATCCTTCGACGTCGGCATGATGCACGTCGAACGCTTCGGCACGCGTGGACGGCAAGCGGTCATTTTCATCCCGGCGCTCTTCTGCGGATCCTGGCAGTGGAATCGCGAGATCGACTCGCTTGCGAGTCGGTACGATGTCTACGCGCTGACCCTGCCCGGTTTTGATGGTCGCTCCTTCGCCGCCGCCGGAGACACCGCGTCGCCTAACCTGATGCAGCACGCGGCCGCCGACATCTCGCGGCTGATCCAGGGCCGTCGCCTTGCCCATCCGATCATCGTCGGCCACAGCCTGGGCGGCACGCTCGCCGTGTTGTTCGGCGCGACCTACGCGGACGAACCGGGCGCCATCATCGCAGTCGAAGGCGGATATCCGATCGCCTCTGACGCCGCGAAGCGCACCGCGGCCGCACAGGCGAGCGCGGCGCCGTACGACAGCGCGACACCGTCGACGCTCGCGAGCGTGCTGCGCACGCGCATGCTGCGCTATGTGATCACGAGTCCGGCGGACGTCGATTCGGTGGGGAAGTACGCTGCGCTGAGCGATCCGGCCGCGATCGCAGCGTGGATGCGCGCGGCGCTTTCGCTCGATCTCACTCCCCGGTTGCACGAGATCCGTGCGCCGCTGCTCGAGATCGTGCCGTTCGACACGACCATCGATCCGTACCAGGGATTCGCGAGCCACGCCGCAAAAGCCCAGGCGTACACCACGTGGCTCTCGCACGCGCCTAACGGATCGCTGCGGGTGATCGATCATGCTCGGCATTTCGTGATGTTCGACCAGCCGGCCGCGTTCGACGACGTGCTGCTGGCGGCGATCCGTTCTCACGGCGCGGGCACCGAGAGCGCGCCGCTGGACACGGCCGCGATTCTGTCGAATGCGCGCCCCGACATCGAGGCGGCGAACGCCGCGTGGGTCCCCGGTCTTCGCAATCACGACGCGGCGTCCATCGCCGCCGCCTAC
>JANWIK010000023.1 GCA_025449955.1 Gemmatimonadaceae bacterium
GAGTCGTTCACGCGCACGCGGCCCGCGTACGCTGCATTGGCTTGATACACTCGGAAAAAGCCTTCGTTAGTACCGTTGATCGTGCCGTCACCGTCCAGGTCGACCCCAAGGAACTCGATTCGCGTCCGGACGTTGTTGAGATTCGTGCCCTGCGAGATAATGTCGAGGTTCGCGGCCGCTGCGTTGGTCTGCAGAATGGCGAGCTTGGATACAGGCGGAATCGGGATCACGGACGCGCCGCTGATCTTTCCTTTCTCGAAGGTGGGTGAACCACCGGAGATGCTTCCCACCGCTGACACGGTGTCGTAGTAGGTTGGGCCCGGCGAGCCGCACGAGTACCAACCCTGATTGCTGTGCGAGCGGCCACGGATGAACTCACCCGTCGAGTAGCACAGTCCCACGGGGAAGGTGTTCGTGAACATCGCGTAGCGCGCAAAGTTTTCCGCGGCCAGCTCGAGACGACGCACATAGCGCGTCCCGCTCGAGTCGAACGCTTCCGACACGATGCTGGCGTACTGGCCGAACTCGCCCGTCACGTTACCGGACACGCCGGCGTACACGTTGACGTGCAGATTCGGTATCAACTGGCCATCGGCGCCAGTGATCGTCCCGTTAGAAATCAGCGTCACGTACCCGCTGTCCGGCAGATGGATGGTCGTGTCCTTGCTGATACTCGCCTTCCCCATCGCCAGCCCGGCTTCAGCCGCATAGCGGTAGTCGCGCTCGCGGTCGAACGAGTGACTCAGAATCGTCGAGCTTCCGGTGAGCAAAATCGCGGACAACGCGATCGCAGCCAGAGTGACGGTCAAAAGGAGGACGAGGATCAGCGCAGACCCGCGCCGAGTCGTCCGCCCGCTCCACATCCAAGATGCGCGCGGCATGGGTTGTCTCCTCATGGTGCTCACGGAACGGTGACGGCACCCGCCGCCACGATAGGCGAGTTCGATGGCGAGCAATCCTGCGCCACGACCCCGTACTGCCAACTTCCAGACGGCGGATTGATATCGTCGTAGGTATAGGTCGGCGACGACGCAGCGACGCTCGTCACCACGTCTGTCCAGGTTGGATCGCCGACTGCGCGACGGTAGATCAGGTACGTCTCGATGTCCTTCTCACCGGCATCCTGGTCCAGTGATTCGGGCCAACTGAGGATCACCTTCGCCGGCGTCGTTGTGTCGTACACGGCACTGAAGGACGTCGGCGCGATCGGCGCCGTACCGCACACGGTGCTATGAAGCATGCCGGCGTTCAGCAGCTGCGTCGACGTTTGCACCACGCGCGTCACGATGCCCTTCTGCGGGTCAGCGTATGTGCCGGCGACACGAATGGTCACCATGCGAATGCTGTCCACCCAGGCGAACTTGCCCGTGTCCGCCACCGAGCCGTGCGCCGCCGCGTTGTGATAGAGCGGGAGGCTCGCCGTCGGAATGGCGACGAGATTGCCGGCAGAGTCGGGCTTGTAGTACGTGAAGATTGGCGGATCACCGCTATTCCAGATGATTCCGCTGGCGACGACTTTAGGCGTACCATCGTTTACGCGCCGGAAGAGCACGTACTCATTGCCGGCCGATACCGTGCTGTCCTGCGAGGTCCAATACGAGATCGTCTCTGCGGATCCCGGCACACCGTTCTGCAGATAATTCATCTGCGGGTATATCACCGCGCTGTTCGGCAGCGTGATCTGCTGCGTAGTGAGGATGCTGGCAGTCGACATCGAATCGACGTCCGGATCGTAGTACGCGGCGTTGATGTCGTTCGGGTCGCGCGTCACGATGTCCGCGTTGAAGGTCAACGAAAACTGGCCGGCCTGCACGATCATCGGCTGGTTGGACAACACGCCGGTGCCGGCTAACCGAAGGTCGCGGTCGACCGTGTTCTGCGAGAAGCGCGCGTTCTGTTGGGCATCGAGTCGACCGGCGCTCGCGCTCAGAGACCGCGCTTGCATCTTGAAGAACGGAACGGCAAGACCGAACACGGCGACGAAGAGCGTCAACGCGATCATCATTTCGATGAGCGTGACACCGCGACGCGCGCGAGGCAGCATTGATGTCGTCATGGCTCGGGCGTCCTCAGAACGCGGCGATGATGGAGGTCTTCTTCATCGGTGTCGACAACGCCGTGGCCGTCACGACCACCGTCACGACCTTGTAGTCCTTGGTCGACGTCGACGTGTGCGTGATGTACGTCTGGCGCTTGAACCCCGGATAGCCGGCGATCCCCGTCTCTGTCGCAACGAACTTCGTCTCGAGCGTGGAGTAGACCGGATACGCTTTGATTTGCTCGACCCGCGCAACGGCGAGGTCGCCGGCCATGGACATCTCGTAGCCGGTCCCCGACGTGTGCGACAAGCGCGTAACGAACATCCCCATTCCGAGCATCGCGCCAGTCAGGATCACGAGCGCGATCATCGTCTCGATCAGAGTTAGGCCTTTGCGGGCACGCATCGAGATGGTCATAGACTCGCCTGCTCCCAAGTACCAGTGAGATAGCGCCACCAGAGCGTCCGCCCTGTGGACTGAATCACGCGAATGCAGCGAAAGTCGTCGTTGTTGGCGCGCCTGGACGTGATATAGATGTCCGCGTCGCTGCTGGCCGCGCCGTCGCGGTGGAAGATCAGCGTCGGCATTCCATCCACCGTCTTGATAGTGCCGCCGCTAATCGGGCTGCCGACCGAACCTGAAATGCCGGTCGGCGGCACCGCGAAGTGCACCGAATCCTCGAGCGACGCGTAGATCACGTGCTCGCCCGCATCGACGGCAGCGTTGTTGTTGTTGTCTTCGAGGATGCGCATACGGCTATTCACCGTGTCGAAGCTCACGACAACGTCGTACTGACGTGTGACCGCCAAGCGCTCCGCATTCTGCAGGGCGACACGCACCGTTCGCGCGGCAGCGTCAACGCGGAACTGCGTGAAATTCACCTTCGGGTAGGCAAAGGCCGCGACGATACCAATGATCGCGATCACGATCATGAGCTCGATCACGGTGAATGCCCGGTTAGGCCTGTGCCGCGATAGGAGCGCTCGCGTTGGCGAGCCTTGGCGTCTGGTGGTGCGCATGGCGTCTCACACTGGCTGTTGGCCTGTTGTCGCCGGGCCGGTACAACCGGCCATCAAGTTCGGCGGCGCAGGCAGCCCGTGCGGGCGCGCCAAGCGCAGGCTGGGTCGAATGCGCGACCCGTGCCCAGTTTCAAGTCATTGATATGTAGGGGGTTACAACGGAAGGAATAGCGCGGCGCTACGCAAAGACTCGCGGGTTAGCTAATAACTTGCAAGTGTTTGTGCGCCTTGCAGAAGCCGCTCCGAGCGGCCGGCATTTTCAATCGACCTTTCAGCCCTGTTTGTTGCCGGCCATAAGGATCGCCATCACGGCCTTCTGGACGTGCAGTCGATTCTCAGCCTCATCCCACACGCGGCTCTGTGGGCCGTCGATTACGTCCGCAGCGACTTCTTCGCCGCGATGCGCCGGGAGGCAGTGCAGAAAGATCGCGTCGCGCTTCGCTTTGGCCATGAGTTTGGACGTGACCGTGAACCCGGCGAATGCGCGCATCCGGCGCTCCTGTTCTTCTTCCTGCCCCATCGACGCCCATACATCCGTATTCACCACGTCCGCGCCGTCGACCGCCTCCGCCACATCGCGAACGATCTTTACCACGGCCGTTGTTTGCGCGCGTGCCAGGATCTTGGCGTCGGGATCGTAGCCTTCGGGGCATGCGAGCCTGAGCTCGAATCCCAAACGATACGCCGCGTTGATCCACGAATTGGCCATGTTGTTGCCGTCGCCGATCCACGCCACCCGCTTGCCCGCCCACCCGCCTAGATGTTGCCTAACGGTTAGCAAATCGGCCAGCACCTGACACGGATGCAGCAGATCGGTGAGGCCGTTGATCACCGGCACATCGGCGTACTTCGCCAACTCCTCGACCTCGGCGTGCGCGAACGTGCGGATCATGATGCCGTCCACATACCGCGACAGCACGCGTGCCGTGTCGGCGATGGGCTCGCCGCGACCGAGTTGAATGTCGCGCGGCGACAAAAACAGCGCGTGTCCGCCGAGGTGCCAGGTCCCCACCTCGAACGACACGCGCGTTCGTGTCGACGACTTCATGAAGATCATCGCCAAAGACTTGCCGGCCAGCGGATGTTCGGTGTACTGGCCGCGGCGCATGGTGTCCGCCAGTTGAAACAGCTCGCCGAGTTCCTGTGCAGAGAAGTCCGGGATGGCCAGAAAGTCGCGGTGCATGCCGTTCGGTCTATGGGTCATTCGTTAGGCCGGCTTTATAGTATGTACCGGCGCAGATCTTCGTCTTCGACAATCGCCTTGAGGCGATCGCGCACCGTCGCGCCATCGATCACGATGGCTTTCGTGCCGCGGTCCGGCAGATCGTACAGCACGTCCTCGAGGAGCGACGACATTACGGTGTGCAGACGACGAGCGCCGATGTTCTCCATGCGTTCGTTGACGGCGGTCGCGATGCGCGCGAGCTCGGCAATTGCGTCCTCGGTGAACGTGAGCGGCGCACCCTCGGCCGCCACCAGTGCCGCGTACTGCTTGGTCAGCGCATTCTCGGGCTCGGTCATGATACGGACGAAGTCCTGCTCCGTCAGCGGCTTTAGCTCGACGCGAATGGGGAAGCGTCCCTGCAGCTCCGGAATCAAATCGCTCGGCTTCGACACATGGAATGCGCCGGCCGCAATGAACAGGACGTGATCCGTCTTTACCATGCCGTACTTCGTCTGCACGTTCGAGCCTTCCACAATGGGCAGCAGGTCGCGCTGGACGCCTTCGCGAGAAACGTCGGGACCGCCCATCTGCGATCGCTCACCCGCGATTTTGTCGATCTCGTCGAGGAAGATGATGCCCATCTTTTCGACGCGCTCCAGCGCATCCGACGTGACGTCTTCCATGTCGACCAATTTCTCCAGCTCTTGATCGAGGAGGATGCGGCGCGCCTCCGAGACTTTCACCGTGCGCTTCTTGCGCCGCTTGGGCATCATGTCCTGCAGCATCTCGGTGAAGTTCTCGACGCCTTCGGGCGCGCCCTGCGGCACGAGCATGTCGAACATGGGCGCGCCCTGATGCGTCACCTCGACTTCGACTTCCCGCTCTTCGAGTTGGCCATCGCGCAATAGCTGGCGCAGCTTGTCGCGCGTGCGGTTGTAGCGCTCTTTGGTCGCGTCGGGACCACTGCCTTCGCGAGCGACCTCGCCGCCGGACGACACCACGAACAGCGACGGTCCACTGCCCGTACCCGCGGCCGCCGGCGCCGCGCTCTGCTGTCCTTCAGCAGCGGCTTCCGTTGGGCGCGGCAGCAACAGGTCCAACAATCGCTCATCGACGCGTTCGTAGGCCAAGTCTTCGACTTCGTTTTCGCGTTCGGTGCGGACCATGTCGATCGCGCTCTCGACGAGATCGCGGACCATGGACTCGACGTCGCGGCCGACGTAGCCGACCTCGGTGAACTTCGACGCTTCGACCTTGCTGAACGGCGCGCCGGCGAGACGAGCGAGGCGGCGGGCAATTTCCGTCTTGCCGACGCCGGTCGGTCCGATGAGGATGATGTTGTTAGGCGAAATTTCGTCCCGAATGCCTTCGGGCGCTTGTTGCCGGCGCCACCGATTGCGCAGCGCTATGGCGACGGCCTTTTTCGCTTCATCCTGACCGACGATGTAGCGATCGAGCTCGGCCACGATCTGGCGCGGCGTGAGGTCGGCGAGCTTTGCGATTGCTTGTTGCGTGTGCTTGGAAGGCATGTATCGCGTCGATTCCGGTGAGCGTCCGCCGGATCACAACTCCAAAACGGTAATGTTCTTATTCGTGTAGATGCAGATGTCGGCCGCGATCTCGAGACTCTGGCGAACGATTTCCGCCGGCGCGAGCGCGGACTCCGCAATGAGCGCGCGCGCCGACGCGAGCGCGTACGAGCCGCCAGAACCGATCGCTAGTATGCCGTCTTCGGGTTCGATGATCTCCCCGGTACCGGACACGACGAACCCGTGCTGTCGATCGGTGACGGCGAGCAGGGCCTCGAGACGTCGCAGCACGCGATCACTGCGCCAATCCTTGGCTAACTCGACAGCCGCGCGGGGAAGGTTTTCCGGGAAGCGGTCCAACTTCTCTTCGAACTTCTCGAAGAGCGTGAACGCGTCCGCTGCGGCGCCGGCAAATCCGGCGAGCACTTTGCCGCCCTTGAGTGTGCGAACCTTTTGTGCATTCGCTTTCATCACGGTTTCGCCAACCGTGACCTGACCGTCGCCGCCGAGCGCAACTTTCCCGTCGCGTCGGACGCCAAGGATCGTGGTGGCGTGGATACGAGGCATACCCGTCATGGCCGGAAAGATAGTCCGAAGCCATGTCAGGTGCTCGCCAGGAGGCCTTCCTCACGGACCGAGTTTGACCGCGCGCGGGACGCGCCGGCGCTCGGCTGCTACTCGTCGCTGGTTGCAGGCCAGCCGTAGACTGGGGCGCGTGTGCCGTCGAAATCATCGCTCCGACGCGAATCATCACCGGTGGAGGCCGGCTGGAGACGGCTCGGGGGACCATTGATGAGATCCATCAGGTAACGCCAGTTGAGCACGACGCCCGCGACGACCAAGGCGATGCCCACGAACGTGGCTGCGACTGAGAACGGGGAACCACCGCCGCTCAACAGCACCAGCGCGGTACAGACGAGACTCCCACCGAGGCATCCCTGCCCAACTTTGTTTCGCTCCGGTCGCGCGACTCGGCGGCGCTCGATGCCGAACGGTTCGTCGTGGAGGGCCGCGTCGGCGATCAATGCGCCGCCTACGACGGCGGCGATCAGGCCGCCTAGAAATGGGAGTACTTCCATCCAACTCATGACACTGTCCGGGTGCAAGAAAGGAGCCGTCCACGGCGTCCTCAATGGCAGTTCTATGCGCGCGGGTGCGCTTTCGTATATACAGCCTTGAGGCGCTCGACGCTGGTATGCGTATAGATCTGAGTCGTGGAAATCGACGCGTGTCCGAGGAGCTCTTGTACCGCGCGCAGGTCGGCTCCGGCGTCGAGCAGGTGGGTGGCGAACGTATGGCGAAGCGAGTGCACGGAAAGCCCGGCGTCTTCGTCGATCCGCCGCAGCAGCTGGCCAACGATTCTTTGCACCATGCGCACACCGATGCGCTTGCCTGTCCTGGACAGGAAGAAGGCGGACCGGTCGATCGTGACGCCAAAGTCTCGCCGCTGTGCTTCACGCTTGAGCTCGTAGTTGCGTAAGGCGAGCACCGCGGGGTCGCCCAACGGAATGATGCGCTCCTTCTTCCCTTTGCCGCGTACCTTCACCTGCTGCGAAACGAGATCGAGATCGCGCAGGTCGATGCCCGCGAGCTCGGAGAGGCGCATGCCGGTCGAATAGAACAACTCGAGAATGGCCAGATTGCGGACGTCAGCGAATCGCCCGCTCCATGCGCGCGTTTCGGCTTGCTGGAACAGCAGGTCGATCTGCGCGCGGTCCAAGTAACCCGGGAGGCGCTTGTCGAGCTTGGGTGTGCTCACCCCGCGCGCCGGGTTGGCTGTCACTAGCTCGTTGCGATGCATGAAGCGATAGAGACTTCGTACCGCGGACAGCGCGCGCGCCACCGAGCGCTTCGAAAGACCCCGCCGCGCGAGGTGTCCCATGAAGCCGCGGATGGCAAGACGGTCCACGCCCTCCCAGGTCCACGCGTCCGTGCCGTAATACGTCGATAAGAACGCGACGAAACCGTGTAGGTCGCGGCCGTACGCGATCACCGTGTTAGGCGAATCGTTGCGCTCCTTCTCCAGGTGCACGAGAAACTCCGCCACCTCGTTCGGAACGGCGTGTTCCGCGGGCTGGTCGGTCACGGCACGACGGCGCTGGGGTTGATCTCGGCCCGCCACGCGTCGATGGCGGCGAGGGCGCGCTCGGCGAAGAGCTCGCGCTTGCGGCGCTTGTCGCGCACCGGAGTCGGGAGATCGTCCAGCAGCGCGAAGTTCGCGTTCATGGGCTGGAAGTGCTCCGGCCTCGCCTCGCGAAGATAGCGATACAGCGCGCCAATCATCGTCGTGGCTGGCGGGACGGCCGGGTCGAGTCCGTCCGTTAGGCGCGAGAGATTCAGTCCGGCGACGAGTCCAGTGGCCGTACTTTCGGTGTAGCCCTCTACGCCCGTGAGCTGGCCAGCGAACAGCACGCGCGGTTCGTCGCGGAGGGCCAGATGGGGCGAGAGTGCGGCCGGCGTATTGAGGTACGAGTTCCGGTGTATCGAGCCGAAGCGGACGAACTCCGCGTTCTCGAGACCGGGGAGCATGCGAAACACACGCTGTTGATCGGGAATGCGAAGTCGCGTCTGGAAGCCGACCATGTTCCACATCCGCGCGCCGCGGTCTTCTTGGCGCAGTTGGGCGACGGCATAGGGCGCTTGCGCGCTGCGCGGATCGTGGAGTCCCACGGGTTTGAGTGGACCAAACCGCAGCGTGTCGCGTCCGCGGCGCGCCATTTCTTCGATCGGCATGCAGCCCTCGAAGTACGGTACCTCATCGAACTCGTGCCCGGTGTACGGATCCGCAGCGACGAGTGCGTCCATGAAGTCGTTGTACTGCTGGCGATCGAGCGGGCAATTGAGGTATGCACCATCCATGTCCGCGTCGCGCATGGTCTCCTTGCCGTAGCGCGACGCGCGAAACACCACGTCGTGATCGATCGACTCGCGGTCGATCACGGGCGCGATAGCGTCGTAGAAGGCGAGCGCGTCGACACCGAGGCGTGAGCGAATGCTCCGTGCAAGCGCGTCGGACGTGAGCGGTCCCGTCGCAATGATGCAAGGCGCAGCAATATCGGTGACCTCGCGACGCTCCACTGAAATGTGTGGATGTGATTTGATGCGATCGGTCACCATCGATGAGAAGACGTCTCGATCGACCGCCAGCGCCGACCCTCCGGGTACCCGTGCTTGGTCAGCCGCCCACAGGATGAGCGAGCCGAGGCTGCGCATCTCGCTCTTGAGCAGACCGTGCGCGTTGGTCTCCTCCGTGCTCTTGAACGTGTTCGAGCACACGAGCTCTGCGAGCCGGTCGGTCTTGTGGGCGGGCGTGGCCACGACGGGCCGCATTTCGACGAGCACAACGTCGTGGCCGCGCTCAGCGAGTTGCCATGCTGCTTCGGAGCCTGCGAGGCCACCGCCCACGACTGTGATCATGGCCAGAAACTAACGCTGGCCGTCGAGGGCGGCGAGGTGCGGCGCGACTAGCCTGCCACGGCTGCGGGTTCTGGCACGGGCGCCACGTCCCACTCGTTGCCGCACTTGAGGCACTTCCGGTAGTCGCCGCGCGCTTTAGTCGACTTCATTTCGGCGCCGACGAATCCGCAGTCAGGACACTGCTCGAGTGTGGGCTTGTTCCAAGCAACGAAGTCGCAGTTCGGATGGTTGACGCAGCCGTAGAATGCGCGGCCACCGCGTTTCGAGCGCAGTTGGATGATGTCCCCACCGTCTTTCGGGCACTTCACGCCCGTTGGCAGTGCGCGCGTCCCGCGGCATTTCGGGAATTTGCTGCAGCCCAGGAACTCTCCTGACCGACCGTGGCGAATGACCATGCGTGCTCCGCACTCATGGCAAATCTCATTGGTGAGTACCGCCGGCTTGCGATCGCGACCGAGCGGCTTGGTGTAGTCGCAGTCTGGACGATTCTCGCAGGCGAGATACGGACCGAAGATGCCGCCCTTCGGAACCAGGCGGCCGCCGTCCTTCGGACACCGCTCTTTCTCGATCGCCGAGAGGTCGTGCGCACGCGCGATCAAGTCTTCGATGTTTGCTTTGTCCAGCGACTGGGCGAACGGACCATAGAACTCCTCGAGCACACGCCGCCAGCCCATTTCGCCTTCTTCGATCTTGTCCAGCTCCCCTTCCATGTTGGACGTAAATGCGACGTTGAAGATGTCGGGGAACTGGTGCACCATGATCTTGGCCACGGTCTCGCCTAACGGAGTGGGCGTGAACCGCCGCTGTTCGAGCGTCACGTAGTGACGGTCGGCGAGCACGGAGATGATGGACGCGTACGTAGACGGACGGCCGATGCCGAGTCGCTCGAGCTCCTTCACGAGACTCGCTTCACTGAAGCGCGGAGGGGGCTCGGTGAAATGCTGGTGCGGCGTGATCTCACGAACGGGCACGTTCTCGTGCAGCTCGAGAACCGGAAGCGCTTGTTCATCTTCGAGTGCGCGGCCGTCACCCTCTTCGTGCGCCTCGCGATACAACGCGAGGAATCCGTCGAACTTGATAACGCTTCCGGTCGACCGGAACAGACTGCGACCGAGGTCGAAGTCCACGGTGGTGGTGTCGAAGACGGCTGGCGCCATTTGCGACGCCATGAAACGCTTCCACACCAGCTCGTAGAGTTTGAACTGATCGCTGCTGAGAAACTTGCGCACCTCATCGGGCCGACGGGACGGGTCAGTGGGCCGCACGGCCTCGTGCGCGTCCTGGGCATTCGCCTGCTGCGCCTTGCCGTAGAGTTGCGGTCCGGCCGCGAGATGATCCTTGCCGAATAGTCCGGTCAGAACATCGCGAGCCTGGAGTGCGGCGCTCTCCGCCACACGCGTGGAGTCGGTACGCATGTACGTAATGAGCCCAACCGCGCCTTCGGGACCGAGCTCGATTCCCTCGTAGAGATCCTGCGCCACGCGCATAGTTCTCTTGGAACCGAAGCCGAGTTTTTTCGCGGCTTCTTGCTGTATCGTGCTGGTCGTGAACGGGGCAGACGAGTTCTTGCGGCGCTCTCGGCGTCGAACGTCCGTGACGGTGAAGGTGTTGCGATTCTCGAGATCGGCGAGAATCGCGCGAGCAGCCTTCTCACTGCCGATTTCCGGCTTCTTGCCATCGAGCTGATGCAGTTTGGCCGTGAAGCGCTGTCCATCTTTCTCGAGCAAAGCTTCAATGGACCAGTACTCGACCGGCTTGAACGCGCGGATCTCGCGCTCACGCTCGACAATGAGCCTGAGCGCCACTGTCTGCACGCGGCCGGCGGATAATCCCTTCTTGACGGTCTTCCACAGCAGCGGACTGGCTTTGTATCCGACGAGTCGGTCGAGCACTCTGCGCGCCTGTTGGGCTTCGACTTTGCGCTCGTCGATCGACGTCGCGTTGCGAATGGCGTTCTGCACGGCGTCGCGCGTGATCTCGTGGAACATGACACGGCGGACAGGCGCACCGCCTTTGTGCTTGATGGTTTCCGCCACGTGCCAGGCGATGGCTTCGCCTTCGCGGTCCGGGTCAGTCGCGAGATACACGCGATCCGCGACTTTCGCGGCGCTCTTCAGGTCCGCGAGCGTTTTCTCTTTGCCGGGCACGGTGACGTACGTGGGCTTGAATCCGTTCTCGACGTCGATGCCTAACCCTTTCTCGGGGAGATCGCGCACGTGACCAACCGTGGCGCGAACCCGGAAGGACGGGCCGAGGTATTTGCCGATGGTGCGGGCCTTTGCCGGCGACTCGACGATGACCAGCGACTTTCCGGCAATCGAAGCCAGGTCGAGCGGCTCTTCGACGTGGGCACGCCGCGACGTGCGCCGTCCTGCGCGCTGGCCGCGTACGGGACGCTCTTCCGACGCGAGAGCGACGACCGCGCCGTTCGAACGGCGACCGGCCACCGCTTTGGTTTCGGCGGTCCCCTTCTTGGTTTCTTTCTTCGCGCTTTGGCGCGCTTTCCTCGAAGTCTTCTTGGCAGCCATGGAATCAGTGTATAGTCACGTTGTCGCCGCCCAGCCCGTCGTCCATGTAGCCCGCGCCCTCCATCAGGACGCGCAAGTCGTCCAGGGCGATTCGACCATCGATCTGGCTGAGTGCGCGCTCGATCACGTGCTCGAGCTCGACCGCGTTCAGCATTCCGGCGCCACTCATTGAAATGAGATGCCCCCAGGCGTCGGGAGAAAAGCGACCCCGTTCGTGTGGTCCGAGCACTCGAAAGGTCATGTTTCGATTACCGGACGGCGGTTGTGGTCGCTAAGTACGTCGAAAATTCGGGCATCCATCTGCAAATACAGCGTCGAATTCCTTCGAGCTGAATCAATTGATCGCGCCGACCTGTACGCCGAACGCGACTGGGCGTTAAACGTTTGACTCTCCAATTGGGGCAATAAAACGAGCGATCTGTGCTACAACTAGTTCAATACCAATACGATCGGTGTCAATCACATAGTCAGCCTGAAGGTAGGCTGGTTCCCTTTCCGCATTGAGCCGCCAAAGCACAGCAGCCGGTTGGTCCTGCAGCAGCGGTCGTCTGCTGAGATTCTCTCCCATCCTTAGTATTGCGACTTCGGGTGCGACCCGGAGGTAAATCATACGCCCCGGGGGGCGCAATAGTGCCAACGCCCCTGGAACGGCGATCCATCCGCCTCCTGGTGCCAGAATGGCACCTCCGGACTTGGCGAGCTCTTGTGTCAGTTGGAGCTCGAGCCGGCGAAAGTGGGACTCGCCGTGTTTGCTGAAGATCTCACTGACTGCGATCCCCGCTCGTCGCTCGAGCTCGTCATCGAAGTCGAGAAACGGGCGGCCGAGTTTGCGGGAGAGACTTCGGCCGACCGTAGTTTTGCCTGCGCCCGGCAACCCGACCAGGATAACGTGCGCAGCCTGCGCCGCGCTTGGGTTTGACGATGGTGCCACGGCCTGCGCGACGGTTACGACATGGACGGCCGCGGGATGGTCGACGCGGTCGCGGCAATGTATCCGTCGTAATTCCGACGGATCTCATCCATCGAATCACCACCGAACTTTTCGAGCCACGCCTGCGCGAGAACGAAGGCCGCCATCCCTTCGGCGATGACGCCCATTGCCGGCACCGCCGTCACGTCGGATCGCTCGGCGACGGCCTGGGCGCGCTCTCCGTTCGCAACGTCCACGGTTTGGAGTGGCCGCATGAGCGTGCTGATCGGCTTCATACCGACGCGGATGACCAGCGGCTCACCCGTCGTAATGCCGCCCTCCAACCCACCGGCGCGGTTCGTTAGGCGGCGCACGTGGCCGGTGCGGGCGACACCGGGCGGCGGGGCCATCTCGATCTCATCGTGCGCCTCGGCACCCATGCGGCGCGACGTCTCGAATCCCAAGCCGATCTCGACTGCTTTGACGGCGGGGATCGACATCATTGCGCCGGCGAGGCGTCCGTCGAGCTTCCGGTCCCATGTAATATGCGACCCGAGTCCAACCGGCAGGCCGTCGCACACGACTTCGCAGATCCCTCCTAACGTGTTGCCGTCGCGCTTCGCGGCGTCGATACGTTCGATCATGCGATCCGCGGCGGCCGCATCCAGTGTGCGCAGCGGCGACTGATCGGCAACGGCGTTGATGTCATCGGGAAACGGATCCGGACGCACGGCGTCGATTCCGCCGAGATGCACCACGTGGCTACCGATGCGTACGCCGAAGTCCCGCAAGAAGACGCGACAGATCGCCGCGGCGGCGACGCGCGCCGTCGTCTCGCGCGCCGATGCACGTTCGAGAACGTCGCGCGCATCGGAACGCGCGTACTTGAGCATGCCGGAGAGATCGGCGTGTCCCGGCCTCGGTCGCGTGACGACGCGCTTGCGTGGAGCTGGATCGCCTTCACGCACTGACGGATCCATGATGTCCTGCCAGTTCTTCCAATCGCGGTTGGCAATGAGCATCGCAATCGGCGAGCCGATGGTCTCGCCCGCGCGCACGCCCGACAACAACTCGGCTGCATCCTTCTCGATTTGCATCCGGCGACCGCGGCCGTAGCCTTGCTGCCGGCGTGCGAGGTCGCGATCGATGTCCGACGCGGCCAGCGTTAGGCCCGCGGGCATGCCCTCGAGGATGCACACGAGCGCTGGGCCGTGCGACTCGCCGGCGGTTGTGAAGCGAAGGAGGGTCACGTGTCGATGGCGTGCCGGTGCAGCGACCGTCATCGCTTGGTGCGGCCAGCGGTGCAGCAGACCATCGCGAAGACGATGCTGCCACGAAAGAGAAAGCGTGGTAGCACCGGAATGCTACCACGCCTTGGGGTGTTCGTGCAATCAGGACTACATGAGTCCAGCGCTGTTCGGACTACGACGACGGACAGCTGGTCGCGAGCTGCGCTTGCGTAAGGCTCACGATCACGACGCCGAATTGTGTCGCGCCGACCAGCACCACGTTGCCGGCCGCATCCTTTGCCGCTTTGATCGGACCGACGATCGGATCACGAGTCGGCACGATGAGGCAGCGGTTGTAGTTGAACGTGTCGTACACTTCGATCTGCGGCGACGACGATGCCGCGAAGCTGAGACGCGTTCCCGGAGGCGACGTAGCCGGACCGATACCCGCGTTGCCCGGGTGGAAGTCGAAGCCAGGATTGCCACCAGACGTCTGCAGCAGACCCTGGAGCCGGAGCGTGCGATCAATGATGTAGGTGGAGTCGCCGCGAATGGCGGCGAGTTCACCGTCGAAATTGATTGCCACACCGTTGACGCGGGCGAAAGCATTTGAAATGAAGTCCGACACATCCAGCGGGCGCGATACGCCGTTGTCGATCTCTGGTGCCGGCGCCGTGAACGTGCCCTGGGCGTTCGTGAACTGAGTCTGGAATCCGCTGGTCACGTCGTACATGATCGCGCGGCTGCCCAAGACCGATCCGCCTTCGCCCAAGATCGCGCGGCGGAAGTTGCCCGAATTCCGAACGAAGGTCGTGTCGCGGAACGCGAGCTGATCGATGCGAACTACGATCGAGAAGCCCGTGGTGTCGACGCCGCCGTTGCCCAACTGTCTGAATTGCACCAGCAGCGAGTCGGCCGAGCCGACGCCCTGCGCGCCGAAGCGTTCGACCTCGAGCGTATCGGACCGTCCAGCGGTCTGGCCCATCGCCTGCTCGAAGAAGAAGTGGGACGTGTGGTTCGTGAGATCCTCCCAGCGAACCGTGCCCTGGTTGGTGAAGGGCAGGCTCTGGCCGCCGGTCGGCGTCGTGGAGTAGACCAGGATGACATCGCCGCATGCGGCCGGACCCGCGGTCGGACCCGTGCACGTCGCCGCGATGTACTGCGGGCGATCGCTGAAATCATACGGGGTCCGCTGTTCGATGATCTGGCCCGGCGCCGTGGTCGATGCAACCGACGTGACGGTGTACGGAATGATGTTAGGCAGCGCATACCGCGGGAACACTTCGACATCCGCGTTGGCGTGCACGTTGACGTAGCTGATCAGCGTACCGCCCGAGTTCGCGACGAGGATCGTGTCACCCATGGTGCCGTCGCGATTGGCGGGCCACGCCGTGATACCCCACGGTCGCGAGCCGACGATAATCGGCGACTGGAATGCCGAGTCGGTCAGATCGAAGACTTCGAGCTCGTTCTTCTCGATGTTGCTGAGATAGAGGCGATTGGTCGGCTTGTGGTACAGCGCGTCGGCGATGACACCACCGTTAGGCAACGTGCGCGTGAGTCCGGCGACGACGTCGACCGTGTCACCACGCTGTGTCACCCCATCGCTGAGCAGTGCGTACGCCCGGGTGCCGTTCGTGTTGCGGGCGAAACCGGACACCTGCACTTCCTTCGGGAAGGTCGCGATGTTCAGTCCGAGTTTGAACGTGTGCAGGGCTGAGCTCACGCTGCCGGTGACTTGGAACGAGTCGGCGGAGAAGAACGTGTTCGGATCACTCGGCAAATTCCTGACTTCATAGCCGAGCCAGCGAATGCCGGCGCGATCGTGCGCGCTCACGTGCATCGTGTCAGTGACTTCGATGCGCGACGTGATACCGAAATCAACGACCGGAACACTGTTGCCGGCCGCTGAGTTGGCGACGACGACGTTCACCGGGAGACCGAGGATGCGCCGCTTGAGCGAATCCATCACGAACGGCGTGAGCGTGAGCGTCCCTGTCGTCGCGCCGACCAGGCTAACGGACGTGTCGACGCCGACGGAGTCCTTGAGCGGCGAGTTGTAGAGCACCGAATCGGTGACCGGCGTGGCGAAGACGCCGCTGGCGATGAAGCCGAGGGCCTTCACCATGTTCGGGCTCTTGCCGCTGAGCGAAACCGCCATCGTGAATCCAACGACGGCGGTGTCGTTTGCTTTCGGGTTCGTAATGATTGCGACCGACGGCGATTGGTTGCCGGTGCCGATGAAGGCGGTGTCGGCCTTGGATACGTTGTGTGCGCCGTCGACTGCGGATGCGATGACCGTCACCGTCGTACCCGGGGGCACTGTAGACGGCACCGGTACGGTATACGGCAGCGTCACCGACGTCACGGCACTGTTGAACGTGGTGTCGAAGGCGCCGCTGATGCCGGGACCGGAGACGCTGACGCGCACGGCCAGCAGGCCGAGGTTGTCAGTGGCCAGGACGTTGAACGCAACGACGGAGTCCGACGACGGCGCCGCCGTGGTGATCGAGACGACAGGAGGCGTGGAGTCGGCGAGCACGCCGCCACCGGCGCCGTCGCCTTGGACGCAGGCGGCAACGAGTACAGCAGCTGCAAGGCCGGCGATGCGGCCTGCGCGGCCCGGCGTGAAGGCGCGCGCGTGGTCAGTAATGCGCGCCAGGCGCGCCAGAGTCCGCGTCATAGGTCGCTCTCGGTCAGCGGTCGCCGCCGGGTGCGCCGATGGCGTCACCGTCGTCGACAATGTGTGGTGTGACAAGGATCAGAAGATCGGTCTTGTCCTCCTGGGTGCGCGTCTCGCCGAACAGCTTGCCGATGAACGGGAGATCGACCAGGAGCGGAATACCGGACTTGGACTGTTGGACCTGCGTGGTCGTTAGGCCACCGATGACCGCGGTCTCGCCGTCGCCGACGAGCAGCTCGTTGTCGGCGCTCTGCTCGAGGAACGTGTAGCCAAGGTCGGAGGCGGCGGGCTGCAGCTGCGACCGCTCGGCGTGCAACGTCATGAGGATCTTGCGGTTGTTGGTGATGTGCGGCGTCACCTTGAGGATGATACCGGTCTTCTTGAACTGCACCGTGGCGCGCGGAGCCGTGGCACCGGTTCCACCCTGGCTGAGCGACCCGAGGTCGACGATACGAATCGGGGTCTCTTCACCGGAGAGGATCTGCGCCTCGCGGTTGTCCAACGTGACGATGCTCGGCTCCGCCTCGACGTCCGACAGCCGGACTTCTTGCAGTCCGTCGAGGAACGCCGTCAGGTTGAACTTGCCTAACGCGGTGGAGAAGATCAGGGACAACGCCGGGTCGACCACGCGCTGCGTGGCATTCGAGATGGCCGCGAGCGAATTGCCGCCGATGTTGATGACTTGTGTATTTGTGGGGAACGGCGTTCCAACGACGGCGTCGGGCACTCCATCACCGTTCGTGTCGACGGGTTTGAAGGTGCTCGGGTCCGTGCGCTGCACGAGCTTGTTGAAGAACGTGCCGTTGTCGCCCAGGTCATAGCTGACGCCAATGTCCTGGATGTTCGTGCGATCGACGAGAATGATCTTGGTCTTGATCGAGACCTGCGGCGTGCGCACGTCGAGGTCCTTGATGTAGTTGGCGATCTCCTCGAGACGCGAGGGCACGTCGGTGACGAGCAACCGGTTGGTTCCGGAGTCGGCGCTGACATCGCCGCGCGATTTGCATTCGTTGCTGTTGCCGGACGAGCCCGACGCACCGTTCGGGCAATCCTTGGACAGGAGGCTCTTGACCGTCGAGACTAACGAGCTCGCGCGCGCATAGTTCACCGAGATGATTCGCGTTTGCACGGGCTCGGTGGCCTGCTGCTTCGCAATGTTTTCGTAGCTGTCGACCGAAATGATGCCGTCCTGGTCTTCCTTGGCGGCGTAGCCCTGCGACGACAGAATCGCGCGCAGGGCGACGTCCCACGGTTGATCGCGGACTTCAGCCGACACTGTGCCGGTTACACCTTTGCCGGCGACGATCGTACGGCCGGAGAAGACGGCGAACCCGGCGATGACCTCGCGGATATCGGTATCCGTGTACGTCACCGTGATCTTGGGCTGCGACGACGCTGCGAGCGCGTGGTCGTGCGGCGTGAGGTGCACCGTGGAGTGCGTCGCGCCGGCAGACGATTGATCGGACGCGGGCATGTCGGCGGCCGCATCGAACGAATCGCCGCCTTCCGACGACGCGTGCCAGGCGATGAACGACGTCTTCTTCGTGCCATCGGGATCGAGCACGACGTGCACTTCGTTGAGCGTGCGATTCACCGTGTAGCTGTGCTGTCCGTCGAGGTCGATGACCAGGCGGACGATGTTGTCGCGGTACTGCGCGACACGCACGTTGGTGATACCGCCTCGCGCGATGCGGTCATACAAATGGCCGGCCGAGGTGAGTTTGGCGCCACGCAAGTCGAGCACGATGCGGGGCGGACTCGCCAGGGAGAAGTCATCGACGTCAACCGAGCCGTCGACGGCGACGACGACTTCGGCGCGCCCGGCAGAGGGCACGACGCTGAGGGACTTCACCTCACCGCCGCCTAACTCGCCGGACGTCGCGGCGCGGGCGACGGGCGCCTGCGCTGCGAGCGCGGCGAGCGTCAATCCGATCAGCGCACAGACCCGCCTCATTGCGACCTCGCTCTCGTGGAATCGTTGAGCGCCAGCGTTTCTTGCCGGCTATATCCGTATTCTTCCAGGGTGAACGTGACGGACTTGAGGTCGATGCGCGAAACCCGCATGCGGCCCAGGGTCTGTCCCGTCTTGACGCGGTACTGGTCCTTCGTCGACACGTCGCGCAGGATGGCGACGGACCGGCCAGCCGGATCGTAGATGACCAGGTCCAGCTTGAGGTCGGAGATCATCGGCCGGAGCTCACCAGACGTAATGAGTGAGACAAACGGATCACGTCTCCCATCCGGGTTGTATGAAAACGTCTCGCGCGTGAGCGCGATCTCGTTCTTGCCGCCCCGTTCTGAAATCGACGTCGTGCCTTCGCCTTGCGCGCCTTGCGGACCGGTGATGCTCACCGTATCACGGCCCTTTGCGTTAGGCGTGTGCGGCGCGTGCGCGATCGGCGCACCCTTCGCGGGTGCATGGGCCACCGCAGCGGAGGTGGCGGCGGTCGCAACGGACTTGGACGCCGGCATCGCAGCAGGCGTCGACGGCGGTGTCGACTCGGGCGGCGCTTGGTGCGAGGTGCGCGGCAGCTCGGCGACGTGTGTGGGCGTCGTTGGGCGAGCCGGCTTCGCAGCCGGGCCGTCCGTGTTCTGCATCGCCTCGATGTGCGCGTTGGTCGCGGCCGCAACGCGGCGAGCCGCGTTCTTCGCTGCCGTGCCGGGGATCTGCTGTGCCGCGAGCGCCGGAGCGCCGAGTGCCACGCACGCCGCGACGAGCGACGCGAGTCCGAGTGTACGAATGGTCATGACTTCGCTCCCTTCTGCGTGGGAGGCTGATTCTCCGCGTCTTCGGCGGGGTTGTGCGTTACGAACGTCTGCAGTTGGAATCGCGCTTCGATCTGCGCGTCGCCCGCCTGCGGGTGCGCCTGCTTGCTCGTGTTGGCGTTCGCCAACGACAACTGGACGTTGACCGGGAGCACAATGCGCGTGAGCGACCCGACGTTGGCGAAGAACTCGGCGAGCTCGTGATAGCCGCCCGTGATCGCCATGCCGTACCGGTACGTGTCGTAGTTGCTGCCTTCCTGCACCGGCGCCGGATCGACTGACGAGAGGTCGAGACCCGCGCGGCGCGCGGCAGTCGAGACCTGCTCGAGGAGCGCGGGCACCTCGTTGCCGGCCGGCACGAGCGTGCGGATCAGCGAGAGGTTCTGCTGATACTGCGCGAGCTGCGTGCGCAACTCACTCAGGTTGCCTTTGCTCATCTCCGATTTCGCGCGCTGGTTCATCGTGACGAGCGCCTCGATGCGATCTTGCTGCTTGTTCAACGACGTCGAGCGCGGGGTGTAGACCATGTACCAGTAGAGGCCGATCGCGGCGATGGCGAGCACGGCCACGAGTATGAGCGATTGCTCGCGCTGTCCTTTAGGCAGACCAGGCATCGCTACCTCACCGAGAGCGAAACGGGGACGGTCTTGATCATCGACGGATCAGGCGCTTGGTACGCGGCATCGAGTTGGAACTCGGTGACGTCTTTGCCATCGGCGACCACGATCGACGACCGGACGAGCGTCACGTTCTCAATGAACGGCGACGCTTCGAGCAGCTTCATGAACCGCGTGAGCGCCTGAATGTCGACCGTCTGTCCGACGATGTGCAGCTTGACGACGGGGATGCTCGCGGTATCGACGGGCGGCGGACCTTTGGGGGCCGCGCCCTTCTTTTTCGAGACGTTAGGCGGCGGCTGGTCCTGCTGCGCCGCGGTCGAGCTGTTGGTCTGCGTGACCGACATGAGCCACGTGTACGGCGGCAGCGCGCGGCTGATCTCATCCATGAGATGCGGCCACACGTAGCGCTTGTTGTCGAACGACTTGATCAGGTCGACCTGTTGAACCACCGAGTCGCGTTGGGCTTCGGCTTTCCGCTTCTGAACGATGATGGCGGTGAAGCGAATCGAGTCCTGTTGGGCAGCCTGGAGCTGGGCGTCGAGGTTCGTGGCGCGGGCGTTCTGGTGCCAATACATCAGACCGACGATCAACACAGCGGCAATGGCTGATGCCGCCGCCGCGAGCAGATAGGGATCTTTGACCCGCGCCACCGCTCCGGCGGCAACGCCGGCGAAGTTCACGCCCGCGCCGCGGCTGCGCGACTTTTTCGCGCTACCCGGATTCAGATTGATTTCGATCATTACGCGGCCTTCGCGAGAGGGTCAGGCGACCTGGCGAAGCGCCAGCCCGATGGGAAGCATGAGGAGCGGAGCGACATCGTCGATGACGAGCGAATCAAAAGCACCGTCACGTACTCGCAAGCGCTGCAGCGGGTTGGCTTGCTCGACCGGAATACGCAAGCGAGTCGCGAGCGCTTCCGTTAGGCCTGGAACACGCGAGCCGCCACCACTGGTGTAGGCGGCGCGCAGCTTGTTGGTCACGCGCGACGAGCTGGCGAGGAATGCGGCGGCGCGCTCGATGCCGGTGGCAATCTCTTCGCCGCGCGTCTCGGTGACCGTCTGGAGATGCGGCGAGCGATCGTAGCCTTGCAGGAGGCCGTCGGCCTCTTCGGCGCTCAACCCGCGCTCGCGCTGCAAGTCTTCGCGGAATCGGCGGGTGCCGACCGCGATGTCGCGCGTGAGCAGCGGGACACCATCTTCCATGATGTTGATGTTCGTGACCTCGTGCCCGATGTTCACGAGGCAGACCACACCATTCATCGCTTCGGGATAGTTGACTTCGAATGCGTTGTGGAGCGCGAACGCGTCCACGTCCACCGCACTCGGCGTCACTTCAGCGTCGGTTAGGAGACGCAGCTTGTTCTCGATGAGGTCGCGCTTGGCGGCGACGAGCAGCACGTTCATCTCGAGACCGTCGGCATCCGGGTCGAGGATTTGGAAATCCAGCTCGACCGATTCCATGTCGAAGGGCACGTGCTGTTCGGCTTCCCACCGAATGAGCTCGCGCGCCTGTTGTTCCTTCACCCGATCGATTTGGATCTTCTTGATGATCACGTCGCGGCCACCGACGGCGGTGATCACGGGGCGGCCTTTGATGCCTGCGGCCGCGAGCGCGTTGCGCGCGGCTTCCGCGACAATGCCGGGGTCCATGACCTCGCCTTCGACAATGGCATCCGCGAGCAGCGGCGCGATTGCGACCTTGGTCAGCTCAGGCTCGCCCTTCGCGTGATCGATGACGGCGACTTTGACGAGGCCCGAGCCGATGTCGAGCCCGATCGAAGTCTTTTTGCGACCGAAGAGACCCATGGGGAAACCGTGCGGTAGTCGGGTGAGCGAAGCGTGAGTGCTGAGAAAAGCGCGATGAGCATCGCGATACGCGTGGTGCGTGCGCCGCAGTGCGTTCGGTTACCAGTCACACGACCCGATTGGGCGGAGGTAACTTCTGATCGGGTGCTGGAACGTCGCGTGACCAACGTGCTCCGGCGACCTATTCACGCGCGTCAAAACATCTCGGTCCACGACTGTCCAGGTTGGGGTACCGGTCGCGCCCCTGCGACGAGTGCACGGTCGACGGCGCACGACGAGTACTGGACGATCGAGCCGCCTTCGAGTGCGACATGGTCGGCGAGCACGACACCCACCAGCTGCGCTCCGCTCTCGAGACGAACCGAGCCCCGCGCGATGACGACGCCTTCGAATCGCGCACCGGTCTCGAGAGTCAAGTCGCCGTCGACGAGCAACATTCCCTGTCCGGCTCCTCCGACCAGCCGGAGGTCGCCATCGACGTAGCCCAACGTGAAGACCAACTTGCACGGTGAGTCCGCGCCGAAGACGCGCAGCGGATCGCCGAAGTTTCCCAGCGTGTGCGTGTCACACTCGCCACGCCCGTCGACACGCGGCGCCGGAGACAGAACGCTGCCGCTCGTGATCGGCGTCGCGAGCCTGGAAAGAAATGTGCGGTCCACCTGACCGAACTGCTCATACGTCTCGACCGATCCGGCAAGCGGCGAGACTTGGACGGATGGTCGTCCGGTCGCACACGGCGCGGACGTGCACGCAGCGGTATCGATGGCGCCACTGTCCGGAACGCCTAACGCAGCGATGGTGGACTCGGGCGGTGGGCAGTCCGCGAAAGAGGAATCACGCCCCGACACGAACGATGAATCCGCGATCGTGATTCCGTGCTTGGCCATCGCCACGGACAGGCGCGGTATGACCGGGAGGCGCAACGCGACGAGAAGGCCAACGCGCCGCTGCGCGCGACGAGGAGGCTGGCCTGCAGTGCCCAACGACGTGACGAGCGCGCTGGAAGGCGTGAGCTTCCAAACACTCACGTCGACGACGACATCGCCCGAGACGCCAAGCGTCTCGCGCGAGACGGCGGCGTGATGCACGGGCGGCAACGCGCTCCACGAACTTGCCCAACGCGCCGGAGACAGCATCGAGTAGGCGCCATACTCCGCCGCGGCGAGCGCGCGCGTGCGTTGCATGGCGTCGGCGCCAAGCTGTGCTTCGCGCCACGATGCGAAGAAACCACCCGCGACCAACGCGCCCAGGATCGCGAGCGCCACGAGGACGATGAGCAGCGTGCTTCCTGCGCGCACGCGATTCCTGCCAAGGGGCGTGAATGTCATGGTTAGTCGCGCGGCGTAATGGTGAAGAGCACGGAGTCGCTGAATGCAGGCGGCAGTCCCGGAATGCGCGGCCCGAGCGTGGCGGTGGAACGGACGACGACATCGATCCGAGCGACTCGAGACGGCACCGCCGTAGATGTCGCCGTGCTATCCAAGAACCGGAATTGAATGCCGCGAGGCGGATAGGGTCCGGCGACCGGCTGAATGATCGCGCACGGCGTGGCGCGCGTCGCCAGGCAATCCTGAAAGCCGAGGTACCATGCACCATCGCTCGCGCGATAGAGCTCGTAACGGGCCCGTCGGAAGAGGCGAATCGCAGCGCCGATGCCGGCGCGGGCCGCCAGCGGCGTCGTTAGGCGCAAGACCAGCGACGCCGTGGAGTCGCCAGCGCCGGCGAATTCCGCCGGACACGGTCGGCCGCGTGTCGGGGGGCTGTTGAGTTGGGCGTTGGACCACGTCGCCGAGTCGGGGTCTACTGCCGGCAACAGCACCATTGCCGAGTCGCCCGCTTCTGGCGCGACGATCCACGACGTGAGGGACGGAACCGATGAGCTTCGCGCCGGGACGGAAACGACCGAGCGCGTGGAATCGAGGGCGCAGACCACGGCGAAGCCAGCGGACAGGCGAAATTCGACGAACGTTTCACCGATGGCGTAGATGTCCTGGCGTCGCGGAGCGAGTGTGCGCAGATCGTAGCGGAGCGCATCCGACGCTTCACGGATTGCGCGCCGGGCAATCAGGATGCGATCGAGAGCGCGCGCGAGGCGTTCGTGATGGACCGTCAGCGCGAGCGTCGCGGCGCCGACGATGGATGAGACCACCACGCCGATGAGCATCTCGACGAGCGTGAACCCGGCGCGACGGCCGTGTGGCTTAGTCAGCATGGCGACGCGGACCACACCGATTCCGTGTGGGGTGCGCGACCTGGAGACTCGACGACCGATACGCTGTCGAGCAGCTCCACAACGCCATCGGATGCGGATGCGCGCCACGCAGTCGCGATGCCAGGCAGCGAATCCGTTCCGGCGGCTGGTGCGCAATGCGAGCGCAGTTGCTCGAGGCGTGTGGTCGCGAGCGTTGCCGCACCGTTGCGTCGTGCAGCGCTCAGCTCGAGCCGCAGGTTGGCGACGCCCGTGGCAGCAAAGGCCAACGCGCCTACAGTGAGAAGCACAACGGCAACGAGCGCTTCGACGAGGGCAAAGCCGCCGGGACTCCGTTTGGGGCGAGTGGACACGCATCACCTCGATGAATCGACGCGCGCAAGTAAATGCGCGGTGGCCCATCGAGCGTCAGCGATCGCGTGCGGACAGCATCAAATCATCGCTGCCGTATCAGTCGCCTAACCCGTAGTCCCTGATTTTGTAGAGGAGCGCGCGGTGGGAAAGCTCGAGCAACTGCGCGGCGCGCGTGCGGTTGCCGCGCGTCTGTTCGAGTGCGCGCTGAATGAGTGTGCGCTCGAGCGTCTCGGTGCGACGTTTGACGGACAGGTCGACATCCTCGGCGCCGTTGGTCGCGGCAAGGGGCGGCGCGGTGCTCAGGTCGACCAAGTGGGCGGGTTCGATCGATGGGCCGGATGCCATGACCAGCGCGCGTTCGATCACGTTCTCCAGCTCGCGCACATTGCCCGGCCATGCATGACCGGCGAGCAGGCGCATCGCGTCGGGCGAGATCCGTCCAACGTCCAGGCCGAGTCGCGCGTTGTGTCGCCGCAAGAAATGCAGGGCGAGCTCTGGGATGTCTTCGCGGCGTTCTCGCAAAGGCGGAAGGCGAATCGACACGACATTCACACGATAGTACAGGTCGCCGCGGAAGCGGCCGGCATTCACATCGGCGGCGAGGTCGCGGTTGGTCGCGGCAATGACGCGGACGTCGACACGCTTGGACGTGTTCGCGCCGACGCGTCGTACTTCGCCTTCCTGTAGCGCACGCAGCAACTTGACCTGCAACGACGCCGGCAGCTCGCCGATCTCGTCGAGGAAGAGCGTGCCGCCATCGGCTTCCTCGAAGAGGCCCGGCTTGTCAGCGGTTGCGCCGGTGAATGAACCACGCACGTGGCCAAACAACTCGGACTCGAGCAGCGCTTCGGGAATGGCGCCGCAATTGACGGCGACGAACGATTCCTCGGCGCGTGGACTACCGTCGTGAATGAGACGAGCGATGAGCTCTTTGCCGGTGCCGCTCTCGCCGGTGATCATCACTGTAGACGGGTGCCGGGCGACCTTGCGGGCGAGGTCGACGGCCCCGAGGAGCGCGGCGCTTCGCCCAACGATCGAGCCGCCGCCGCGAATGTTGGACAGCTCTTGCTCCAGGCGCTCGATCTTCGCCCGCAGCTTCTCGCGCTCCGCCGCTTTCCTAACGCAAAGGATGACCTCCTCGGCGCGGAACGGTTTCTGAATGTAATCGTACGCGCCGCGCTGCATGGCGGCGATCGCGGTGTCGGCGTCGCCGTAGGCGCTCATGGCGATGACGAGGCCGCGTCCGTGTTGGGCCTCGTACCGTTCGAGGAATTCGAGACCGCCCATCGTCGGCATGCGCAGATCGCAGAGCACGAGATCGGCATCGCTGTGCGCGAGCGTGTCGAGCGCCTCGGCGGCGTGACTGGCCGTCGCGGTCTGGTGTCCTTCGGCGCCGAGGATGCGGTCGAGGGTCTGACGGAGGCCGGGCTCGTCGTCGACGATGAGGATCTTCACGGTATCGGGTCGAGCGACGGAACGACCTGAACGACATCGGCGGGCGGCGCTTGCACGGGTACGGGGAAATACATGACGAACGCGGCGCCGCCTTCACGCGCTTCGCGCACCCACACGGTGCCCCCAAGTCCTTCGACGATGCGTGCCACGATGGCGAGGCCGAGACCGGTTCCCTTCCCCGGTTCTTTCGTCGTGAAGAAGGGATCGAACACCCGCTCGGTTTCGCTCCACGGAATGCCAGGGCCATTGTCGGCGACGACCAGCGTGACCACTTCGCGCAGCTCGCCGACGGAGCGCAACCATGCGCGCACGCGGGCATTGGGTTGCCGCTCGACCGCGATACCGGCCGGATCCCCGCGGCGGCGGTCGCCTAACTCGGTGATCTCGGCGAACGGAACGCACTCGGTGACCACCGTGACCATCCCGGCTCCGCCCATCGCATCGACCGCGTTGAGCAGCAGATTGACCATCACCTGCTCCAACTCGTGGGCGTCGCCCGTGAGAAACGGGAGGTCGTCATTGAGTCCGAGCGTGAGATCGGTCTGTTTGAGCGCGCCCTGATCGGTGAGCATCTCCGTGACGCGTCGCACGACGTCGTTGAGTGACGTCGGCTCGAGCGTGCGGTGGCGAGGGCGGGCGTAGTCGAGCATGCCGCGCATGATGCGGTCGATGCGTGCGCTTTCACGCTCGATACCGACGATCGCGTCGGCGGCGTCGGCGTTGCCGTTCATGGTGCGACGCAGCAAGTGCGCGTAGCCGCCAATCGCGCCTAACGGATTGCCGATCTCGTGCGCCACGCCCGCGGCGAGCCGCCCAACGGACGCCACCTTCTCCAGGTGGCCGCGTTGGGCCTGCTCCTCGATGAGGCGGCTCGTCATGCGGTTGATGCTTCGCGCGAGTCGCGCGAACTCGATGGTGGCGCCTTGCGGCACGCGGCGCGAGAGGTCGCCGTTGGCGATGGCCTCGGTGGTTTCGACAATGCGGTCGAGGGGGTCGAGCACGAGGCCCTGCACCTTGTACGCGCCGAACGCGACGAACACGATCACGTCGGCGATGATGAGCAGCGCGAGGTAGAGCGCGCCGTGGCGGCTCATGACCAGGTCGCGGAGGACGATCACGTTGAGCGCGGCGAGCGAGAGCGCCGCCGTGCTGAGCACGGCGAGACTCAAGATCATCTCGGCCTTGAGGGACGTGAACACGCTGAAGCGGCTGCGGCGGCGTGCGGTGGTGCCCTCCGCGCGCGACGTCACTCGGCGACCCCATAGCGCGAGAGTTTACGGTACAACGTGGACGGATCGATGCCTAACACTTCGGCGGCGCGGGTCTTGTTGCCGCCTTCGCTCTGCAAGACCCACATGATGTACGCGCGCTCGATCACGTCGAGCGTCGGATTGGCGGCGGTGACTTGCGACGTGACAAGCGGCTCGGCACGACGCTCCGTGATGCGTTCGGGCAGCGTGCCGATATCGATCGTTTCGCCTTCGCTCAGGATGACCGCGCGCTCGAGGGCATTCTCGAGCTCGCGCACGTTGCCCGGCCATGCGTACGATTGCATCGCGTCGAGCGCCGCTTCCGTGAGGCGCTTGGGCTCGGTCTGGCGCTGCTGCGCGGCCCGGTGCAAGAACGCGTCGATGAGGAGCGGGATGTCATCGCGGCGCGCGCGGAGCGGCGGCAGGTGCAGCGCAAACACGTTCAAGCGATAGAACAAGTCGCTGCGGAACGCCGCGCGCTTCATCTCTTCCTCGAGGTCGCGGTTGGTCGCGGCCAGCAGGCGCGTGTCGATGGGCACCGCCTCGGTGCCGCCGACCGGAATCACTTCGCGCTGCTGCAACACCCGCAGCAGCTTCACCTGCGTCGAGGGTGTGGTCTCGCCGATTTCGTCGAGGAAGAAGGTGCCACCGCCGGCGGCCGTGAAGAGGCCCGACTTGTCCTTCATCGCGCCGGTGAACGAGCCTTTGACGTGGCCGAACAACTCGCTTTCCAAGAGACTTTCGGGTAGCGCGCCGCAGTTGATCGAGAGGAACGCACCGGACGCGCGCGCCGACAGTTGATGGATGTAGCGTGCGATGACTTCCTTACCCGTTCCCGACTCGCCTTGGATGAGGACCGTCGATTCGGTGGGCGCTACCGTTTCCGCGAGGCGCAGCACCGACAGCCACGCTTTGCTTCGCCCAACGGGCTGGCTGGCGCTGTTGCGATCGCGCCGGCTGATTTCCTGTCGCAGCGACCGGTTCTCGACTCGCAGTTGTCGATGCTCGGCGGCGCGACGCAGGATGGCGACGATGTCGCCGTTGACGAAGGGCTTCTGGATATAGTAGTAGGCGCCTTCGTTGACCGCCTGGATCGCCGAGCGAAGGTCGGCTTGGGCCGTCATGAGGATGACGGGCAGATCGGGGTCCTTGGCGCGGGCCGCCGACAGGATCTCGAGGCCGGTGACACTGGGCATGCGCACATCGGTGATCACGATGTCCGGCGCCAACGCCGCGATCTGGTCGAGCCCCTGTCTTCCGCCTAACGCAACGTGGGGCGTGAAGCCCTCGTTCTTGAGCAGGATGCGGAGCGTCTCCAGGATCCCCGTTTCGTCGTCGACGACGAGGACGCTCGGCTTGACGGCAGGCGCGGTCATGCGGCCTCCGCGCCGGCCGCCTGCGGGATCGGGAGCAACACGGTGAATCGTGTGCCGCGCTTGCCGGTATCGAGGAGTACGCAGCCGCGGTGGGCTTCGATCGCGCGGTGCACGATCGGCAGTCCGAGGCCGGTGCCACCCGGCTTCGTCGTGAAGAAGGGATCGAACACGCGGTCCTTGATCGATGCGGGGATGCCGGGGCCGAAATCGGTGACGCGCAGCGCGACGGCTCCGTCGCGGAACACGACGCCGGCGGGGACTTGCTCTCTCGTTAGGCGCGTGACTTCGACGGCGACGCGCCCGTTGTCGGGCGACGCTTGCACGGCGTTGAGCGTGATGTTGAAGATCGCGCGATGGAGCAGGTCCTCGTCGCCCTCGACGAGGACGGGATCACCGGGTGCCTGGCACGCCACGGCGATGCCGCGATCGCAATCGGGGTGCGAGGCAGCCAGCCCGGTCGCGGCGCGCGCGACTTCGGCGAGGTCGATGAGGTCTCCGCGCGTCTTGCGGACGCGCGCGAAGTCGAGGAACTCGGTCAGGAGTCGCGCCAAGCGATCGGACTCGCGCACGATGAGCGTGCCTAACGTGCGCTCGTCGTCGGTGGCGCGGGGCGCGCGGGCGAGCTGCTCGACGGCGCTGCGGATCGACGCGAGCGGATTCTTGATCTCGTGCGCGAGCGACGCGCTCAACTCGGCGACGCCCTCGAGGCGTTCGGCGCGGAGGCGGAGCTCTTCGAGGCGTTTGTTGTCGGTGATGTCCTGGAAGATCGCGGTGGCGGACAAGGTCGAATCGTCGCCGTCGGAATCGAGGATCGTCGTCGTGAAGCCGATGGGGAACGAGCGATTCGTGTGCGTGATGACCGCTTCACCGCGCGTGACACGCTCACCCTCGGTCATCGCGTGTTCGAGGGCGTCCGCAAGCGCGGGACACGCGCCGGCGATGACCTCGCTCAATGGCCGACCGCGCGCTGTCTCTTGATCGAAGCCGAGGAGCGTGCCCGCAGCCGGATTGGCAAACAGCAGCCGGCGTTGGGGGCCGACGGTGACGATGCCGCTCCGAATGTTGCGCAGAATGTCTTCGGCCTGGAGTCGCGCGAGAGCAAGTTGGGCTTCCAGCTCTTCGCGATCGACGCCCGCTTCTTTGAGTCGCGCGCTCAGGTAGGCAACGCCCAACGCCGCGCCGGCGAACACGGCGAGTTGGAGCATCATGCCCAAGTCCAACGCCCCGCCTCGCGAGATAATGACGTCGGCGATGTAGCACGAGATGCCAAGCGCCGCGACGAGCAGCCCACCGCCGGCGGGGAGGAGCAACGACGCACCGGCCGTGACGAGAATGTAGAGCGCGGCGAACTGCGACAGTTCGCCGCCCGTGATGTGCACGACGGCCGTCACGAGGGCGACGTCGAAAACCGCTTGGAGGTAGCAGAACGCGCGACCGGCGCGGCGCGTGGCTTGCGAGCCGTACCACACCGAGAGGGCGGTGACGGCGAGCGCCGCGATGACGGCGAGCGATGCGATGAGCGTGACGCGCGCTTCGGCGGACTTCCAAGCCAGGACCGCCGCGACGAAAATAGCGGAGGCCAGCGAAAGACGGCCGATGTAGATCCACCGGAGGACGCGGCGCTGGTCGAGCATCGTTATGGTCGAGTGGTCGGCGGTCCGGGCGCCATGTCCGTCGCGAGGACGGGTGCGAAGCCGGGCGTCTCTCGCGGAATGAGAGGCTGACGTACCGCGACGCCTGGCGTTTTGCTATATCTTCGACGACTGCCTCTGCCAAGGAGTTACGTGGCTGGTCCACCTGATGACCTGACCGCCGGCGCGATCGTGCTCCGGTTGCTGGCGGTCCTGCTGCTCGTGCTTGCGAACGCCTTTTTTGTGTCGGCGGAATTCGGGCTCGTGGGTGCGCGGCGCAGCCGGATCGACGCCATGGCGAGTCGCGGTGACCGGCGCGCGAAGATCGTCCAAGAGACGCTCAAGCATCTCGACCTGTACATCTCGGCGACGCAGCTGGGCATCACGCTGTCGTCGCTGGCGCTGGGGTGGATCGGCGAAGCGACCATGGCAACAGTGCTCGACCGTCTGCTGCGGACGTTCGGCTATGTGCCGTCACCGACGTTGACGCACAGCGCCGCCGCGGTCACGAGCGCGTTCGTCATCATCACGTTTCTCCATATTGTGTTAGGCGAGCTCGCGCCGAAGTCGATGGCGCTACTCAATCCGGAGGGCGTGAGCCGGTGGGTCGCACTGCCGTTGCGGCTCTTCTCGACGGTGATGCGGCCCTTCATTGCGGTGCTCAACGGCGCGGCGAACGCGTTTCTCCGATTGCTGGGGCTGCACACCGTGGAAGAGACGGCGCGCGTGCACTCGCCGGAGGAACTGCGGCTGCTCGTGATGCAGGCGCGCGCGCACGGAATACTGGATGAAAGCGACTCGCAGATGCTGGCCGGCGTATTCGACTTCCACAACAAGAAAGCGCGCGACGTAATGCGTCCGCGGACGGAAGTCGCCGCCTTACAGGTGGACGCGACCGAAGACGAGGTGCTCGAGGTGTTGCGACGCGAGCGCTATTCGCGGTATCCGGTGTACGGCGAGACGTTAGACGACATCGTGGGCGTACTCCTGGCGAAGGACTTGTGGCTGCGCGACGGGCGCGAGCCGTTCTCGCTCAAACGATACGTCCGCGAGGCGATGTACGTGCCCGACACGCGCGCGGCGGAGCGTGTACTGGATGATTTGCGGCGGACGCGGGCGCATATGGCTGTCGTGCTCGACGAATTCGGCGGCACATCGGGCATCGTGACAATGGAAGATCTGATCGAAGAAGTCATCGGCGACATCTCCGATGAATACGACGTGGCCGCGCGCGACGCGTTGATGCAGAACGGCGTGTTGGAGCTCGCCGGGTCGATGTCGTTGATCGACGTGCGCTCGGATCACAGTGTTCGGATACCCGAGGGGAGCTGGTCGACGTTAGGCGGATATGTGTTCTCGCAGCTGGGCCGGCTGCCGAAGGTCGGCGATCGCGTCGCGTTTCCGGGTGGAGATCTCGAGGTGGTGGCGATGGACGGGAAGCGAGTGGCGGCGGTGCGCGTGCACCGCGCGGCGTCGGAAGGTTCGGTGCCGGCGTGAGCGAGGGGTTGCGCGTGAGCGCCCGGGTGACCATCGCGCGCGACGAGCTGGTGGTGCGGGCGACGCGATCGGGTGGTCCGGGCGGCCAGCACGTCAACACATCGGCGACACGCATCGAGGTGCTGTGGAGTCCCTCGGCGTCGCATTCGTTAGGCGAAGCCGATCGGGTGCGTGTCGCGACGCGGCTCGCGGCGCGGCTCGACGGGTCGGGCTTCGTGCGCGTGGTGGCGAGCGAACATCGCAGCCAGCGGCAGAACCGGGAGGCCGCGGAGGCGCGGCTCGCGGACTTGGTGCGGCGCGCGTTGGTGGTGCCCAAGCGGCGCGTGAAGACTCGGACGCCGCGCGCCGCGGTCGAGCGCCGCCTGTCGGACAAGAAACGCCGCTCGGAGCAGAAGCGCGACCGGCGCCCGTCGAAGGACGAGTAAGGCGGAACGTGCTACGGTAGCAAATCGACCTTCGACGTCACGACTTGCGTCACCGGAATGGTTTTCCCGCTGGTCTTATCGGTGACGCTCATGGTCATCGTCTCGTTCGACGTCGCGCCGAGGTAGACGCCATCGCGACTGATGAAGTAGAGGCCGTCGGCGTTGCCGTGTCCATCGACCGAGAGATTCTGGTTCAACGTCGACTGCGTAGCCGCGATCGTGAGGTCGGCCGCGCGATGGACCCGCCACGCATGTTGGCCTTGATACGTGGTGTCGCCGAGGATGGTCGACGTCGTGATCGTTTTGGAGTCGAGGTGCGAGCCGTTGGAGTCCTGTTTGTTGTTCGTGGTGTCGACCCACTTGCTGCCGACGCGCGGATGCGCGGGGAGCGCGACCAGGAACCGCGTCATGCCTTCGACCAGGTTTTTCGCGTCCGGGTCCTTCTGCTCGGTGGACGAGGTGAAGGTGTACACCTTTCCAGACGGTGACATGACGCCATGCACCTGCGTGCCCTTCATTCCCGAGATGTCCGGCAGAGTAACGGGCGGATCCGCAGTGATGCTGGTGGAATCCATCGTGTAGGAGAAGTCGAGCGTGTCCTTGGCGTGCGCGGCGAGCGTCACGGAAACGATCTGTTCGTTGGTGATCGTGAACTTGCTGTGTTGGCCGTCCTGCTCTTGGTCACGTGAGATAACGGACATCAAGTGGTAGCGGCGCGATCCCGGGGCGTAGGTCGCAACCGCTTGCGCGGGGAGCGTGTTGGTTGCAAGCACCGATAGCATTGCGGTCAGCGAGAGGGTACGACCGAGTGACATACGTGCTCCTCGCGCGGGCGGCGCCTGCGCATTAGCCGTTGAATACCCGGTGCGGATGGCGGAGGTTTCCGCACAGGGCATCGCGGAAAATACATCGTGTCGGGCACCCAGTCTGCGTGTGCGTCCACCGCAGAGCCCGCCGCGCGCGACGACGCATGACTAAATGACGAAACGACGCTCTCGGTCTGGCGGTGCGACGCATCGCGGCGAGATGGCACTCGAGCGGGCGCTGGCGGTCCGACTGCGATTCGGGCGGCTGCTGCGTGCGTGGTACCGCGCGCACCATCGGGATTTGCCGTGGCGAAAGACGCGCGATCCGTATCGGATTCTCGTGTCGGAATTGATGCTGCAGCAGACGCCGGTCTCGAGGGTCATGCTCAGGTATGGCGAGTTTCTCGAGCGATTCCCGACCCTGGACGCACTGGCGCGCGCACGCCCGGCGCGCGTGATGGAAGCGTGGGCCGGTTTGGGGTACTACGCTCGCGCGAGGAATCTGCATCGGTTGGCACGCACGGTGGCCGAGTCGGGAGCGCCGGCGACGTTGCCTGGGGACGCGGCCGCATTGCGGTCACTGCCGGGGGTCGGCGCGTACACGGCGGGCGCCGTGGCATCGTTTGCGTTCGAGCAGCGTGAGGCGCTCGTGGACACGAACGTGGCGCGTGTCGTGCGCCGCGTCTTCGGGCCGGAGCTCGACGTCACGCGCGGCGGCGACCGGCGGCGCATTTGGGAGGTGGCGCGGGCGTTGCTGCCGCGAACGGGACGGGCGACGTACGTGCACAATCAAGCATTGATGGAGTTAGGCGCGCTCGTCTGCACGGCGCGCGTGCGGCACTGCGGGCGATGCCCCGTGCGGAGCGTCTGCGCCACGTACGAGGCGGACCGCCCGTGAACGCGTGGCAGGACACGACGGCGCTTCGTCGGTTAGGCGCGTACGTGCCGGCCAACACGGTGCACTACCTGCTGCCCAGCATCGCGGTGGCGGTGGCGTTCGGCGCCGTGTTCGTGCTGCGGCACAAGCGTCCGTTGCAGCGCGTGCTGCGCGTGACGGGGACGGTGGCACCGGTCGTGGTGCCGCGCTTGTTGGCGGCGACGACGTTCCTGGCCGGATCGATCCTGATCTTTTCGGGCGCGACGCCGGCCGCCGCCGAGCGCTTGGGCTGGTTGGTGCAGGTACTGCCCTTGCCCGTGATCGAGGTCTCGCACTTTTTCGGCAGTCTCGCGGGCGCGGGGTTGCTCATCCTGGCGCGCGGCTTGTGGCGCCGGCTCGATGCTGCGTATTCGTTGACCGTCGTTCTGTTAGGCGCGGGCGCGTTGTTCTGCCTGCTCAAGGAGCTGGACGTCGAGGAAGCGGTGTTGCTCGCGGCGATGCTCGGCGCCCTGGTGGCGAGCCGGCGATTCTTCTATCGGAAAGCGAGCTTGTTCGAGGAGCGGTTCACCGCGCCGTGGATCGCGGCGATCCTTCTCGTGGTGGTGGGGTCCGTCGTGTTGGGCATCATCTCGTATGGGTGGCCGGACATCAGCGGCGGGACGTTCTGGCGTTTCTCACCTGGCGCCGAAGCACCGCGCTTTCTGCGGGCGACGACCGGCGTGTTGGTCGTGCTGGTGCTCGTGGCCGGGACGCGTCTCATCACGCCGGCGCGCGCGCGGCCGGGGTTGCCGACGCACGCGGACCTCGATGCCGTCGCGCCGATTGTCGGCGCGTCGCCGGAGGCGGCGGCCAATCTCGCGTTTGTGGGCGACAAGGCGCTGCTGTTCAACGCGGCGCGCACGGGGTTCGTGATGTACGCCGTCGCGCGGCGCAGCTGGGTTGCGTTAGGCGATCCGGTGGCGCCGCCGGATGACGTTCCCGACTTGGCGCTCCGGTTCATCGCGGCCTGCGACCGGCACGGCGCGTGGCCGGTGTTCTACAAGGTCGGGACGGCGCACCTGCACCGCTATCTGGACATCGGGTTCAACGTCGCGAAGTTGGGCGAGGAAGCGCGCGTTCCGTTAGGCGACTTTTCGCTCGAGGGCCCGGAGCGGCGCAACCTCCGGCGGGTCTGTCGGACCGCGGTGAAAGATGGATGCTCGTTCGAGATGCTGTCCGCCCAAGCGGTCGACGAACAGGTGGGCGCGCTGCGGGCCGTGTCGGACGCGTGGCTCGAGGCGAAACGCGCGCGTGAAAAGCGGTTCTCGCTGGGATTCTTCGATGACGACTACGTCCGACGATTTCCGACAGGCGTCGTGCGGCGCGACGGACAGATTATCGCCTTCGCCAACGCGTGGCCATCCGGATGTCACGAGGAGATCGAAGTCGACCTGATGCGATTCACGCCCGGTGCACCGCCGGGTATCATGCGCTACGCGCTGTCCGAGATGATGTCGTGGGGAAAGGCAGAGGGGTATCGCTGGTTCAATCTCGGGATGGCGCCCTTGTCCGGACTCACGGGCAGTACGATCGCCCCGCTCTGGCATCGGTTGGGCACCGCGGCCTTCGGTCACGGGGAGCGATTCTACAACTTCCAGGGCGTGCGCGAGTTCAAGGAGTGGTTTCACCCCGTCTGGGTGCCGAAGTACCTGGTGTCGCCCGGCGGCGCGCTGCGCCCGGTGATCATGGCGAACATCGCGTCGCTGGTGGCGGGCGGACTGGAAGGCGTCGTCCGCCGTTAGCGCAGGCGGTGGCGCGTTGGGTGTCTCCATCCTATTATCTCCGCACCGCATGCTCTTCCCTCTCGCCCAACAGATATCGGATCACCGTGTGGCCGCCGCCGTGGACACGGTGTTCCACGATCCGGAATATCGGCGCCTGACGCTGGGACAAACTCTGTGGCACTGGTTCCTGGGTCTACTCAGCCGGGTGTTCGACTACCTGGCTGCGTGGTTCGAGCATCTCCGCGCGTCGCCGGGAGCGTTCTGGCTCCTGGTAGCGATCGTGGTCGCGTTAGTCCTCGCGATAGTGATACGCTCGGTGATGTTGTGGCACTTGCGCCGTACCGAGGTGGCGCGCGGAACGATTTGGGGCGCCATGGGCGGTGCGCGCGGAGAAGACCCGTGGACGGCAGCGCAGACGCTGGCGGCTGTGGGTGACTATACGAGCGCGGCGCATGCGCTGTATGCGGCGATGTTGGAGAGCGCCGCGCGCCAGCATGAGATTCGCCTTCATCCATCGAAGACCGTCGGGGACTACGTGCGCGAGCTGCGCACGCGGTCGTCCTCGCTGTTCGGTCGCTTCCGGGAATTTGGGCGATCGTACGAGGTGGTGATCTACGGCATCGGCAGATGCGACGCCGAGCGCTACCAGCACCTACACACGCTGGCCATGCCAGTGGTGCGCCCGCATGCCTAGTCGCTCGTTGGATCGTTGGCTGCGGCCGCGCGTCGTCTTACCGGTTCTCGGCGTGCTGCTGGTGGCGGCAGTGATCGCCTCGCCGGGAGGAAACGCCGGTGGGGACCTCGACCAGCGGCTCACGACGTACGGTACGAATCCGTTCGGCGCCAAGGCACAGTACGATGTGCTCCGACGACTTGGCTGGACGGTCACGCAACGCCGCTCGGTTTTTCGGGCGCCGTTAGACTCGTCGGTCACATACCTGCTGCTCGATCCGCCGATCGACCCGAGCGCGACGGAAGTTTCGGCGTTGTTAGACGCCGTTCGTCGGGGCGCGACGCTCGTCGTGTCGCCCGAGGCCGGCTCGGGGTTGGCGGACTCGTTGCGCATCCGACGGTCGCGATACCCCCAACACTTCGATGTCGCCCGTTCGGACAGCGAGGCGCCGTCCGACCGCGGAACCTCGCTGAACGCCGCGGCAATCGGAGCCCGTGAATTCTCGCGCACGCTGGTACCGGTGCGGACATCGGAGCAAGACACCGCGCCGGTCTTTCCGCCGGCGACGACGACGTTGGTCAGCGTGAGCACCGATAGCGGCCACACCGCGCCGGCCGTCATGCTGCGCCGGTTAGGCAACGGTGCGGCGCTGGTGGTGGCGGACTTCGAGTTCTTGCGGAACGCCAACGTGCGGGACACGACCGGGATGATTCTCGCCGTGCGGTTGTTGGAGGAAGCCGGATCCGGCCCGCCGCGGCGGCTGGACTTCGACGAGTATCACCAGGGATTCGGCGAGTCGACGACGCTCTTGGGTGTGATCGGCCACGCGCTGTTCGAAACGGCGGCCGGCCGGGTGGGCGTGCAAGTCTCGATCGCCTGTGTCGTGCTGCTGCTGGTGATCGGCATGCGCCCGATTCTCCCGCGAGAGCGTCAGAGCATCGAGCGGCGTTCACCCCTGGAGCACGTCGGCGCGCTGACCCTGGCCTACGAGCAGATTCATGCGACGCGGTTGGCCACCAGCCGACTGCTTCGCGGGCTTCGCCGGCGTCATCCGTTAGGCGCAGGCTCGCTGGCCGACGACGGGTACCTGACGATGCTCACGCAACGGGTGCCGGTCACCGGCCCCGACGTTGCCGTGTTGCAGCGCGCGCTCACGCAGCAGCTGCCCGCCGCCGATTGGGTCGCGGTCGGTAGCGCCATTGACCACATCGAGAGGGCGATAACCCCGTGATGACCGCCGAGCAAGTTGCCGAACGCATGGGCGCCGTGCGCGCCGCCGTCGCGTCCCGCGTCGTTGGGCAGGACACCGTGATCGATGAGGTGCTGGTGGCGTTCCTCGCCCGCGGCCACGCGCTGTTGGAGGGCGTTCCCGGCACGGCGAAAACGCTGCTGGTCCGGCTGCTGGCGAGCGCACTCAACGCGAAGTTCGGGCGCATTCAATTCACGCCCGACCTCATGCCGTCGGACATCACGGGCACGACCGTGCTGCAGGACGGCGGACGCACGAGCGAATTTCGCCCCGGTCCGGTGTTCACCGATCTGTTGCTGGCGGACGAGATCAATCGCGCGCCGGCCAAGACGCAGGCGGCGTTGCTCGAGGCGATGCAGGAGCGGCAGGTGACCGTCGACGGCACGGCCCGTCCGTTAGGCACACTCTTCTCGGTGTTCGCAACGCAGAACCCGGTGGAGTACGAGGGCACGTATCCGTTGCCGGAGGCCCAACTCGATCGATTCATCGTCAAGATCAAGGTTCCGTATCCGGCCAAGGAGGCCGAGCTCGCGATGTTGGGCAACTACGCGTCGGGGTTCGACGCGGAGCGGCCCGCGGATGTTCGCTTGGATCCGGTGCTCGACGCCGAGTCGTGCGCGGAGGTGCGCCAGACCGTGGACCGCGTGACGGTCGCGCCCGACGTGCGCGAGTACATCGCATCGATCGTGCGCGCGACGCGCGAGGAGACCGCCCTCACGTTAGGCGGATCGCCGCGCGCCACGGTGGCGCTGTTCCGCGTGTCGCGCGCGGCGGCGGTAATCGCCGGCCGCGATTTCGTGACGCCGGATGACGTGAAGGACTACGCGTTTCCCGTACTTCGGCACCGCGTGATCGTGTCGCCCGAGGTCGAGGTCGAAGGACGCACGAGCGACGATGTACTGCAAGCCGTGCTAATGCGAGTGGTCGCGCCGAAATGACTAACGGGACGGCGTTGGCGCTCGACTCGACGGTGGCGGCGATGCCCGCGCCCGTCGCCCACCAGGGCCACGGCAGGTGGGGTCGAGCGCTGACGACGTTTGTACCAACACGGAGACTCGTGATCGTCGTCGCCCTGCTGGCACCGGTGTGGCTCGCGTCCTCGAGCGACGTCGGCGCCCGGGTCGCACTCATTATTACTGCGCTAATCGGGGCTGGGGTGATCGCGGACGCCCTCACCACGCCCGCGCACTGGCAAGTCGAGATCCAACGGACCGTGCCCGACCGCATTGGGTTAGGCGATACGGTCGAGACCGCGTACGTGGTGACCCTGGCCGCCGGGCGCGCCATCCGGTTCTCCCTCTACGACGACCTACCGCGAGGCGTGCGCGCGAACACGGCACCCGGCACATCGCGTCACACCGTGCGGGTCGGCACACCGTGCGTGGTGCCGCTGCAACTCACCGGCGCCGAACGCGGCGTGTGGCCGCTGGGCGACATCGTCGCGCGCGTGGATGGCTGGTTAGGCCTGGTCCGCCGAACCCTTCGCTGGCAGCTCGGCGATCGCGTGACCGTGGTGCCGTCGATGGCCGGCGTGAGCCGGTACCGCTTACTCGCCGTGCACCATCGTCTGCGCGATCTCGGCATGCGCGCCATTCGCCGGCGCGGGGATGGCACCGCGTTCGCGAGTCTGCGCGAATACGTGGTGGGGGATGAGCCGCGCCGCGTCGACTGGAAGGCGACCGCACGCCGCGGTGTGCTCATCTCGCGCGAGTACACCATCGAGCAAGGTCAAACCGTGATGCTCGCGATCGACGCCGGGCGCATGATGACCCAGCTCGAAGGCGATGTGCCGCGCTTCGAGTACGCGTTGTCGTCGGCGATGCTCCTTGCCGACGTGGCGACGCAATCGAAGGACCAGGTGGGCGCGCTGGTGTTCGACGACGAGATCCGCGCGTGGGCGCCGCCGACGCGCGGCAAGCAGGCGCTGGAACGCGTGCACCGCGCGATCATGCCGACCATGGCCAGCATGGCCGAGCCCGACTACGCCGCGGCGTTCCGTGTGTTAGGCGAGCGCCAGCGCAAACGGTCGCTGATCGTGTTGTTCACCGACGTCATCGACGCGCGGTCGTCGCAGGCGCTGATCGCGCACACGTCGCGCGGCGCGGCGCGCCATCTCCTCGTGGTGGTCGCGTTGCGCAACGATCGGTTGATCGCGACGGCGCGACCGGAGACTGGTGCGTCCTCCACCGAGCTGTACGAGGCCGCCGCCGCCGAAGAGCTCGTCACGGCGCGCGAGACCGCGCTGGCCCGCATGCGACACGCCGGTGTTTCCGTGCTGGACGTATCACCGCGCGCGATGACAGCGGCGGTGATTAATCGCTATCTCGAGCTCAAAGCCCGCGCTTCGCTGTAGGCAAACTGCTCCTCGTCGGTGGCGCGCATGCCGCGACCGCCGAGCAGCACGTACACGAGCAACACCACGGCGCACGTGATCGCCACGCCGATCTTGACCCCGATCGAAATGTCGGTGCGCGGAGAAATCAGCCCTTCGATAGTCCCGGCAACGATCAACAACAGCGTGGACGCGGCGATCAGGCGTATGGCGCGCCGTCCGTACACGACCAACGCTTCGCGCCGAGTGAACCCGCCCGGCAGGAGCAACGCCCGCGCGAGGAGAAGGCCGCCGCCGCCGGCGATGCAGATGGCGCTCAGCTCGAAGACGCTGTGTGACAACACGAACTCGCCGATCTGTCCGAAGATGCCTTTCGATGCGTAGAGGCCGACGGCCGCGCCGATCGAAATGCCGTTGGACACGAGCATCAAGATCGTGCCCACGCCGAACGAGATGCCGGCCGCAAAGACGGCGTATGTGACCTGAATGTTGTTGCTGATGATCGCCGACGCCGCGACAGGACGCATGAAGGTCTTGATCTCGACATAGGTGCGGTCGCCATGCTTGGCACGCGCCACGCCCTCGTTCACGCGATCGATCATGCCCGGCGGCAACAGCGTTTCCGCCAGGCGCGGATTGTCGACGACGGCTCGAAACGTGATCGCCATGGGACCGAACATGAACAGCGCGGCGAGCGCGATATACGCCCACGAGCGACGAATCTCCTGCGGCACGTTCACCGCGAGGAATCGGACGGCCGCGCCGCTGGTGAGCGATCGCTGCCGGTAGAGCAGATTGTGTCCGCCCGCGACCAAGCGGCTGAGATAGAAGACCGCGTCCGACTGGCTGTCCTTGGACGCCGTCTTGAGTCGCGCGAGATCGGTGGCGAGCTCGCGGTATTGCGCCACGAACTCGCTCACTTCACGCTCCGACATGTTGCGCAGGCCGCGGCGTTGGGCGTCGCGGAGTGTCGTCGCGAATCCGCTCCACTTGGTCGACGATCGGGCCACCATGGCGTGTCGCTCGCGCGCGGCGCCCGTGGCTCCGCGCGCCGCAATGCCCCGCGACCGCGCCGTGCGCTCGCGCGCATACAGCAGGCGCAAGCGATCGACCACTGGCAGCGGCTCGTTAGGCATGTGCGGCGCGAGCTTGACCGACAACTGATCGGCGAGTGTGGCCAATCGCAACGGGGCCAGCGCCGCGGCCCGGGACAGGAATCGCTCGAGCAGGTCGTACTCCGCCGTGCTGAGCGACGCCGTCACCGGGACCTCGTCCGTTGCCTTCGCATCGATCGCGATGACCGGCGACTGATCGATCCGCTCCTGGACCACGAACGTGCCGGCCATCATGTCGCCCAGCCGCTTGCCCGACTTCGCGAGCGACGCACTCACGACACCAACACCGTACGTGAAGACCGGTTGCATGTCGACGATGCGCGCGATGTTCCGAACAGCAGACGCGCCGAACGACACCGAGTAGCCGCCATCCTGGACGACGCGAATGTGCAGCAGCTTCTTGCCCGGCGTCTGCCCGTCCCACAATGCCTCGAACAACACGTAGTAGCCCCACTGCAGCGCGAACACGAACAGAATCACAATGGCGACCGCCCATCCTCCGGCTTCGTCAGGCGTGGCTTGATTCCGCGGCGCCAACTTGGCGAGCAGGCCGATGAGGAAGAAAAACCCGGCGATGATCGCCGAGATCGCGATGAAGTCCACGATCGCGGCGGCGGCCCGCGCCCCGACGCCGGCGAGCGCATACGACAGCACCACTTGCTCCGGCGTCTCGACGTCGACGCGCTGATCGAACGAGTCGGCGGCGTGCGGCAACGGCCGCGCGGAAGGCGGTTGCGAACCAGTCATTTGGAAGGCGAGCAGAGGAACCTGCGGAACGAACGCTAGCGGGCGGCCTCGGAGGAATCGATCGCGCACGTCAGCACGCCCGGAGCAGGCTCGCTATCGCGCATGAGAAGATCGATCTGCGACCCTCGATCCGCAAGCGCGCTCTCGATGGATCCGCCTAACAGGGCGCCCGCGACCTCGGCGCGCGCGGTTCCATAGGGTGCGAGCATCGCCCAACGCCACGCGTCCTCGGCGGCCAAGGCCGTGCCGCGCTCGCGCATGATGCCCGACGCGCGGGCGCGCGCAGCGAGCTCGACCAGGCGTCGTCGGGCCGCCGTCAACTGCTGCTCGCGATCGCCGGCCGCATTGCCGCATCGCCCGCCATCGACGATCGCAATGACCGAGTCGCGAACGCCGCGCACCGGCGCGACGAGCGAGGCGAGCGACGCGGAGCTGTCGATGCCGGTCGTGTCCAACGGCACCTGGAGGACACGCCGCACCAGGTCGTACGGCGTCAGCACCCGGCCAGGGCCGTACCGCGTCAAATACCAGTCGCGCGTCGAGCGCGGCGGCGGCGCGACATCATCGAGCACGCTCACGAGGGCGGACCCGGCCTCGCCGGTGACATCGGGCGGGGTCACCGTGACGTAGCCGGTGAAGAGGTCATCCTGCACCGACGAGAGATAGCCGTTCATCCGCCCTTCGCGCGCCAACGACACGGCCACGAACCAGTCGACACTGCGCGCGAACACCTCCGTTGGGCGCATGCTCAACACATCGCGATCATCCGGATCGACGGCCGTGAGCGACGCCGCGGTGAGGCCGCGAAGCGATGCGGCCAACTGGCCGCCGCGCGCATCGCGCACGGCGCGATCGGTGGCGTAGTCGCCGCGCACGGCGTAGCGACGCTCCGCGGCCTGCCAGTCGAGATCGTGTGCGATCTCGTGCGCAATGGTGCCGGCGCTCGTGGCCGACGGCAGATAGATGATGCGGTGCACCGGATCGTGCAGAGCGAGTGCAACGCCGCGCAGCGGATTCTCGCCGAAATGGATACGTAGTCCCGTGAGATCGAGCGACGGCAACACACGATCGAGATCGGCCAGCGCCGAGCCGAGCATCGCACGATAGTAGGGACGCCACGCCACGGGCACGCTGCCATCGAAGGTCACCGCCGTTAGGCCGTAGCGGTCGGTGAGCTGCGCGTCGGTCGGAGCCGGATCGCCGGGATACCACGGCGTTTCCTGCGCATACGCGCGGAGCGCGACGGCGGCGGCGAGCGTCGTCCGGGCGACCGCGATTCCAGGAGCCTGCTGTGCGACTAACGAACGCTCGGCGGCGAATCCCTCTTCGCCGCGCGAACGATACAGGAATCGCATGCGCGCCGTGTGCGCGCCGCTCTCGCCGCCGGGCTGGCGGAGCAGATCATCGCGATGCGTCCACATCGCGACGACGACTGGCGTCTCGGGCGGACGCGCGTGGCCCAACGCGAGGCGCTCCAATTGGCCGGCCGCGAGTCCGAGCAGCGACGCGCTCGAATCGAATTGGATTTCCTTCAACGGCTGACCCGACGCCTTGCGCAGCTCGTCCTGAAGACCGGGCGTAAGGCGCATGGCCTCGAGCTCGACATCCGGAGGCAGACGCTCCATGAGCGGCTGCTCGACTCTGAACCGTCGCTCGCGACGCCAGGCCTGCAGAAGCGCCAACGGATCCGCGTCATCGCGCCACGCGGCGCGCAAGAGATCGTTGACGTCGCGCTTGGCGAGCTCGCGATCACGGACGAGCGCCGCCGCCTGCGCCGCAATGTGCGGCGCATCGCTGCGCAAACGATGCTCCGCTGCCGCGAGCGTATACGCGAGGCGCACGGCCAACTCCCCCGCGCGCGGATCGTGCGCATCGCGGATGGTGCGGTCGATGAGCGCGTACTGCTGTTCGCCATCGGGAGCGCTCACGAGGGACACGCTGTCGGTGAGCGAGTCGAGCGCAATCGGGTTCACGTGATCGGCGTTGCCGTCGAGCGTGCGGGCGAGCAGCGCCCACGCAACCGAATCGCGAGACGCGACAGCCAGGCGCGGATCGCCCAACGCATAGTCGATCAATCGAAATGGACCGCCGAGACCGAGGCGCTGCCGCTCGAGATAGCCGAGCGCTACGACATGCTCGGAGTCGGCGCCGGACAGCATCTGCGATGGCGGATGCGCAATCAGCCGCTCGGCGTACGCGCGACCCGAGCGCAGTTGCCCCGCGATCTGCGGACCAACGGCGATGCGCTCACACGCGCCGGCGACGAGCACCAGCGCGCCAAGCACGACGAGAGCGCGAACGCGACTGAAATGGAGCGGCGGGATCATCGTACCTGCGAATACCCACGAAGAAACGTGGAGTTGCCGCGCGCCGAGGCTCGAGGCTGAAGAGCCACTATTGAGGGGAGACGAGCAACCCGGGCGGGCGTCATGCGACAGGAGGGACGCGACCTGTCTTACATTAGTACTGCGTGAGCAATGAACAAGTGCGCTACCTCACGGTTGACCCCGACCGACCGGACGCCCAGATCGTGCGGCGGGCGGGAGATGTGATACGGCGCGGCGGCCTGGTCGCATTCCCCACCGAGACGGTGTACGGCCTTGGCGCAAACGCTCTCGACGCAAGCGCCGTCGCCAGAATTTTCTCGGCGAAGGGCCGACCAACCTACGACCCGCTGATCGTACATGTGTTGAACGCGGCGGGAGCACGTTCGGTTGCGCGTGCATGGCCGGAAACCGCGGAACGTCTCGCGGCGGCGTTCTGGCCGGGGCCGCTGACGTTGGTCGTGCCCAAACAACCTGTCGTGCCGGACATCGTGACGGCCGGCCTGGACACCGTTGCGCTTCGGGTGCCATCGCACGCCGTTGCCCGTGCAATCCTGAAGGCAGCGAGCGTGCCGGTCGCCGCACCCAGCGCGAACCGATTCACAGAAGTATCACCGACGCGAGCCGAGCACGTGGCACGCACGTTGGGCGATCGCGTGGATCTGATCATCGATGGCGGCCCAACGACGATCGGGATCGAGTCGACCGTGGTGGACGTGTCCGGTGAGCGACCCACGGTCTTACGGCCGGGGACGATTCCGGTTCCCGATCTGGCCGCCGCACTCGGCGCGTTAGACATCGCGGTGGCGACCGGCGACGGCGGAGGCGCGACGGCGCGTCCGTCGCCGGGGATGTTGGACCGGCACTACGCGCCGCGCGCGCGGCTTCATCTGTTCGACGAACGGTCGCGGGGGTACGCGGCCCGGTTGGCGGTCGAGCGCGCGGCAGCCGCTGACACCGTGGGCGCGATGCTGCTGACCGGGTTGGATGCGCCCGTGCGCCATGCGCTCGCGATGCCTAACGAGCCGGCCGGCTACGCTCGCGCGCTCTATCACGCGCTGCACACACTCGACGCGGCGGGGTGCGACCTGATATTCGTGGAAGCGGTACCGGACACGCCGGCGTGGGCAGGCGTGCGCGACCGCCTGGTCCGCGCTGCCCGCCCGGCCGAAGTCTAACGGTCGCTTACGCCGTGCGTGCGCCGCCCACCAGCCGGCGGAACGCGCGGCCGATTCGCGACGAGCCCGCGCCGCGATCCAGCGCCTCGGCCAATTGGCGGCCGTACTGCCAGCGCTTGTCCAGCTGCTTGTCCAAGCACCGCTCGACCGCCGCAATCAGATCGCGCGGCGCACCGGGCGCCAGCGACGCGAGCGGCGGCACCGGCGAGAACATGTGCTTGGCCGTGATCTCGGCGAACGACTCGCCAGTGAACGGCAAGCGGCCGGCGAGCATCAGATAGCCGAGCACGCCGAGTCCGTAGAGATCGCTGCGGCCATCGAGATCGGCCTCACCCACCGCCTGCTCCGGCGACATGAAGTGCGGCGTGCCGAACGCACAGCGCAGCTCGGACGGGCGCGGATCCCACGACCGACGGCGCGCAACGCTGAAGTCAGCGAGCAGCGCGCGTCCCGTTTCCCGATCGACGAGCACATTCTCCGGCTTGAGGTCGCGGTGCACCACGCCCTGCCCGTGCGCATAGTCCAACGCACGCGCGATCTGAATGAGCACCAGCCGCGCCTCCTCGGGCGACAGCCGGCCCTGCGCGCGAATGCGGTCGCCTAACGAATCGCCCGGTACGTAGCGCATGGCCATGTACATCACGCGCGCCGTCTCGCCGAACGCGTAGAGCGGCACGATGCCCGGGTGCTCGAGCTGTGCCGAGAGCCGGGCTTCGGCGCGGAAGCGCTCCCGCGCATCCTCGCGCGTGCGCAGATCGTTGCGCAATACCTTGAGCGCAACGTGGCGATGCAGCGCGACGTCGCGCGCGAGATACACGGCTCCCATTCCACCGCGGCCCAACGGGCGAACCACCTGGTACTGGCGCGTGAGCTCGCGCGCCACGAGATCGCGTTCGATGTCCGGGGTGCCGCGCTCGAGCGTCGGCGTTAGACGGGGACCGCGGACAACGGAATCGAGTACGAGCGCTTCCATGCAATGCTCTTAGTCGAAGTGGACGGATGAGCCCAACTATAGGTAGCCCATATGAAAGTACCGGGCCAACGCGATCAGCTATCTAAGTTGTTGCTCTACTTACTGTTACAGCTGCACCAGCCAGCCGATTCGACGCGTCGCTGTCCGGAAATGGGACTGTTCGTGCCGAGAATGGAACGGCGTGCGTACAACCATCCCGCGTACTTGGAATTGGATGATGGAATCGGCGATTTGGTTGCTTCGAGCGCGCGCGATGGCGCCCGAGCGTGACTCGATCGTGACCGCGGCGGCCACGTCAGCCGCGCAAAACTTCTCGCGCTTTCGTTAGGAGTTCCTGCGGTGTGAACGGCTTCTGCAGGAACGGGCGGCCCTTGTCGAGAATCCCCTGTCGGATCACGACGTCGTCCGTGTAGCCGGACACGAACAGGATCTTGGACGAGGGCCGCGCCGATGCGAGACGCTCGGCGAGCTCGCGGCCGCCCATCTCCGGCATCACGACATCGGTGATGACGAGATCGACATCGCCGCCATGGCCCGTGGCCACGCGCATCGCATCCTTGCCGTGACGCGCTTCGAGCACCGCGTACCCGTGGGTCTCGAGCACCCGCCGCATGAGCGGGCGCAGCGACTCGTCGTCCTCCACCAGGAGCACGGTCTCGTTTCCGTTAGGCGTGGAGGCCGGATCGTCGGTCCGCGGCCCGGCAGCGGCGTCGCCCACGGCCAGGCGCGGAAGGCAGATGTCCACCGTCGTCCCGCGTCCCGGCGTGCTGCGCACGACGACGTCGCCGTCACTCTGTTTGACAATGCCGTAGACGGTCGCGAGACCAAGACCGGTGCCCTGCCCCAATCCTTTAGTAGTGAAGAACGGCTCGAAAACGTGCCCCAACGTTTCGGCGCTCATCCCGATGCCGGTGTCGCGCACGGACAGTGTCACGTAGCTCCCCGGCGGCAAGCCGAGTCCGTCGTCGAGCTCGTGGCCGGTGCGCATCACGTTGTCGGTCTCGATGAGCAGCACGCCGCCGTCGGGCATCGCGTCGCGCGCGTTGACGGCGAGGTTCATGAGCACCTGCTCGACCTGACCGGGATCGGCGCGCACCCAGCACGACTCGGGCGCCAGGTGGATCACGAGCTCGACGTCTTCACCGATGAGCCTAACGAGCATACGCTCCATCTCGGCGACGGTGTCGTTGAGATCGAGCACGCGCGGTTGGAGCAGCTGCTTGCGGCTGAAGGCGAGCAGTTGCCGCGTGAGCGCGGTGGCGCGATCGGCTGACTTCTGAATCTCGCGCGCGTCGATGGCGCGCGGGTCATCGGGCGGCAAGCCATCGCGCAGCAACTGGCTGTAGGTCTTGATGGCGGTCAGGATATTGTTGAAGTCGTGCGCGATGCCGCCGGCGAGCCGTCCGACGGCTTCCATTTTCATCGCATGACTCAACTGACCCTCGAGCTGCTTGCGCTCGCTGATGTCCACCACGGCGATGCCGGTGCCGAGGAGCCGCTGGTCCGGCGTCCTAACGGGATAGGCGCTCACCAACCATGAGCTCGCGCGACCGAATCCCGTGGGCCGCACGTCGTCGAGCTCAAAGGCGACCATCGGCTGTCCCGTCTCGATCACCTTGTGCAACGTCGATTCGAGGCGACTGGCCAGCACCGGGAGCGCGTCGTGCAACGGGCGGCCCGCGTGACCGCCGTCGCCGACACCATTCATCTCGGCGAGGACGCGATTGACCAGCACGCAATTGAAGTCGCGATCGACGTACGCGAAGCCGACGGGAGATGAGGCGAGCAGCGTGTCGAGCACCGCGAGCGCCTCTTGGCGGCGACGCGCGAGCAACACCGCGCTCTCGCGATCGATCGCAGCTTCGGTCGCGATGCGCGCCAGCTCGGATTCGCGCACCTTGGCCGCGTCGCGCGAGCGACGGATCATGGCCACGCCTTCTGACAGGAGGCCGAACATCACGAGGCGCGAGACGAAGCCCCACACGCTTGCCGTCTCGCGAAAGCCCGGGACGTGTACCAGCCACGTGAGACCGGCTGCACCGAGGATCGCACTGAGGAGACCTGCGATGCGACCGCGGCGCCACGTGCAGAGTGTGATCGCAGCGCCGAAGACGAAGAACGCCGTGGGGTGCGCCAGCAGCTCGGACGCGCGACCAACGAAGATCGCCGCACCGATCCACGCGAGCGTTTCGGCGTACGGTACAAGCGCACGCACGGCCGTGAATATCGGTCTGCTCTTCCGCTCGCCTTCCATATGTAGATGCGTCAGGCCCGGGGGAGGTCTTCGAATCGACGTCGGATGGTAGGCGCCCGCGCGCGGAAGTCGCGCAGCACGGAGGCTGGTTGAGCGGCAATATACCGCATGCATTCGCCGAGCGCTCCTCGGTGCCGGAGACGGGCACTAGGTTTCGCGAAAGCGGCGGACATTGACCGCGTATTTCACTGCGGAGATCGGCATGTCTTCAGGTGTTTGCAGATTCGCGGTCGCGCTCGGCGTACTAGCGATGGGCACGATCGGCGCGACGGGCGTACTGGCGCAGGACTCGTCGGCGCGGGCGCCGTCGCTCTCGGCGCCCATTCCCGTCGACCCGAATGTGACGACCGGCGTGCTGCCTAACGGGCTGCACTACTACATTCGCGTGAACCACAAGCCCGAGCACCGCGCCGAGCTGCGGTTGGTGGTGAACGCCGGATCGGTTCTCGAGGACAGTGCGCAGCGCGGGATCGCGCACCTCGTGGAGCACATGTCGTTCGGCGGCACCACGCACTTCAAGCGCGAAGCGTTGGTGAACTATCTGGAGTCGACCGGCGTGCGATTCGGCGCCGACCTCAACGCCGGGACGAGCTTCGACGAGACGGTCTATCAGCTCACGGTGCCGACCGACAGCGCGAAGCTCTTGCAACGCGGCATTCAAATTTTGGGCGACTGGGCCGGCGGCGTCACGTTCGACACCGCGGCGCTGAGGCGTGAGCGGCGCGTCGTGACGGAAGAGTGGCGTCTGGGCCGCGGCGCCGGCCAGCGCATCGAGGACAAACAATTCCCCGTTTTGTTTGCGAACTCGAGGTACGCTCGCCGCCTTCCGATCGGCGATCCACACATCATCGCGACGGCGCCGCGTTCAGAGCTCCTACGTTTCTATCATGATTGGTATCGACCAGATCTCATGGCGGTGGTCGTCGTCGGTGACTTCGACAAGACGCAAGTCGAGCAATGGGTGAAGCAAGATCTGGGATCCGTGCCCGAACCCAAGTCGCGTCCCGATCGCGTGGTGTATCCAGTGCCCGACCACGACAGCACGTTGGTGTCCGTGGTGACGGATCCGGAAGCGACGACGTCGCGAGTGACGATGTACTTCCTGCAACCGGTGCGGCGCGACAGTACGGTAGGCGACTATCGCGAGGCGTTGGTGCGCGGCGTCTACAACGACATGTTGGATGACCGGCTCGCCGAGATCACCCAGCGACCGGATGCGCCGTTCCTGAACGCGGCGTCCGACCAGGGGAGTTTGATCCGGTCCAAGGACGTGTACGAGCTCTCCGCGCTGGTCAAAGACGGCGGCATTGCACGAGGGCTGCGCGCGGTCCTAACGGAAGCAGCGCGCGTGGAGCAGCACGGCTTCACGGCCACGGAGCTGGCGCGCGAGAAAGCGAACATGCTTCGCGCGACCGAGCAGGAATACGCCGAGCGCGACAAGACACCGTCGGAGGTGTTCGTCTCGGATTACGTGGACAACTTCCTCGACCACACGTCGATGCCGAGCGTGGCGCAGGAGTTCGACCTGATGCGGGCGCTGCTGCCCGGGATCACGCTGGACGAAGTGAACGCGCTGGCCAGCAAGTGGCTGTCGGGCCGCAGCCGCGTGATCACGGCGAGCGGTCCGAGCCGGGACAGCGCGCTCATGCCTAACGGAGCGGAGCTGGCGGCGATGGCCGACAGTGTGGAGCACACGTCCGTCGTCGCGTACGTCGACTCCGTGGCCAACGCGCCGCTGGTGGCGCAGGCGCCGGCCGCTGGTCGCGTGGTGTCTTCGCGCAGCATACCCGCCGTGGGGGTCACCGAATGGACGCTGTCGAACGGCGTGCACGTTTTGCTCAAGCCGACCACCTTCAAGGACGACGAGCTGTTGTTCCGGGCGTTCGCCCCCGGCGGCACGTCGCTCGCCGACGACTCGGTGCTCGTGCCGGCGCAGACGGCGAGCGACGTCGTGGACGCGAGCGGCGTGGGCGCCTTCAACGCGACCGAGCTCGAGAAGGCGCTCGCCGGCAAGACGGTGTCCGTCGACCCCTACGTCGGCAGGTACGAGCAAGGGGTGACCGGCGGCGGTTCACCGCGTGATGCAGAAGCGATGTTCCAGTTAGTCTATCTGTACTTCACGGCGCCGCGCGCCGACACGGCCGCGTTTCTGGCGTATCAAACGCGCATGAAAGAGTTGCTCGCCAATCGCGGCGCGAGTCCGGCCTCGGCGTTCTCGGACACGATTCAGACGACGTTGTATCAGCACAACCCGCGGCTGGCACCGCCCACCAGCGCGACGTACGCGAAGATGAATCTCGGCGAATCGATGGCGTTCTATCGCGCACGGTTTGCGAACGCGTCCGATTTCACGTTCCTCTTCGTGGGCAACATCGACACGACGGTGCTCAAGCCGCTCATCGAGCGCTACATCGGCGGCCTGCCATCGTCGAACACGCATCAAGCGTGGCGCGACGTGGGCATCGACTTCGCACGGGGGGTGATCCATCGCGACGTGCGCCGGGGTGCCGAGCCCAAGAGCAACACGGACATCATTTTCACCGGTCCGCTCACCTTTACGCGGCACGCGGTGTACGAGCTGCAAGCGCTGGAGGATGTGCTCGAGATCAGATTGCGCGAGCGTTTGCGCGAGCAGCTGGGCGGAACGTACGGCGTGAACGTGAGCGCGATTCCGTCGCAGTTTCCGCGCGCGCGCTACGAGATCGCGATCACGTTCGGCTCGGCGCCCGAACGGGTGAGCGAGCTGGTGCGCGCGGCGCACGCCGAGCTCGATTCGATCAAGACGTATGGGCCCACGGCTGCCGACATCGAGAAGGTTCGCGAGACCGAGCTGCGCGAGCGGGAAACAGGGCTCACGCAAAACGGCTTCTGGCTAACGGTCCTGCACAGCTATCTGTACAACCAGTGGAACCTCGACGAGATTCCCGCGTTCACGGATGAGGTGCACGCGTTGAGCGCCGACGCGGTGCGCGATGCGGCGCGGCGGTATCTCGATGATCGGAACGTGGTGCAAGTGTCGCTCTATCCAGAGTTAGGCGCGAGCCGGTGAGCGTTCCCGGCGGCCGGCCGTGACCGGCACGCCGCGCCGGCCGTCTTCGACCATAGTGGTTCAGCACGTTTCCTTCACCGGCGCTGCCTCAGTCTATGCGTGTTCTGGCTGCACTCCTTGCTGCGTGTTCCGTTGCACTGTCCGCGGGCGCGCAGGCTCCCCGCATCACGCCGGCCGGCGATCCGTCGGTCAAGAGCGACACCATTTACAAGCTGGCGGTTCCGGCGGGCTCGCACGCCGACGAGCCGTATGTCCTCCTGCTCGATGACGGGGTAGTGAAGATCGAGCCGGACGGGCGTCTGACGACGACGTACCGTCAGGTGGTGCAGATCCTGACGCAAGAGGCCGCCGAGCAGTGGGGCGAGCACACGTTCAGCTACTCGAGCGGCCGCGAGAAGATGACGATCAACTGGATGCGGGTGCTCAAGCCTAACGGCGAAGTGGTGAGCGCCAAGCCGACGCACGAGCAGGAGTCGTTGGCGCCGGTGTCGCTCGAGGCGCCGGTGTACTCCGATCTCAAGTTGCACCGGGTGACGTTAGGCGGAGTCGCGCCCGGGACACTGATCGACTTCAGCGTCACCACCGAGACGCTGAACCCGTTGATCCCCGGCGATTTCCTCACATCGTGGAGCGTGCAGACGGGCGTGTTCACGCGGCGATCGCGCTACATGATCGACGTGCCGGCCAACTACTCGCCGCGCATCGAAGAGCGCCACCTGCCGTTCCAGCGCGCGGAGCACGTATCGGATGGCCGCCGCGTCATCACGTGGGCGGCGCAGGATGTGCCGAAGCCGGAGCCCGAGCCGCTCGCGCCCGACACGTCGTACGGCGAGTCCATCACCATCGCGTCGCCGCGCTCCTGGAGCGACGTGGCGAAGTGGTACGCGGGGCTCTCGCGCGACCGGTACACCACGTCGCCGGCGATCGACGCGAAGCTCGCCGACGTCGTAAAGGACGCGCACACGCTGGACGACTCGCTGCGAGCCGTGCACCGGTGGGTGGCGCAGGACTTCCGGTACGTGTCGCTGTCGCTCGGCATCGGCGGCTATCAGCCGCACCAACCGGAGTCGATGTTCGAAAACAAGTACGGCGATTGCAAGGACAAGGCGACGTTCTTCATCGCCGCGTTGCGTCGGTTAGGCATCACGGCGTATCCGGTGTTGCTGAGCGGCGACGGCGGCGTGGATGCGGAGCTGCCGAGCGCGCATCAGTTCGATCACATGATCGCGGCGGTGAAGCGCCCCGACGGCGGATACACGTACGACGACCTCACCGCCGACCTGTCGCCGTACGGTGCGCTGCCGCCGGGCGAGCCGGGGGAGTTCGGGTTGATCGTGCATCCGGACGGCACCGGCGAGGAGATCACCTTCCCGTCCGACTCGGCGACGCGGAACCTGTCGCGCGTCGACATCGACGGCAGCCTGGGCGGCGACGGATTGTTCGCGGGCAAGTGGACGCGCACTGCGTCAGGCCTGCAGCAGTACGGGTTGCGCAGCTCGATGTCGCGCTCGACGCAGATGGATTCGGCGCAGCGCGCGCGGGCGACGCTGGCGATCGCCAACGCCGTGATTCAGGGCGCCACGGGCGACAGCCTACAGGTGTTCGATGGGCGCGACCTGAGCGCCAAGCCGCGCATCTCGGTGATGTTGTCCAACGGCAAGATGGTGAGCGACGCCGGGCCGACGAAGATTCTCACGCTGCCCATCCGCGACTTCGCGGTGCCTAACGTCGTGGCCGCGCTCCAGCAGCGGGGCCAACGGGTCAATCCGATCGACGTCGAAAAGGTGTGGGGCCCGCACGAAGAGGTCGAGGACTTCAAGCTCGCGCTGCCCGCCGGATGGAAGGCGCAGCTGCCCAAGTCGCTCACCGAGTCGAGCGTGTTCGGCACGTACACCTCGCGGTACGAACAAACCGGCGATACGCTGCACGTGATGCGGTCGCTTGTCGGCGCCACCGGCGTGCAGCCCGCGAGCGCGATGCCTGCGCTCATCGGGTGGCTCAAGGCGATGTCGGCGGACGACGTGAAGTACATCGTGATCAGCTCCGGCACCTAGTCGCACCGCAACAATCGGGACCTCGCAGCCGTGCTCCGATGACGGCTCGAGTGTGGGACACGTGTACGGTGTTCGCGTGCGGTCAGACGACCGCCACGAGCACCGTACGCTCGTTTTTGTCCCACGCTCACCGAGGTGGCCGTCATGCAACACGTATATCGGTGCCTTGCCGTCGTCGCGATCGTCGCGGTCGCGGGTGCATGCGCTGACCCGATTGCCGGGCCGGCGACACATCCGCGATCGGATCTTGCTCCCAGCTCGTCGCCCGCTCCGGGGCGGATCGTCTTTCTCGCTCCGCTTGGCGACGGTGGCGCGCCGAGTGGGGCGTCGGACGTGTCGCGACACGTGGCGGTCGCGATTTGTGCGTTAGCCGATACGGCCTGCGCGGCCGGCGCGATCGCGCGATTCGATACCGGCGCGGGTTCGTCGCGGCTGCGCGTGGCCGGCGGCGATCACGCGTCTCGTGCCGGACGCGCGTACTACGAGGCCACGTGGCGCGTGCCAAGGGTCGCGGGCGACACTGGCGCCGATGTGCGCGTCCACGTGTTGGTCGACGGCGTGGATCGCGGCCACGCGGACGCGCACGTGCGCGGCGCAGCGGAGCGCCGCCGGCGCGATCCGCCTAACGGAACGACGCTCGCGCCGGGAAGCGATCTCGACATTCGATTCTGGGTGGAGAAACCGCCCCGGCGATTCACGGTCTTGGTGGGCCCTGGCGTGCGCGGTATTCCCGGGGCGAGCGACACGCTGTGGTCATTCGGAACCAAGGTACCATATGCGTTTCTGCCGGCGCCGGGATACGAGAACGTGCTCGTGCGCGTGGACGGTATGCCGGCGTTGCCAGTCGGTCTGATCGAGACGGACACGGAGCACGTGCTGACGGTGACGGCGGACCGGCGCGTGGTGTTGCATAGCGCGGCCCTACCATTGTATGGGCAGGCACGCGGGCTGCTCACGGCGGCAGACCCGGTAGCGGCGTATCAGGCGTATGTGGACGCGGCCGAGGCGTACGCGGAGTCGCCGTCGCGGAGTCGCGACGAGGCGATGCACGATTTACAGGATGTCGAGTTTCTGGCGTTCGATCCGATACGCGACTCGGCGGCGTTGCGGAGGTTGGACACTGCGCTGGACGGTCAGGTGTTCGCCGTGGGGGATACGGGAGCGGGGACGCGAGCGTTAGGCACCACGACGAGCTCGATTCGACGCGTGCGGACGTTGGACGCGGGCGCAACGGCGGACAGTGTGGAGCGGACCGTGTTTCTGTACATCAATGGTATTGCGACACCGCAGCTCGGGCCACAAGGCGCGCTCGCCACACGATTCGAACTGGAACGAATCGTGTCCGAGGTTCCACAATTCGCGGGGCGCAGGGAGTTTGGCGTGCGGTTCTTCTACAACCGCACTTATCGTGAGCAGCGTCCAACGCAAGAGCAGCAGCGCGCCCATTGTGTTGCGCTTTTCGCTTCGCGATTCGTATTGGGAAGCCTCGGAGCCAATTCGTTCGCACCTTTTATGGCCGCGTGCGTGGCGGATCCGTCATTGCGCCGATTCTCAGACCACGACCTGCTCGAATGCGTTCGGCAGATGTTGACGATCCTTGCCAACACTGATGCCGCCGAAGCCGATGCGGTCGGTTTGGCTGCGCGCATTCAGGTGCTACGCACATCGGGCAGCCACGTGATTCTCGTGCCGCACTCACAAGGCAATCTGATGGCGAATCAGGCGATTCATATCTTGCACTCTATAACGCATGAATTCGATCCAGTGCGTGATTCAACGTGCATTGGCCTTGTCTCGCTAGCGTCACCTACAAGCCGCCGATGGGAGCTTGGCCAACACTACATCGAGCCGATCGTCGTGCGCGGAGACCTCGTGCCGACCTTCGACAATGATTGGCCGCCCATCGATACTGATCTCTCACATCAACTTCTCGATCACCCATCGCTGGAAACTGCATTCAAGCCGACCGGCATCATCCTCCATTCAGTACTCGAGAGCTATTTCCTGCAGCCACAATCCCGCGCGGCGATTCGAAGCGCGCTCGAAAATGTGTATCGCGCGTGCGCCGTATCAAGCGTGCTGGTTCAGCCCGCATCGCTGACGCTTACGGTCGGAGGCAACGCTCTCCTCTCGGCGTTTGCACTGAATGGATTCGGTGACACGTTAGGCGGCCGTTCGTTCGGCTGGTCCAGTACGAGCACGGCGGTCGTCACTGCGACACCGACCGGGGCCACGACTGCAACCGTGCGCGGCGTTGCTGGAGGAGGCGCATCGATCGTCGTCGCGAATAGGGCACATCGCGCCGAAGCCGCAGTAGTGATCGCGAAAGGCGCGCCGGCCCTAGACCCTTTCTCCTTCACTTACATAGCGACGTATGCGGAGGGATTCCTGGGGGACGATGAGCATCTCAGTGGTACTGTCGGGCGTCCTGGAGCCGTCCCGCTTCCGGCCGGCACGCTCCGACTTTCGTTCTCCCGAGACTTCGGACGCCTCGTCGCGGCGGTGAACAACACGCTCTTCACCGTCGGCACTGTAGGGTTGGATTCCGTGACACTCGGCGGCAACGCAGGGTCTACTTATCACCTTGGCTGGAACGCGGATCATACGGGTCTCAGCGGAACGCTCGACACGCTAGTCTGGGTCTTTCACATCGGGTTCGTTCGCGCCGTCTTACCCGTCACCTTCGCTCGACAGGAAAATTGATGGCTCACCGAGCAATTCGCGTTCTACTCGTCGCAGCGAGTATCGTGTCGAGTATTGTGTCCGGCGCTTGCAAGGGCTCTCCCCGCGAGCCAGCACTGGCGCCGCCGCACAGCGTCGCACGATACCCGCATGCCGCTGATCGGCTCATCCGTTTGGTTAGACGCCAGCTGTCGGATGTCGACCCAGTGCGTACCGAGCAAGAGGCGATTTGCGAAACCGAACGCATGGCGCTCGCGCTCGGCTACGAAGAAGCCGGTTTGCGCATTCATAGCGCCCTCGATACCGCGTACCTCACGGCTCGCGACAGCGTTGCGTTTGGAAGAGTGGAGCGAATGTTAGGCGGGCAGTCGCTCGGAACCGGCGATCACGTCTGTGATTCCTTGATCGCCGCCGCCGACCGAGAGGATCCCATCGTCCCGATCGACTCGGCCAAACGGTAGGTCGTTACGACACCGCCGCCGCGCTCCCGGCGAGCGCGGTGAGCGTCTCGTCGTCCAGACGGTGGCCGCCGGCGAACGACATCGTGCGCGCGGTAATCGACGCGCGCGCGAGCCGTTCGCTCTGCTCCGCGATCGAGGCGGCCGTCACGAGACCATCATCGGATCCGACGACGATGATGATCTCGGGCGACGTTCCGTCCGTACGACGTGTGGTCGCCGGCGGCGACTTGAGCGTCTCGAGATCCAGATCATGCGGGATGAGTCCGCCCCACAGGATCAACCGATCGATGACGACCTGGCCTTTCGTCATCCAGCGGCATGCCGTTGCGACGCCCTGCGAGAATCCGAGCGTCACCACGCGCGGCAACTTGCCGCCCAAGTCGCGGCGGACTTGGTCGGCGAGCGCGTCGAGATACTCGATGTAGTCATCGATCTCGCTCAACCGATCTTCGCGCGTCATCCACGATGCGCCAACGGCCGAGTGCGCGTGACTGGCGGCGACCGTGTCGAGATAGAAGCGGGAGAGCGCCTCGGGCGCGACGATCAGGCGGCGACCGTCATCCACCACCCGGAAGTGCGGCAGGAACTTGGACGCGAGCTGGCCGTAGCCGTGCAAAACGAACCACACCTCGCTCGGCCCGCGCTGCGCGTCGCCGAGCGTGTAGAAACGGGCCGTGCGGCCGACCGGGAAGTGATGCTCGCGCACCATGGGCGAACAGTGCCGGCCCGGCGGTCGCCCGTCAATGGCGGACGCGACCACTCACGATCGCCACGATCATGGCAACGCGCCGAAATCGATGAGCTCGATGTCGCCGCGCTGGAGGCGGTCGCGCACCGCGGGCGACGTCAACGCCGCCAACTCGCGCTCGCGCTGCCACGTGTAGTCATCCATCGAGGCGAGGTCGGCGTCGGTGTGTCCGGGGTGCATCATGAGCTCGGTCGTGCCGGGCTCGAGCCGATCGAGCGCACGGAGGAGCTTCCGCTCGAGGTCGCGGCCGCCCTGGAGCGAGATCCCGATGAAGTGATCAGGATAGCGCATCGGCGACGCCGTTCGCCTAACGGAGGCCCAACTGAGCGCGACGAGCACGTTGGTCGCGAGGCGCGACGCGTGGAGGGGCGTCGCGTGCATCGCCTCGGCGGGCCAGCGCATCGCGTGCACGCCGGCGCGCACCGCGGCGGCGGCGATGGGCGGCCAGAGCGCGCGCAGGGCGTGCGTGTGCATGTGGCTGTCGACGTGCGTCACGGACACGCCCGCGCGCCGGACGGCGGCGATTTGCGCGTCGCACTCCGCGCCGACTTCGTCGGGGTCGATGCGGCTGGACAGTGCGCGCGCGACGAGCGCGGGAAGCGCGTAAAACGTTCCCGTGCGCGAATCGGTGAGCGTCGGCACGCGCGCGAGCGGCCGCCCCTGTACGAGATTGATGTGCACGCCGACGCCTAACGCCGAGGCGCCGTTGCGCAGGGCGCCGATCGCGTCGTCGAAGGCCGGCATGTTGGCGAGCAGCGTGGTCGACGAGATCGCGCCGGCGTGGAAGGCTTCGAGAATCCCGCGCGTCACGCCGCGCGTGTAGCCGAAATCGTCGGCGTTGATGATCAACCGGCGCGCGTCAGTCGTAGCGCCTCCGCCATTCGTTCGTCCGGATGCGCCCCAGGTCGCGCGCCATCTCGGCGGCATCCTTGACGAAGCGCACCGTGGTCGGCTCTTCGTCATAGCGGAAGTTGACGGCGACCTGTTCAATCGAGAGCCCGAACTTGCGCGCGATGAACAGCGCCTCGACGTCGAAGCCGAAGCGCGGAATGGTGACGCGCGGGAACACGAGCTCGGCTGCAGCGGCGGTGAATCCCTTGAGGCCGGCTTGCGTGTCCCGCACGCGCGGGATGAGGGTCCAGCGGACGAGGGCGTTGAACAACCGGCTCATCACGTGGCGCGTGTAGAGATACGAGAAGAAGGTCGGACTCATGAGGTAGCGAGAGTCCGGCAGCACGCGACAGGCGACGGCGACATCGGCGCCGCCGCGCAACGCATCGAGAATCTTGTCGATCTCGGTCGTGGGATAGGCGAGGTCGGCATCGGTGAACACGCGGTACGCGCCGCGCGCGACGCGCATGCCGCGCGACACCGAGTACCCCTTCCCCATGTTGCTGTCGTTGTGCAGCACGCTCACACACGGTGCTGCGTCGGCGAACGTGTCGAGTGCGCGCGCGACCTCCTCGTCGCTGTGATCGTCGACGAAGATCAGCTCCCACGAATACGGACGCGCGCGCAGAAACTCTCGCAGCTGATCGAGCGCCGCCGGCAGTCGCGCGACGCCGTTGTACACGGGAACGATCAGCGAGAGGACCGGCGGTCGCGGCGTAAAGAAATCTTTGGGACTCACGCGTGTGCGGTTGCCGAGGAATCGCGAATGCGACGTCACCAATATAGTGCGCAGATGTCCAACGCAGTTGGACGAGTCCGGCACGGCGGCATTGGTCGCGTCTGCTTCGCGCGCGACACAACGGGCGTCGACGGCGAGCACAACGTTACCGTGCACGCGACGCAACGGGGCGCGTCAGGGGGCGCGCCGCCGCACGGTGGTGTACCTAACGGATCGGAATGACGCGCGCCGTCACGCCCTTGGGCACGACACGCAACGCGGCGGCGCCGGGCGCGAACAGGTCGGCGCGCGTGCGCGGCAGCGCCACACGACCGTCGGCGTCGGGCTTGGCGAAGAGCACCTGCGCCAACCCGATGCGCCCGCTCGCGAATGCGTGCGCCGACGCCGCCATGTAGAGGCGCCACACGCGGTACGTTTGCTCGCCCACCAGCGCCGACGCGGCATCGCGCGCGTCCTCGAGCCGGCGGACCCAATGCCGGAGCGTGAGCGCGTAGTGCTCGCGCAGCGACTCGACGTCGCGCGCCTCGAGTCCGGCCTCCTCGCCGCACTGCACCGCGTCGGCCAACGGCACGAGCTCGCCGTCGGGGAACACGTACCGCTGGATGAACGCGCCCTGGTGCCACACCATGCGCGACGCGCGCGCGACCACACCCGTGCCCAACGCGTGCAGTCGGACAATGCCGTGGTTGAGGAACAAACCGCCCGGCTTCGTTAGGCGTGCGGCGGCGCGGAAGTATCCGGGCAGCCGCGATCGTCCGACGTGCTCGAACATGCCGACGCTCACCACCTTGTCGAACGGCACGGCGTCATCGAGGTCGCGGTAGTCGCACACGGCGACGCGGCACCGGCCGTCGAGACCGTCGGCGTGGATGCGCTCGCGGGCCACGTCGGCTTGGCGCTCGCTGAGCGTGATGCCTAACGCTTCGACGCCGTAGTTCCGCGCGGCGTGGCGAATGAGCCCTCCCCAGCCGCAGCCGATGTCGAGCAACCGCTCACCGGGCCGCAAGCGCAGCTTCCGGCACAACAGATCGAGTTTGGCGTGCTGCGCCGCGTCGATGTCCTCGGCGCCGGTGACGAAGTACGCGCAGGAGTACACCATGTCGCGGTCCAACCAGATCGAATAGAACTCGTTGCCGACGTCGTAGTGCGACCGGACGGCCGCGCGGTCGCGCCGCCGCGAATGGCGCCGGCCCTGGCGTGAGAGTCCGGGACGTCGCTCGTGCGCCGCCTCACCCGCGCGGTCGTGCGGCAGGGCGAGCAGCGCACGCACCGCACGGGCGAGCGGCGCCGGCGATGCGAGCCGCGCGCGCACCGCTTCGCCTAACTCGACGGCCGCCTCCAGGTTGCCCTCGATCTCGATATCGCCGCGCACGTACGCCTCGCCCATGTGCAGCTCGGATGCGGTGAGGAATGCGCGGCGCAATGCGCCCGGAGATCGGATGACGAGTGTGAATGCGGGGGGCGGCGATCCTCCGGTCAGCGCGCGATCCACGACACCATCCCAATAGCGCACGGCGAACGCTCGCGTTTCCGGCCGGCCGAAGAGCGCGGTGATCGCCGCTCGCGCACGCTCGCGCTGGCGCCAATCGCGCGTGGCGATCGGTCTCGAGACGTCGTGCGTCCAAATCGGTGCATTGGGCTCGACGGACAGGGGCACGGCGCGCGGCTCGTCGAGGCGCCGGCCAACTTCTCTCGCGTGCGCCGAGCGGGCGTCGCGATGCGTTTCAACATCCCGTCCATGCTCCGCGCCGTTAGCGCGGCCCCTCCCATCACTCGACTCCGCTTTCATCGTTCTATCCTCCGCCGTCCCCTGTGCAGCGATCGACGTGCGCGCGAGGTTGCGTTGGGCACGACGCCGTCTGGCGCACGACGAACACGCTGCTTAGCTTACCCGTCCTTTCGTGGCGCCTCCGTCGTCTGCGTCAGCAGCGTGTCACACGGATCGCCACTCGTTGCACCTCGCGTTTTGCCCACCGCCTTTCATGCCTCGTCGTCATCTTCACATTGCCGCCGGCCTCATCGGTCTCGCGTTGGGCGCCGCCGCTCCTGTGCGCGCGCAGTCATTGCGCGGGTCACACCAAAGCGTCCGCCACGCGTACTCGTATGCGCAGCATCACGACCTCGACCTCTATCAGACAGCCGCGGCTGTCCGGCGCGCGGTGCGTGACGGAGCCCTCGTGCGCCTCAGGCCCAACGGGCTGTACACGCTGCATCGCGTCGCCTACCCATATGTGACTCCCACCACGCGCACCTTCGTCGAGCGCCTGGCCGGCGAATACCATATGGCATGCGGCGCGCCACTCGCGATCACGAGTGCCGTTCGCCCGACGCGCCGGCAGCCGGCGAACAGCTCCCCATTGTCGGTGCATCCGGCGGGCATCGCCTTGGACCTGCACCGTCCGTCCGGGGCCTGTCTCGCGTGGCTTCGACACACGCTCTTGACCCTCGAAGCGGAGCGATTGGTCGACGCGACGGAGGAACGTCATCCGGCGCATTTCCACGTGATCGTGTTCGCCGAGCCGTATCGGCGGTACCTCGCGTCACGGTAAGTCAGCCGGCCGCGGCATACGCCGCACCCCCATCATGCCGTACCCTCCCGATCGACGCCGTGGGCGCACACAAAGAAGTGTTCGCGGGCGCCGTGTGCTCTCCCGTTGCGTCGGTCGTCCCATAAAATAGATTGGGTCCCATTCAACGGTCGTCAAGTCCCCACCCCACAGGAGCGCTGTATATGTCCCGCAAGAGCCTCGCCCCCGCGGCGCTGCTCGCCGTTTCGACAATGCTGTCGGCATGTCACCACGCGCCACAAGCCGCGCCGGCGCCCGCCCCGGCGCCCGCACCAGCGGCGGCGCCCGCTCCGGCACCGCCGCCGGCGGATCATAGCGCGGACAGTGCACGGGCCGCGCAAGAACGAATGGCGCAGGCACGCTCGACCATCGAAGAGCGCATCCACTTCGAGTTCGACAAGGCCGACATTCAGGCCGACGACAAGGCCGTCCTCGACGCCAAGCTTCCGATTCTGCGCGCCAATCCGAACATGCGCATCCGGATCGAAGGCAACTGCGATGATCGCGGCTCGGAGGAGTACAACCTCGCGTTGGGCCAGCGGCGCGCCGCTGCCGCGAAGCGGTATCTCACCGACTTCGGCGTCGACGCCGGTCGCATCGACATCATCTCGTACGGGCACGAGAAGCCGATGTGCACGCAGGACGCCGAGGACTGCTGGTCGCAGAACCGGCGCGATGAGTTCGTGATCATCGCCGGGGGCGACAACATCGTCTCCATGGCGGAGAGCGACAACACCTTCGCTTTGCGTTAGGCCTGCGTTTTCGGCTCGCGCACCCCGCTCTTCGGGTGCGCGAGCCGGCAGGCCGGCAGAACCGGTGCCGGCACGCCGGTGCACCACCAACCCAAGCGGGCTGTCATGTCGCTCGGGCGGCTACCCGTGTAGGTTTCCCGGGCACCGTCTTGCGAGCCGTGTAATGAGCCCCGAGCCTTCCGCCCTCTCGCCCGCTCCGACAGCGATTCAGCGCGAGCAGGTCGTGCAGCGTCTGTGCAGCCACTTCGCGAGCAACCATCTCACGATGGACGAGCTCGAGCAACGCATCGATCAGGCGTACAAAGCGCCGTCGGTGACGGAGCTCGATGCGCTCGTCACCGGACTGCCGGTGTTGGCAGACGATCCGTCGGTCGCGACGCCCGATTCGCTGGTCCCGACAAGCGCGCCGGCGCTGCCGGCCAATGTGCCCGACCGCGACGTGCTGATCGGTATCATGAGCGGCCACACGCGCCGCGGACCGTGGGCCGTCCCGCGGCACCTCAAGGTGTTCACGGTGATGGGCGGGATCGTGCTCGACCTGCGCGAGGCGCTCATCGCGCCGGGCGTATCGGAAATCGAGATTACGGCGATCATGGCGGGCGTCGAGATCTTCGTGCCGCCCGGCGTGCGGATCGAGTGCACGGGATCGGCGTTCATGGGCGCGTTCGAGGTCGATCAACGGGCGCAGTCGCTCGCGGTCGCCGGTGATGAGCGCATCATCCGCGTGACGGGATTCGCGATGATGGCGGGCGTGGACGCCAAAGTGCGTCCGCCGAAAGACCGGACCAAGCTGCGCGGCTAACGCCGGTCAGGCGCGGGACGCGAGATCCGGTCTGAGGGCGGTCGCGCCGCGCAAATAGACCGCCCGCAGACGCGGGGCGTCGCTCGGCGCGTCGACGTGCAGCAACACACGCAGGCATCGCGGCAATCCATCCGGCACAGCGATCTCCGACATGCAGAGCACCGGCACGCGCTCCCATCCGATCGCGCGCACGGCGTCGGACGGGTCGGCGCTCGTCACATCGCGCGTCGTCGTGACGATGACGCTGACCACATCGGATGCACTGAGGGCGTTGCGGTCGAGCAGCGTCTCGAGCAGCGCGCGCGTGGCGGCGAGCACGGCGGACGGCTCGTCGCGCGCCACGGTGGTGGCGCCGCGCACGGCACGCAGGGTTCTCGCGGCCGCGGAACCATGGGCGGGGCGGCCCGGTGCACGGTCCAGGGCGGTCCTCCGGCATTATCGTTAGGCGTGGCGTCGGGCGCGCGATGCACCACGTGCGTCGCCGCACCGGCCCGTAAGTTACATTCGGAGTGGGCGTCGCGGCGACCGAGTGCCGGGGCGCGAAATGCTCTGTCAAGCGCGCTCGGCGGCTGCCGGGTCTGATCGCCGGAGCGCCTGGATCGTGCGGGGGAGCGGGAGTCATGCGCATTGCCATCATTGGTGCGGGCCACGTGGGCGGGACCTTGGGTCGTCGGTGGGCGAGCGTCCCCGGTGCGACGCACACGGTGACGTTCGGGTTGCGGGCCGGCGACGAGCCGGATGCACAGTTAGGCGAATTCATCGAGGCATCGGGCGGCGCGGCCCGCGCGGCGCCGGTGGCCGACGCGGCGCGCGACGCCGGGGTGGTGGTGTTCGCGACGCCCTGGAAAGCGACCCGCGAGGCCGTCGAGAGCGCCGGCGCGCTCACGGGCAAGGTCGTGATCGATTGCACGAATCCGTTCGCTGCCGGCCTAACGGGGCTCGACGTGCCGGACGGCCGCTCGGGCGCCGAGGAGGTCGCCAGCTTGGCGCCCGGCGCGCGCGTCGTGAAGGCGTTCAACACGACCGGATTCAACATCATGGCCAATCCGGTATTCCCGGAGGGGCCGGCGACCATGTTTTACTGCGGAGACGACGCGTCCGCGAAGCGCGTGGTGCAGCAACTGGCCTCGGAGCTGGGCTTCGACCCGATTGATGCGGGCCCGCTGTCTCGCGCGCGCGTGCTCGAGGGCATGGCGCTACTGTGGGTGAGTCTGGCGATGGGCGGCGTATCGGGCGGCGCCGAGCTCGGTCGCGAGATCGCGTTCCGCTTGGCGCGCCGCCGATCGACGGCATGAGGGGCCGGGCTTGACATAGGCCCCGGGGGTATCGATGCTTCGGAGGGTACCCCGCGGGGGTATGTCCTTCGTCCGGAGCATCGCATGGAACGCGTCACGGTTCAGATCGACGGGATGTCGTGCGGGCACTGCGTGGCCGCCGTTGGGCGCGCGTTGCGCGCGCTGCCCGGCGTGGACGTCGAGCAGGTGGCTGTGGGATCGGCGACGATCGCGTACGATCCCGGCGCCGTCTCGCTGGACCGCATCCACGCGGCCGTGCGCGCCGAGGGGTACGCGCCGCGGGACAACGGCCGATGAGCGCCGCATCGGTCGTGGTAATCGCGTTAGGCATTGCCGGCGTGGTCTGGGTGGGGTGGTACTTCCGCCTCTTCTCGCGCTGACGTGAGCACGGCGCGCCCCAACGGCGACACAATCACCATCCCCGTGACCGGGATGACGTGCGCCGCGTGCTCGAGCCGTGTGCAGCGCGCGCTCGCGTCGCGGCCGGGCGTGTCCGACGCCGCCGTGAACCTGCTCATGGGCAGCGCCACCATCACGTACGATCCCGCGCGCGCACGCGCCGACGATCTCGTGGAGGCGGTGCGCGCCACGGGGTACGGCGCCGAGCTCCCGCCTCACGGCAAGCCGGAACCCGGCGCGCACGCCGCGCACGTCCACGCGCAACACCAGGACACGCGGCAGGCGGCGCGCCGAGCCGCCGTCGCGCTCGGCTTGGGCCTCGTAGCGATGGTGCTCTCGATGGCGTTAGGCACCGGCGCCATGGCGGCCGGCCCGGCGCACGCCGTGGACCCGTTCATGCGCTGGTCGATGGCGCGCCTCACGCCGCTCGTCTCGAGCGTGGCGCCGTGGCTCTTCGCCGTTCCACGGGTCGTGCTCCTCGCCGCGCTGCTGGCGCTGACGCTCGTGGTGATGGCGTGGGCCGGGCGCGACTTCTATACGCGGGCGTGGATCGCGTTCCGGCATCGCGGCGCCGACATGAACACGCTCATTGCCGTCGGCACGGGCGCCGCGTTCCTGTATTCGGTGGCGGCGACGGTGGCGCCGCGCTTCTTCGCGGCCCACGGCGTGTCGCCCGACGTCTACTACGAGGCGGTCGACTTCATCATCGCGCTGATTCTGTTAGGCAACGCGATCGAAGCGCGGGCCACCGCGCGAACGGCGGCGGCGCTGCACGCGTTGGCCGCCATGCAGCCGCCGGTGGCGCGCGTGGTGATCGATGGCATCGAGCACGACCGTTCCGTGGGCGACGTGCGGAGCGGCGACGTGATCGCGGTCCGCCCGGGCGAACGCATCCCGGTGGACGGCCGGTTGATCGCCGGCGAGAGCACGGTGAACGAGTCGATGCTGACCGGCGAGTCGATGCCCGTGGCCAAGCGCGAGGGCGACGCCGTGATCGGCGCGACCATCAACGGGACCGGCGCATTCCGCTATCGCGCCACGTCGTTAGGCGCGGACAGCGTGCTGGCGCGCATCGTCCGGTTGGTCCACGACGCGCAAGCCACGCGCGCGCCCATCCAAGCGCTGGCGGACCGCGTGAGCGCCATCTTCGTGCCGGTCGTGCTGCAGATCGCCATCGCGACGTTCGTAGTGTGGTTCGTGGTGCTGGACGCGCACGCGACGGCCGGCCCGACCGCCGCCGTGCGGGCGTTTGCCGCGGCGGTCGCCGTGTTGGTCATCGCCTGTCCGTGCGCCATGGGGCTCGCGGTGCCGACGGCGGTGATGGTGGCGACGGGCCGGGCCGCTCAGTTAGGCCTGCTGATCAAGGGCGGCGCGGCGCTCCAGCGCGCGGGCGCCGTCCGCACGGTCGTGCTCGACAAGACGGGCACCATCACGGCGGGCACGCCCGCGGTGACCGACGTCGTCGCGGCACCTAACGGTCGGTGGGAGACCACGGAACTGGTGCGGCTGGCGGCGTCGGTCGAACATGCGAGTGAACATCCGGTTGCCGCGGCCATCGTGCGACACGCCGCCGCACCGCTCACCGACGTCCAGGACTTTCAGTCCCTCACCGGACTCGGCGCCCGCGGCATCGTGGCCGGCATTCGCGTGGCCGTTGGGAACGCGGCACTCATGGGCTCGTCGGGAATCGATGTGTCCCCGCTCGATGCAGCGGCCGCGCGCCTAACGGAAGACGCGAAGAGCCTCGTGTACGTGGCGCTGGACGGCGCGCTGGCCGGGCTGATCGCGGTCGCCGACCCGGTGCGGCCCACGTCGCGCGCCGCGGTCGCGCGGCTGCGTGCGCTGGGCCTCGACGTGGTGATGCTCACCGGCGACAACGCGCGAACCGCTCAGGCCGTGGCGCGTGCGGCGGGCATCGATCGCGTACGCGCCGGCCTGTTGCCCGACGGCAAAGTCGCGGAGATCGAGCGGATCGCGCACGAGAGCGGCGCGGCGGTGGCAATGGTCGGCGACGGCGTGAACGACGCCCCTGCGCTCGCGCGTGCCGACGTGGGCATTGCACTCGGATGGGGCACGGGCACCGACGTCGCCGCCGAGGCGAGCGACATCACGCTGATGCGCGGCGGCGTCGAGGCTGTCGTGACCGCGATCTCGCTCTCGCGCCGCACCATGACGACGATGCGACAGAATCTCGGTTGGGCATTCGCCTACAACGTGATCGGCATTCCGATCGCGGCCGGCGTCCTCTATCCCGCATTCGGCCTGATGCTGAGCCCAGTGCTCGCGAGCGCGGCCATGGCTTTCAGCTCGGTGAGCGTCGTAGCCAACAGTCTGCGTTTGCGCACCATCGCACTCGATTGACGTCCGCCATCCATCACGATTCAGCCGAGACTGCATCATGCCCAAGACCGCGCGACACGTAGAGTCGGATCTCAAGGCCCGCAATCAGACGCGACTCCGGCGGATCGAAGGCCAGGTGCGCGGATTGCAACGCATGGTCGAAGAGGATCGATACTGCGCCGATATCATGACGCAGATCTCATCCGTTCAGGAAGCGCTGCGCGCTGTGGGTAAGGAGCTGATGCGCAATCATCTCAAGCACTGCGCAACCGAGGCAATTCGTGCCGGCAACCACGAAGCCAACGCAATGTACGACGAGCTGATCGACCTGATTTACGCGCGAACTCGGTGAAGTCCTGACGGTTTACGCACGTCAGACGCCTCGCAAAACGTCGCCGCGTGGCCCGATTCTCGCTCGCCTATCCCATGAGGCCGGCGCCCGCGCGCGTGGGGCAACGCGAGCAGTGCGGCATTGAGCGGAATCGTGCGATGTAACGGCGGACCAAGCAGAGGATTCGTGGGTCGTGTATCCAAGCGCGCCACGCATGACACTAGGCACACACGGGCAGGCGGTCAGCGGCAGTCGCGCGCTCGGCGCGCCGAAGATCTGGTGTGCAAGTTGGTCCATCACCTCACGGACCTGGCGATCTATGCGGTCGATCAACGCGCCGAGATTCTGAGCTGGAATCTTGGCGCCGAGCGCTGCACGGGGTTCGTCGCGCGCGAGGTGGTTGGCGGCCCCATATCACGCCTCTACACGCCGCAGGATCTGTCGACCAACCTGCCGTCGCGCGAGCTCGAGCAAGCCATGCTCGTTGGGCAATACGAGACCGCGGGATGGCGCGTGCGCAAGGACGGATCGCAGTTTTGGGCGAAGATCGTCGTCACGGCGCTGCACGAAGATGACGGTGCGTTAGCAGGGTTCGGCATCGTGGTGCAGGACCTCACGGCCCAACGGGAGGCCGAGCGCGAGCAATACGACCACGCATTGCAGTTGGCGGCGCGCGAATCGGCTCGCATCGAGGCCGAGCAGCGGGCGAAAAATCTCAGCGCGCTCGTAGAACAGATTCGCGCGCAGGCCGCTGAGCTCGACCGCCGTCGTATCGAGGCCGACGCCGCGAACCGGGCGAAAACGGATTTCCTTGCCGCGATGTCGCACGAGCTGCTCACGCCGCTCAACGCGATCGGCGGATACGCGTCGCTGTTGGCCATGGGTCTTCGCGGTCCGCTCACGGTCGAGCAGCGCGCCGACATCGACCGGATTCGTGGCAGCCAATTGCAGTTGATCGGGTTGATCAACGATCTGCTCAACTTCAGCCGGATCGAGTCCGGGCACGTGGCGTTCAGCGTGGACGACGTCGTGTTGTCGGACGCGGTGCGCGAGGTGACGGCGATCATGGCGCCCCAAGTGATGGCGCGTCACCTGATCGATGAACGTACGGAGTGCATGGATGACGTCGTGGCGCGGGCCGACCGCGCGAAGGTGGAGCAGATCCTGCTGAATCTGTTGTCCAATGCGCTCAAATACACGGAGCCGGGCGGCCGGCTCACGTGGTCGTGCGCGGTGGTCGGCGACCGTGTTCGCCTAACGATACGCGATACGGGGCGCGGGATTCCGGCGGACCGGCTGGAGGACATCTTCGAGCCGTTCGTGCAGATCGGGCGCGCGTTCGCGCGGCCCGGGGAGGGCGCGGGACTCGGCTTGGCGATCAGCCGCGATCTGGCGCGGGCGATGGGCGGTGATTTGACGGTCGAGAGCGCGCCGAACGTGGGCTCGGCGTTTACGCTGGATTTGCCTCGGGCGCGTTAGGCGGCGCATCGGCGGCTCGCGATGCCGGCGGCGCATCATCGAGGGCCTGTGCCATTGCCTCGATGTCCATCCCCTCGCGGCGAACGCGCAGATCGTAGTACACGATCGCCGGGAAGACGTGCGGAAGGGGCAAGATGGCGAGGTTGGTGATCATCGCGACGAGCGTCAGGACGCGCACCGGAACGTAGACGTGATGGGTCACGGTCAGCCACAGCCAGTTGAGCACCAGGCCGCTGATGATCTCCAGGATCAGATAGGCTACCGCCGCGCCGAGGAGCACGCCCAGCACGTGCATCACATTGCCGCGCGACAACGCGAGCGAGCGGTCGATCGCCTCGCTCGCGTGCACATCCTCGAGGGCATACACCGGTATCGCCGTGTACATCCACGCCGCCACAACGAACCCGCCGACGATCAACCCGATGAGCCCCAACACGACGCTCACGCCGGCGATGATCGACACGCCGATCAGCCCGGGAGCCCGCCGCAACCCCCGCCCGACGGCATCGCCTAACGATACCGTTTCCCCCGTGAATGCCTGCGATACCAGCCATGCCGCAATGCCTGTCGCGACCGGCACCGTAAAGAGCTCGGCCAGTCTGATGTAGGTGATCGACGACGTCGAAACGAACAGGGCAAGCACCAACCACGGCGAGGCGGGAATCAGCTCCGCCAGGAAGAAGTCCCAATATCGGCGGCGGAGGACGACGAGGCCGGCGTCGATGAGGCCGGTCGCCGGACGCGCCTGCAACGCGACGGGGGGCATTCGATGTCTAAGGGAGGGAGTTAGGAACGGACGGCGCTGGAACGATCCTACAGCGGTACACACGGGCTGTCGAGGACGACGGCCGAAACAGCACCCACCACACACTCGTACCGATGAACATGGTCCGAGCACTCGACGGAGCCGCTTACCGATGACGAATCACGTTGTGAATGGGGAACCGGGCCGGCGCGCGCGGGCGATCGCGACGTCGGTGTCGCGCATCATGCGGATGCGCGACGCCTTACGGGGCCCCGCCGATGGCGCGGCCCAACCGTTCGTCGACATCGCCTGCGGCGACGGACGGCTCGCGGCCCTGGTGTCGGTGCGCGCCGCCCGGGCGGCGTTAGGCGTCGATGCGGCTCCGATGCGGCGCGCGGCCATCCCCGTGGTGGCCGGTGCGGGCGAGCGTCTCCCTTTTCCCGACGGCGCCGCGGCCTACGTGCTCGTGGCCGACGTGCTCCGCCGGGCACGCGATCCCGAGGCGCTCTTGCGCGAAGCGCTCCGCGTCGGACGCCATGGCGTGATTCTCATCGACCGCCTGGTGCGGCGTCGTGGCGACCGCTTGCTCCTCCGCGCGCTCGACGCGGCCGGCGGATCGGGGCGCGCCGTGCGGTACTGGACGGAGCGGCAGTGGTGGGAGCTGGCCGACCGGGCCGGCGCGCAGGTGACACATTGGGAACGCCTTCGCGACGCGTACGCGGCGCCGGCCTCGTGGCTGATCGGGCGGGACCTGCACGTGGTGATGGTCCTCGAGCCCCACCCGCCACTCGCCTAACGCATCACTCGGCGCGCATGGCGTCGGCGGGGTCGATCGCCGCCGCGCGCCGAGCCGGCGCCCAGCTGGCGGCCAGGGCGACGACCAGCAGCGCCACGAGCACACCGCCTAACGTGGCCGGATCGGTGGCGCTCACCTGGTAGAGCGTCGCCGACAGCCATCGCGTCGCGATCAACGCCGCCACGAGCCCCACCACGGCGCCCAGCGCCGCCTGCGCCATCCCGCGGCGCACGAACATCCGCGTCACCGCCTCGCCGCGCGCGCCTAACGCAAGCCGCACCCCGATCTCGCGCCGCCGCATGCTCACCGTGTACGACAGCGTGCCGAAGATCCCGATCGCCGCCAGCAGCGCCGCCGCCAGGGCGAAAGCGCCGACCAGCGTCGCCGCGTGGCGCGGATCGGCCATCGACGCCGCCACCCGCGTGTCCATCGGCGCCGCGTCGGCCAACGTCACCGCCGGCTCCACCGCCCGCAGCGCGGCGTTCACGCCCGACACGACGTCCATCGGCGCGCCCCGCGTGTGGACGAACAGGAAGAGCGAGCGCCCCCACCCCTCGGTCAGCGGCTCGTACGCGCCCTCGGGCACGTCGGACAGACTCTCGTACGCGACGTCGCCGACCACGCCGACGATGGTCGACGGCGGACAGGACGTGCATCCGCCGGACACCATTCGCCGCCCAACGGCCGTCCCGTCGGGGAAATAGCGGTGCGCCCACGAGCGACTCACGATGACCACCGGATGCGGCCCGCCGGTATCGTTAGGCACGAACATGCGGCCTTGCACGAGCGGCACGCCGAGCGCGGCAAAGTAGCCGGCGGTGACGACGCTCCATGGTGTCACCGGCTGCGCCGTGCCGGCCGGCACCGGGCGATCGAGCAAATCGAAGTTGTTCTCGTCGATCCCCTGATCGCCCGTCAGCGGCTGCTGGTCGCCTAACCCGGCCGACACGACGCCGGGCACGGCACGCACGGCGTCGAGCGCGCGCGTCCAGTAGGTGACGACCGCGGTGTCGTTGGCATAGCGCGGCGCCGGGAGCGACACGCTCATGGTCAGCACGTGCGCCGCGTCGAATCCGGGATTCACGTGCTGCAAGCGGACGAAGCTGTTGAGGAGCAGCCCCGCCGCCGCGAGCAACGGCAGCGCCAGCGCAAACTCGGCCACGACCAGCCCGGCGCGCAACAGGTGCGCACGCCGAGTGCCGCCCACCGCGCGCTCGCCGCCCAGCACGCCGTCGCTCGTACCACCGCGCGAGAGGTGGACCACCGGATACGCGCCGATGACGACGCCGGCGATGAGCGCCACGACCACCGCGAAGAGGATGGCGTGCCCGTTCATGTGCGCCTCATCGAGCCGTTGGACGTGCGGGCCGATGGTCTTGAGCACGCGCAACCCGCCCACGCCTAACGCTACGCCGGCGACGGCGCCGGCCAACGATACCAGAATGCTCTCGGTGATGAGCAACCGCGCGATCCGACCCCGCGTCGCGCCGAGCACGGCGCGCACCGACACCTCGCGCCAGCGGCCGGCGGCGCGGACCAGCATCAATCCGGCCACGTTGGCGGCGGCGATCAGCATCACGAGCACCACCGCCGCGGCGAACAAGCCGAGCGACTGCGGCGCGTCACCGAGGATGGTGCGGCGCAACGACCACGGGACGAGCACCGCATCGCGATCCTGGAACGACGCCTGCCACACCACGAACTCGCGCCGGCTGATGCTCGCGAGATCGCGGGCCGCATCGGCCACGGTCACGCCTTCTTTCATGCGGCCGACGACGAGCAACCCGAACGGTCCGCGGCGCGTCGGCTTGCGCGGCTGCGCGTCGGGCCACACCGCCGTGCGGCCGGACATGACCTTGACCCGCGGATCGAGGACGCCGACGACCGTGTAGCCCGTGCCGTCGACGTCGATCGTGCGGCCCACCGCCGCGCGGTCTCCGCCTAACTGCTGGGCGGCGAACGCGTGCGTGACGACCGCCGCCGGCGGCGCGCCGGCGCTGTCGTCGGCGGCGACGAGCCCGCGCCCCACGGACGTCGTCACGCCTAACGCACGGAAGAAACCCGAGGTCGCGTAGCCCACGGCCGTCTGCTGCGGGACGGCGCCGGCGGTCACCGGCGCGTCGGCGGATCGAACCATGCCGACGTCGCTGAACACCCGCTGCCAGGACTCGATCGCCTGAAAGTCCGCCACCGACAGCCCGAACTGGTTGGTGGGCGAATTGCGCTCGTAAATGCGGACGAGCTGCTCGTCGTGCGGGTAGGGCAGGTGCGAGATGACGACGGCGTCGATGGCGCTGAACACGGCCGTGCACGCGCCGATGCCTAACGCAAGGATGGCGACGGCCGACACCGTGAACGTCGGACTGCGGCGGAGCGCACGCGCGGCGTAGCGGACATCCTGCCGGAGCTCGTCGAGCCAGCGCACGCCGCGCGCGTCGCGGTGCGCTTCCTTGTAGCGCTCGATTCCGCCGAACGCGACCAGGGCACGACGCCGCGCGTCGTCGGGCGACAAGTGGTGCTGCCGCTCGAGCTCCGCGGCCTCGAGCGCCACGTGCAGCGCGAGCTCCTCGTCGAGCTCGCGCTCGATGTCGCCGCGGCGAGTCAGCGCCCGGAGTCGGCGAAGCGCGCGATGCGCAAAGGAAGACATCGTTGATCAGGTCGCTTTGAGGACGCGCTCGACCGCCGTCGAGAACAGCCGCCACTGCGAGCGCTCGGCGCTGAACTGCTTCCGGCCTTCGGCCGTGAGATTGTAGAACTTGGCGCGCCGCCCGCCCGCCTCGGGACTCGTGCCCCACTCGGCGCGAATCCACCCGCGATCTTCGAGACGGTACAGCGCGGGATACAAACTGCCCTGCCCGACTTCGAGCACGTCGTCGGACAATTGGCGCAGGCGCTTGGAGATGGCCCACCCATGCAGTGGCCCAAGGATCAGCGTCTTGAGGACCAGGAGATCGAGCGTACCCTGCAGGAGATCGGCGTGGTCGGTCATGGGCGAGGTTGGGTCGGCGTGATACCTTGTCGTTCGACAACATAGAACGTCATGTTGTCGGATGTCAAGGTATGCCGCCTCCGACTCCGGCATCTGGACCTGGCGCGGGCGCGGGCCGCTGGTGAAATACAGTCGGATACCATCCAGCCGGCGGCGAGCTCGGCCGGCCCGCGCGATCTTCCGGAGTGTTCATGGCATTAGCCGTTCACATCGCTCTCGTCGGTGACCGCAGCGACGCCGTCGTCGCGCACCGGGCCATTCCCGTGGCCCTCGACCGCGCGGCGCGGGAAGGCGGCCGCACCGTCGACGCCGAATGGCTGCACACCGGTTCGTTAGGCCCGGAGATGGCGGCGCGGCTCGCCGACGCGCACGGCGTGTGGTGTGTGCCCGGCAGTCCGTACGTCAACATGGACGCGGCGCTCACGGCCATCGGATTCGCGCGCCGCTCCGGCGTCCCGTTTCTCGGCACCTGCGCGGGGTTCCAGCACGCGGTGATCGAGTACGCCCGGTCGGTGCTTGGCCTAACGGACGCCGATCACGCCGAAACCAACCCGGAGGCCGAGCGTCCGCTCATTGCCGCGCTGTCGTGCGGGCTGGTCGAGGTGCGCGGCCGCGTCCACCTGGCGGCGGGCACGCGCTTGCGCGCGATCTATGGATGCGACGTCGCGTCCGAGGAGTATCACTGCAACTACGGCCTCGACCCA
>JANWIK010000024.1 GCA_025449955.1 Gemmatimonadaceae bacterium
CACGCGCTCCGCCTCGAGGGCCAGCAGCTCGCCGCAAAGTTAGGCGTGACGCCGGAAGAGCCGGCCGGCTTCACCGGCAACACGGATGCGATGCAGGAGATGGACTCGCTCCAGGCGATTCCGAAGGGCAAAGCCTGGGACAAAGCCTACATCGATTTCGAGGTGGCCTACCACAAGGCCGTGTTGGAGACGGCGACCAAGGCGTTAGGCGACGCGCAGAACGCCGAGCTCAAGAACCTGATCACGCAGGCGGCGCCGGTGATCAAGCATCACCTGGCGGAAGCGGAGAAGCTTCAGAAGAAGATGATGTGAGGTGACAGGGAAGCGGCGGCTCGCGCCGCCTTGGGGAAGCGCTTCGCTTAGGGAACCGGCGGCTGCGCCGCATTGGGGAACGGGGCGGACGCGCCGCCGTTCACTTTTCCCCGAGGCGGCGCCAGCCGCCGCTTCCCTCCCACCATCCCTCAGGCGCCGCCAGGCGCCGCTTCCCTCGTTAGCACATAGTAGTTCTGATCCACCTTGAACTCCCCCGGCCCCACACTCACCGTCGCTGTGTGCCACGCCTCCGTTGGGCGGATCACCGCGTAGCGGTCCGGCGCCACCGTCACCTTCACCGGCATCGCGAAACCCGGCACCACGTCGGCCCAACGGTACCTGAGCGTGGTGCCGCTGATCGAATACTCGAGCACCGGCACCTTCGTCGTCGTCAGATATTCCTCGAACACTTTGCTCAGGTCGATGCCCGCGGCGTGGCTCATGTAGTCCTCGACCTGCGTGCCGCTCACCGTCTGATGCCAGAACGTCTTGTTCAAGCCGCGGAGGATGTTGCGCCACGTGTCGTCGTTGTCGATCACCTGACGAATCGTGTGCAGCATGTTGCCGCCCTTGTAGTACATGTCCTCCGAGCCTTCGTCGTTCACACCGAAATGCCCAACGATCGGGCGGTCGTTCTTGATCAGTGCGCGCGTCCCGATCACGTACTGCGCGCCGGCGGCCTTGCCCTGCTGACATTCCGTGTAGATCGACTCCGAGTAGTTCGCGAAGCTCTCGTGGATCCACATGTCGGCGTGATCTTTGTCGGTGATGTTGTTGCCCCACCACTCGTGCGCGCTCTCGTGCACGATGATGAAGTCCCACTTGAGGCCTAACCCGGTGTTCGACAGGTCGCGGCCCATGTACCCGTTCTTGAAGTGATTCCCGTACGCCACGCCGCTCTGATGCTCCATCCCCAAGTGCGGCGCTTCGATCAGCTTGTAGCCGTCGGCATACCAGGGATACGGTCCGAACCAATGCTCGAAACACGCGAGCATCGACTTGACCTGCTGCCACTGCACCTTCGCCGTGTCCACGTGATACGCGAGCGGCCAGAAGTCCAGCGTCAGATCGCCACTCTCGCCGTGATAGGCCTCCGTCCAGTGCGAGTACGTGCCGGCGTTGATCTCGACGTCGTAGTTGTTGATCGGACTCGTGACGAACCATTCGTACGTCGTGGTGCCATCGGTATTCCGCGTCGTGCTGCGGAGTCGTCCGTTAGACACGTCGGTCATCGAGTCGGGCACCGTGATCGCGATGCGCTGGCTGTCCGGCTCGTCGGCCGGAATGTCTTTGTTGGGCCACCACACGCTGGCGCCCAGTCCCTCGTTGGCAGTGGCCACCCACGGATGGCCCAGGCTGTCCTGTCGCCAGATGAAGCCGCCGTCCCACGGCGGACGCTTGGCCGCGCGTGGATGGCCGTGGTAGTACACGGTCACGGTCTTCGTGTCGCCGACACGCTGCGGCGATTGCATCGTCACGAACAACGCGTTGCCATCGCGGCGCGACGTGAGCGAGCGTCCGTCCTGCACGATGCTATCCGCCTGCATCGGCACCTGCAGATCGATCTGCATCTCGCGCGACGGGCCGGTCACGCGGTACGTGATGCCGTTGTAGCCGCGGATGCTGCTGTCCGCCAGGCTCACCGCGACGTGCAAGTCGTAGAAGGTCGCGTCCCACCACGAACGACCCGGGCCGTTGGTGCCGCGCAAGGTGTCGGCGTGCGTGAACGTGGTCCGCTGCGCCGACGCACTAGCGGCGGCGATGGCTACCAAGCAGAAGGCGAGGACGAAGCGTCGCATGAACGTGGGAGAGTAGTGGTCGGTTGGAAAGAATCCGTTGCTCGGCGCGGGGCGAGCTCCTCTGAAGGTGAAGTGCACCGCCCTACTATAATAGATGGACACAAACATCGGATGATCGCCGGCGGGCCCCTTCCCGCCGCAACACCCCGCGACCTCCCTCGGCTCTCACATGCTCATCGACATTCACAATCACTACTACCCGCCGGCGTACCTCGACGCGCTGCGCGAATCCGACAGCGTCGTCCGCCTTACGGAAGACAAGGACGGCAATCCCTGCGTGCACTATCCCGGCGACTACAACGTCGCCGTGCGCGGGCACCGAGACATTGCCTACCGGCAAACGGTGCTCGAGCGCGAGGGCGTAGACACCCAGGTCATCACGCTCACCACGCCCGGCACGCACGTCGAAGCCCCCGCGCGCGCGGCGCAGCTGGCGCGTCTTGTGAACGACGCGTTCGCCGCGGTCGTGCGCGAGCGCGGGCCCCGGTTCGCCGCGCTCGCCACGCTGCCGCTCTGCGATCCGGCGGCGTCCGCCATCGAGCTGCGGCGCGCGATGACGGAGCTCGGCTTCGCGGGCGCGATGCTGTTCGCCAACGTCAACGGCGTCGCGCTCGCCGACGCGCGGTTCGAGCCGCTCTACGCCGAAGCCGATCGGTTAGGCGCGGTGTTGCACATCCATCCGACCAACCCGGCGAGCGTGACCGGCATGACGGAGTACTGGCTCACCGCGCTCGTCGGCTTCCTGTTCGACACGAGCCTCGCCGCCGCGCATCTCGTGTTCGCCGGCGTACCCGAACGATACCCGCGCATCCGCTGGGTGCTCGCGCACTTGGGCGGCGCGATTCCGTACATTGCCGAGCGCCTGGATCGCGGCTGGCACGCCTTCCCCGACTGCCGCGTCAATGCTAGGCGGCCGCCGAGCGAGTATCTGCGCGAGTTCTATTATGACACGGTGAACTTCGACCCGGCTGCGCTACGCCTCGCCGTCGACTTCGCGGGCGCCGGACACGTGCTGGCCGGCAGCGACTATCCGCACATGATCGGCAGCATCCCGCTCATGAAGGAGAGTCTGGCCGCGGTGCGCGTGACGCCCGAGGAGCGCGCCAAGATCCTCGGCGGCAACACGGCGGCGCTGCTCGGCCTTGCCTAACGGAGTGGCTACAGGCTGAAGCGCCAGGTGCCCTGGCCGTCCGCGCCGTCGCCGATGCGCGTGGCGCGCACGCGGAACACGCGCTCGATGAGCTCGGCCGAGATGTCCGACGCGCGCGAGGTCTCGTAAGCCAGTTTGCCGCCGTCGATCACGAAGATGTGCTGCCCGTACTGGAACGCGACGTTGAGATCGTGCAGCACCGCGACCACCGTGCAGTTGTGCGCGAGCAGATCGCGCGCGACGTCGAGCAGGTGCAGCTGATAGTGCACGTCGAGACTCGTCGTCGGCTCGTCGAGAAACAGGTACTTGTGCTCGTGCGCATCGTCCAGGTTCCAGATCTGCGCCAGCACGCGCGCCAGCTGCACTTTCTGTTGCTCGCCTCCCGACAGCGTCGGATACGCTTGTCGCCGCTTGTCCGTCATGCCCACGAGCTCGAGGGAGCGCGACACGATATCGCGATCCCGGCTCGTCGGCGCCGAGCGGTAGTGCGGATAGCGTCCCATCAGCACCACGTCTTCCACCGGCAGCGGAAACGCGAGCTCGACGTGTTGCGAGAGCACGGCGCGCGTGCGCGCGAGCTCGTCGGCACGGAACGCGGCCACAGGCCGGTCGCCGTAGCGGACGGCGCCCGCGGAGGGCTGCAGCAGCCCCGTGGCCACCTTGAGCAGCGTCGATTTCCCGGCTCCGTTAGGCCCGAGAATGACGTTGAATTTGCACGCGTCGAAGCGCGCCGTCACGTCGTTCAGGATGCGGAGGCCGTTCGGACCGCCCACGCGGTACGTCACGCCGACCACGTCAACCATAGAAGCCCGCGCCGGCCCCGGAGTCGATGCTCGCGCCCGTTCCGCGCTGCGGTTGCTGTCGGAGCAGGATCCACAAGAAGATCGGCGCGCCGATCACCGCGGTGATGATCCCGATCGGCAGCTCGGCCGGCGGAATGATAATGCGCGCGACGATGTCCACCAGCTCCATGAGCAGCGCGCCTAACAACGCCGACCCGGGCAGCAGGAACGTGTAGTCGCTCGACTTGAGGATCCGCAGCACGTGCGGCACGATCAGCCCGACGAACGCGATCACGCCCACCATGGCCGTCGCGACGGATACCATGATCGTGTTCACCACCAGCAATCGGAAGATCAACTTGCGCGAGTCGACACCCAGGAACGCCGCTTCATCTTCGCCCAGCATGAGCGCGTTGAGCGCTTTGCCGTAGCGCATCGACCACGCGAAGCACAACGCGAAAAACACCGCGACGAGCATCACGCCATGCCAATCCGCCGTGGTGAACGTCCCGAGGTTCCAGAACGTGATGTTGCGCGCTTGCGGGTCGCGCGCCACGTACGACAGGAATCCCGTGCCGGCGCCGCACACCGCGTTCACCGCAATGCCGGCCAGCAGCAGCGTGAACACGTTCACCTTGCCGAACGACGTCGACAACCGGTAGACAAGCATCGTCGCCGCGAACGCGCCGACGAAGGCCAGCACCGGGACGGCGATCGAGCCGAGCGGCGCGGTGAACGACAACGCGGTGCTGCCGCCGAAGACGAACACGAGCGCCGCGCCTAACGCAGCGCCGGCCGATGTGCCGGCCAGCCCGGGCTCCACGATCGGGTTCCGGAACAGCCCCTGCATCAGCGTGCCCGACACGCCTAACACAGCGCCGGTGAGCCCCGCCAGCAGCACGCGGGGCAGCCGGAGCTCGAGGAACACGTTCCGGCTCAGCGCATCGGCGCTGGTGGCGGGCAGCCACCCGGCCGCCACGCCGAGATGCCGCACCATCTCCGCCGGCGTGAACGAAAAGGCACCGATGGCGGCGGATGCGACCAGCAATACGGCGAGGAGCGCGGCGAGCAGGACGTACGTCTGACGATACGACAGGCGCCTCACGATCTCACGTCGGATGGAACATCGCGCGCAGCTTGCGCACCGTCTCCGGCGTGCGCGGCCCGAAGTACAGCAGCTCCGTTTCCGTGATCCGGTAAATGCGCAGCGACTTCCCGGCCGGCGTCAGCGAGATGCCGGGCATCGTCGCGAAGGCCTTGGCACTCCCGTACCGGTCGAATCCCAGATCGGTGGCCACGATGATGTCCGGCGCGATGCGCGCGATGATCTCCGGCGTCAGCCGCTCCATTCCGCCCACCGAGTCCACGGCGTTCACGCCGCCCGCCCAACGGATCATGTCATCCGCCGGACCGCCCGCCTTCACCGCCAGGTAGTTGTTCGCAATTTGACCGAAATGGATGATCAGCACGCGCGGCTTGTGCTTCCCCACGTACTGCGCGGTGTCCTTCCAGACATCCTGCATGCCGGCCTTCCACTGCGCGAGCACGCTGTCCGCCGCCGGCCGGCGAGCGAACCTGTCGCCTAACTGAACGAGCAACTGCTGCGCGCTGTCGAGCGTGGTGCCCGGGAGCATCACGTCGATCGGGACGCCGACCTTTTTCAGCTGATCCAGCACGGCGCTCGGTCCGACGTTGCCATCCGTCAGGAACACCGTCGGCTTCATCGAGATGATGCCCTCGGCGCTCAAGGCACGGTGATATCCCACCGTGGGCAGCTTCTTGATTTGCGGCGGATAGATGGACGTGAGGTCCACCGCCACCAAATGCTGCTCCGCGCCGATCGCGTAGATGAACTCGTTGATCTGCTTCGACACGCAAACGACGCGATCGCCGCCGGCCGTGCTCGCCGACTTCTCTCCGAATCGGCCGCACGACGACAACGCGACAGCGCCCGCGAACGCGGCGCCGGCAAGGAAAGCCGGCCGTGTTTTCATGGTGTGTGTCATGCTCGTCTAAGATCTCTACGCGAGCGCGCGCCGCAACGCTGGCGCCTCACTCAGCGCGCGCGCAACAGGCCGAGTCCGGCCGCGAGTGCCGTCGCAAACTCCGCGGTGCGGATGGTCTCTCCTATGTGCCGCGGCGCATCCGGATGCGCGACACCGTCTCCCAGCGGTCGCTCCCACCAGCCGACGTCGTGCCAGCGACCGAGCTTGTAGCCCACGTCGTGAAACACCCCCACGC
>JANWIK010000025.1 GCA_025449955.1 Gemmatimonadaceae bacterium
TCTCGTATTCGGGCGACGGCGCGAGCGCCGGCATCATGTGGCAGCCGGGCGCCCAGGTGGCGATCGGCATCTCGGGCCGCATCGGCGGACGTCTCACGTCGTACCGCAACGACACCGTGCTCACGCGTGCCACCGCCCCCAAGCGGGCGGGCGCGGGCATCACGTACACCGGCCTCCCGGGCCTCGTGCTGGCGTTCCGCACCGACTGGGAAGGGTGGTCGAGCATGAACGGGTTAGGCCAGCCCGGATTGCAAACCACCAACACGTGGGACTACGGCGGCGGCGCCGAGTTCAAGGGGCCGGTTGCGTTAGGCGGACCGATGGCGATCCGCATCGGCTTCCGCCACCGCGGGCTGCCGTTTCTCGTCGACTCGGCCAAGATCATCGAGACGTCGTACTCGGGCGGCGTCGGCTTCCTGTTGTCGCAGGGCCGGTCGCGTGTCGACATCACGCTGGTGCGCGCGCTGCGCAACGGCCTGCCGGGCGTGTCCGAGCATGCGTGGACGGCGGAGTTCGGCATCACCGTTCGACCCTGAACGGCCGACGTGAGCGAGGACGCCACACAGACGCCGCTCATCCTCGTGGCCGATGACGTGCCCGCGAACGTCGAGTTGTTGTCCGACCAACTGACGGCGCTGGGGTATCGCGTGCGCGGCGCCGTGGATGGACCGGGCGCGCTCGCGGCGTGCTTCGACGAGCGGCCCGACCTCTGCATTCTCGACGTGTCGATGCCGGCCGGTGAGTTAGGCTGCGACGACCGCGCGACCGGCTTCGAAGTCTGCCGCCGGATCAAGCGCGATCCGCGCACCGCGCGCATCCCGGTCATCTTCGTCACCGCGCTCAACGACACCACCGATCGCGTGAAGGCGATCGAGGCCGGCGGCGACGACTTCCTCACCAAGCCGCACAACCGGCAGGTGTTGGGCGCGCGCGTCCGTTCGCTCTTGCGCCTCAAGTTCGCCACCGACGCCCTCGAGCAGAGCTACCGCAAGCTGCGCGAGCTCCAGAAGCTGCGCGACGATCTCATGAAGATGATCGTGCACGACCTCAAGACGCCGCTGACGTCGGTGCTGGCGTCGCTCGAGATGGCGCTCGATGGCGACTTCGGCGCCTACACGCCCGAGATGCGTCGAGCGTTAGGCGACGCGGAAGGCAAGGCCGAGGACCTCCTGGCGCTCATCGAGGACCTGCTGGAAGTGGCGCGGCTCGAGGAAGCGGCGGTGTCCCTCGAGCTGCAACCCATCGCGCCGCGCGCGTTTCTCGTGTCGGTGTCCGACGAGTGGGCCATGCGCTTTCGCCAGGACGGCGCGCGCGTGAAGGTGGACGCAAGCGATGAAGCGCCGGTGTTCCAGGGAGACCTCGGCCTCTTGCGGCGGGTGTTCGGGAACCTGATCCAGAACGCGCTCACGCACAGCGCGCGCGGCGTGTCCATCGCGCTCATGGGGCGGCGCGACACGTCGGGCGGCGTGTTGTTCACGGTGGCCGACGACGGGCCCGGCATCCCGCCCGAATATCACGAGATCATTTTTCTGCGCTTCCAGCGCGTGACGCGGCCCGAGATCCCGCGCGTGCGGAGCTCCGGGTTAGGCCTGACGTTCTGCAAGATGGCCGTGGAAGCGCACGGCGGCCGCATCTGGGTGCAGAGCGCCGAGGGGCGGGGCAGCCAGTTCCACATCGTGCTGCCGTGCCAGCCGCCGCGCACGTCGGTGCCGGCGTCGAGCGTCACGTCGCCGCCGGGCGGGACCGACGTGATTCCGCCGTCCGTGAGGCAGCCGTGAAAGTCTACCTGCAGACTTTCGGCTGTCGGGCCAACCAATACGACAGCGAAGTGGTGCGCGGCCTCCTCGAGCAGGCCGGGGCGGAGCTCGTGTCGGATGCGGTCGACGCGGACGCCGCGGTATTCAACAGCTGCGCGGTGACCGCGGCCGCCGAGGCGGACCTGCGTCGCGCCGTCCGACGCGCGGCGCGGCGGCGGCCGACGATCAAGACCGTCGTGATGGGCTGCGCGGCGGCGCGCGATGCGGATGGGATCGGTGCATTGCCCAACGTGTCGCGCGTGATCCCCGGCGCCGGCGGCGCCGAAGTGGCGGCTGCGTTAGGCATGGCGGCCGGCGACGACCGGCCGGTCCGCCAAACGGGCACCCGCGCGTTGCTCCGCATCCAGGACGGTTGCGATGAGCACTGTACCTTCTGCGCCACCACGCTCGCGCGCGGCGCCAATCGCTCGCGCCCCGCGGACGATCTCGTCACGGAAGCCGGCCAGCTCGCCGAGCACCATGCCGAGATCGTGATCACGGGTGTCCATGTCGGCTCGTACGGTCTGGATATCGGCACATCGCTCGGCGCCCTCGTCGACGAGCTCGTGCGCGCCGTGCCGCGCGCACGATTCCGCCTCTCGTCGGTCGAGGCCACGGAAGTCGACGACCGCTTGCGCGAGCGACTCACGGCTAACGATGGCGGACTCGTCCCATATCTTCACGCGCCGCTGCAGTCGGGATCGGACCGCGTGCTGCGCCGCATGGGGCGTCACTGGTACACCGCCGCCACATATGCGCGGGCGATCGAGCGCATCGTGCGCGACGCGCCCGTGTTCGGACTCGGCGCCGACATCATCGCCGGCTTTCCGGGCGAGAGTGAGGAAGACCACCGCGCCACGATGTCGCTGGTGTCGTCGCTCCCGTTCACCGGTCTCCACGTTTTCCCGTTTTCGGCGCGCCCCGGCACCGCCGCCCAACGGATCGGCGCTCCCGTCGCGAGCGCCGACGCGCCGCGCCGGGCGGACGAGCTCCGCGCCGAAGGCGAGCGACTCGCCACGGCATACCGCGCGCGCCGCGCCGGCGGCTCTGCCGACGTGATCGTCATTGGCGATCGCGCCCATCGCAGTGGCCTTACGGAAGACTATGTGTCGGTCATCCCGGCCGACGATGCGCTGTCCCGTGGCACCCGCATGCGCATGCGGCTCACAATCGACAACGGTGTATTGTTCGGGCATGCCTGCTAGCGCTAGGTTGTGGTAGCCGCTTGCTTCCCTCATGTTGTGGTGGCTGGCTGCTTCGCTCATGATGTAAGGATAAGAGCGGAAACACGGGATCAGAGCGGATCGTTTCCGTTAGGCGAGAAGGCGCGAATCGCGCGGGATGAAGCCGTTTTTGTTGTCTTGACAACAGCTTTTCTTTTGTTGCTCTATCCGTAGTTATCCATTGTTTCCGCTCTGATCCTTTCAACATGAGCGTAGAAGCCGAGTCATGACCGTCGAGAGCCGTCCCACCGTCTACATCGAAACCTACGGGTGCCAGATGAACGTGAGCGATTCAGAGCTCATGTACGGGCGCCTGGAGGAGAACGGCTATACGCCGGTCGGCGGGCCGGAGGGAGCGGACGTCATTCTCGTGAATACGTGCGCCATTCGCGACCACGCCGAGCAACGCGTGATCGGCCGGTTGGGCGAGCTCAAACGGTTCATGGGTCGAGACACGGTGCTCGGCGTCACGGGCTGCATGGCGCAGCGGCTGGGGCCGGCGCTCCTCGATCGCGCGCGGCACGTCCAGCTGGTTGTCGGGCCCGATGGCTATCGCGCGCTCCCGGCGCTGATCGACGGCGCGCGGCGCGGCGAACGCGTTGCGAACGTCACGTTCGATCTCGAGGAACACTACGAGGACTTCCACGCGCGGCGGTTCGATGGCGTGCGCGCCTGGATCCCTGTGCAGCGCGGGTGCGATTACAAATGCACCTATTGCATAGTTCCGATGACGCGCGGTCCCGAACGCAGTCGTACACTGGCCGACGTCGAACGGGAAGCGCGAGCGGTGGCGGAGCAAGGGATCACCGAAATCACGCTCCTCGGTCAAACGGTCAACTCGTATCGAAACGGCGAGCATGATTTCGCGGACCTGTTGCGTTGCGTTGGGCGCGTGCCCGGTATTCGGCGGCTCCGGTTCACCAGCCCGCATCCCAACGATTTCACCGATCGCGCGATCGCGGCCATGGCCGACACGCCGACGCTGTGCGAGCACGTGCACTTGCCCATGCAATCGGGTTCGTCGCGCACGCTCAAGCGCATGCTGCGCCGCTACACGCGCGAGACGTACTTCGAATGTGTGGAGCGGATCCGTGCGGCCATCCCCGGTGTGGCGCTCACCACGGACATCATCGTCGGCTTCCCGGGCGAAACGGACGATGAATTCGAGGACACGTTGAGCGCGGTGCGCGACATCGGCTTCGACGATGCATTCACGTTCCGCTTTTCGCTGCGCGACGGTACGCCGGCCACGCGCCTGCCCGAAAGCCTAACGGTACCGGACCACGTGGCCGCCGACCGCCTCGACCGGCTCGTCGCGCTCGTCCGCGAGGGAACGCGTGCTCGGAATCTCTCGATGCTCGGCACCCGGCACGAGGTGTTGATCGAGAAGGCCGCGCGACGCGGCGGATTGCTGCAGGGTCGCACGCGGCAGCATCGCACGGTGCTCGTCGCCGGCGACGAGTCGCTCATCGGCCGGTATTTCACCGTCGAGCTCACGGGCACCACCGGCTCGACGTTCACCGGCACGATGACTTCGGCGGGGCAGCCGCTCCCGCTTGCCGGATGAAGAATCTCCTCGAGGGCACGGTCGTCGCGCTGTACGACGAGCTACGCGCGCAGAATCCGGAGCTCTGCGGCTGCGACAACTGCCGCACGGACGTAGTCGCGTACGCCCTCAACGCCGCTCGCCCGCGCTACAGCGGCGGCACCGACGTCGGCCAGGCGCTCATCTCGGTCGATCTGCAACGCGACCAGACCCGCGCCGCCCTCGCCGTGATCGTGATGGACGCGATGAAACGCGTCGCTGTCAACCCACGACATAAGTAGAGCGGGGAAGCGGGCCCCCGCTAAGCGGGGCGGGGGGGACGGGGGGGGTGGGGGGGGGGCGGGCGGCGGGGGGCCCCCGCCGCCCCCCGCGCCCCCCCCCCCCCGCCCCCCCGCCCCCCCGGCCCCCCCCCCGCTTCCCTGCTCTACTTATGTCGTGGGTTGACAGCGACGCGTTTCATCGCGTCCA
>JANWIK010000026.1 GCA_025449955.1 Gemmatimonadaceae bacterium
CATCCCCCTAACCCCGCCCCCCCCCGCCCCCCCCACCACCCCTGCCCCCCGGGACCGCGCGGCCCCTGCGGCCGGCGCTTCCACGACCATCCGTTAGGCGGGCGGCCCGTGCTGCGCCAGCGCGTCTGCGCCGATCCGCCCGTCGTGCAGCGCACTGGCGACCAACACACCGGCCACGCCCAACGCGGACAACCGATGCACGGCGCCCAAGTCCGCGATCCCGCCGCCGACCAGCAGCTCCGCCGGTGCAACGCCCATTGCGATCTCGCGCGCCAACGCTTCATCAACGCCGGCGCCGCTGCCCACGCGCGCCAGATCCAACTGCAGCACGCTCGCCGCCCCGGCGCGCACCCCGGCGCGCGCCAGCTCGACCGGCGACAGTCGCCGCAGCACATCGTCGCGCGCGTCGGGAACGCCGTCCCGCAGATCTACGCTGAACACGACACGCCCCGGCCCCACCGCGCGCGCCGTGTCGACCAGGGCCCCCATGTCGGACAACGTCTCCAACCCCACGATCACACGCTCGACACCACGCACGCCCAACCATCGCGCCGCGGCATCCGGCGTCGCGATCCCCGCATCGATCCACACGCGAGTCGCCGGTCCGGCCGCCGCGCAGCACGCGGCCACGAGCGACTCCTGGGGCTCGCGTCCTTCGATCGCGTCGAGATCCGCCACGTAGATGCTCCCGGCGCCCGACGCGGCGTACGCGGCGGCGATCGCCGCCGCGTCGCCGCGCCGGGCGCCGGGCGCGAGCCGCGACACCACCGGCGCATAGCGTGCGCGCGCGCCCCCGCGCGCGTGCACAGCCACCCCCCCGCGCAGATCCAGCACCGGGATCAGCCGCATCGCGTGCCTAACGGAGGCGGCGCGTGAGCGCCCGCACAATAGCGGGATGGGACGTGGGCGGCGTCAATCTCAAATTCGCCGCCGCGCGCGACGACCGCGTCGTGGCTGTCCGCTCGCTGCCGTTCGAGATCCAGCACGCGCCGCACGACTTGGTGCGCGCCCTGCGCGACCAGGCTCGCGCCGCGTCCCTCACCACCGGCACGCTCCACGCCGTCACCATGACCGCTGAGCTCTCGCAGCTCTTTCGCACCAAACGTGAGGGCGTCTCCTTCGTGCTCGACGCCGTCGAGTCTGCATTCCCGAATGACGACATCGCGGTCTACACCGTCGACGGAACCTTCGTGTCGGCCGCCGACGCGCGACGCGATCCGATTCGCGCGGCCGCGTCCAACTGGCACGCCACCGCATCGATCGTGGCGCACACGTGGCCCGATGCCACCCTCGTCGACATCGGATCCACCTCCACTGACGTGATTCCCATTTCCGGCGGTGTGGTCGCCGCCTGCGGTCGCACCGATCCCGAGCGATTGGCAACAGGAGAGCTGCTCTACCTCGGCGCCGTACGCACACCCGTCGAAGCCATCGTCCACGACGTGCCCTTGGGCGCCACGACAGCCGGCGTGTCTGCCGAAGGCTTCGCGTTCTCGGGCGACGTGCACTTCTGGAACGGCGATCTCGCCGCCGACGACTATCAGTGCGCCACGCCCGATGGCCGGCCCGTAACGCGAGACTTCACGCGCGAGCGGCTCGCCCGCATCGTGTGCGCCGATCGTGATCTCCTCGACGATCACGCGATCGACCGGATCGCCGCACACGTCGCCCAAGCCCAGGTCGCCCGCACTGCCGCGGCCCTCGAGCGCACGCGCGGACGCATTGCGCCCGACGCGCCCGTCGTGACCGCCGGAGTCGGCGCCTTCATCGCCGAGCTCGCCGCGCGCCGGATCGGCGCGCCGCGGGTGAGCCTCGCCGTTGCGTTAGGCGCAGACGCCGCCCGGGCAGCACCGGCGGCAGCCGTGGCCCTGCTCCGCGCCCGCGCCGAGCCGTGACCCCGCGCGTCGATACCATCGTGAAGGTGGGCGGTGCGCTGTTGGGCACCGCCGGCGCGCTCGACTCTGTGGTGCGTGCGCTCGACAGCGCGGTCGCACGAGGCGTCAGTATCGCCGTCGTCCCCGGCGGAGGCCCGTTCGCCCACGCGGTCCGCGACGTCGACGCATCCCTCGGCATCGGCGAAGAGACCGCACACTGGATGGCGATTCTCGCGATGGATCAGCACGCGCTCCTCCTCGCGTCGCGCACGCCGCATGCGCGCGTCGTCGAACACCCCGCCGAGGTCACCGGCGCGCTCGTGCACGGCCGGTTGCCGGTGCTCGCGCCCTATCGCTGGCTGCGCGCTCGCGACCCGCTCCCGCACTCGTGGGATGTCACGAGTGATTCGATCGCGGCGTGGGTCGCTGGGGAACTCGAGGTGCGGCGGCTGGTCCTCGTCAAACCCATCGTGGCCGAGCGGTCGACCCTCGTCGACGCGTACTTCGAGCGCGCCGTGCCTAACGGAATGAGCGTGGTGATCGCCGACGCGGAAGGCCTCACGGAAGCGCTGCGCGCGACGTAGCGGCCTCCCGGCCGGGCGCTGCCCACGACACGACATGGGACGCCGGCCAGCTGCGCCGGCCCGCCGAGCGCGCGAGCGCGGCCACGCGGTCGCGCGATACAGAGGCGAGCCGCTCGCCGCGGTCGCAGGCCGCACTTCGCACCCCGGCAATGTCGACACCAATCGCTCTTATCACGGACAGTTCGGCGCCAGTCAGCCCTCCAGCAACCGCCACGGTAAGATCGGCGTCCCTGGCGTGGCGAACCCACTCGGCTACCTGCGATTCGGACATCGCCATGAAAAGACCGGGCCGCTCATCGTCGCTCTGGGCGCCTGCTGCCTTCACAGCCGTATCGAGCAATACCCCGATAGCCCCAGCTCTCTCGGCAGCTTCTACGAGCCACCATGGCGACAGACTAGCGACATCCGGCCTTCCACAGTCCGCATAAGCCACCGCAATCACGCCCGCGCTCGAGCTCACCAGCCCGGCTCCCTGCACAGCCGAGGCGATGAGTGACTCCACTCGATCTGCGTCCGCCGTCCCGGCGAAGCCGATCTTGATGTACGCGAGTCGCTCCGCAGCCGCGCGCCGCGCGGCGAGTGCCACCTGCTTCTCATCCACCGCGTCGCCCAACGCGGCACTCACTGGTCGGCGTCCGTCAACCATGCGAACGATCTCTCGCAGCGTCGTGGCGCTCACAGCGCCCAACGCACCGACGCTCGGATCCTTCGCGTCGATAATGTCCGCACCGCCCTCGAGCGCGGCTCGCGCCTCATCCACGTTCGCGACACTGATCAACAGCCGCACCGGAACACCTCCCAGGAATCCCCTTGTGACGCGTCGTAGCGCCGGTATGTTTGCGTCTCCGGCTACTCTACGGAACCCGACGCACGGAGGCAACCGGTTGAGTGATCGTCCCCCAAACGCTGGCGGCTCGCGACCCGACAGCGCCGGGGCGGCACTGGCCGGCGCCAACATCGTCGTCACTGGTGCCTCCACCGGTATCGGGCGGGCCATTGCACTCGCCGCTGCCAATGCCGGCGCCAACCTCGCCATCACGTACCGCGGCGAAGAGCGGGAGGCGCGCGCCGTTGCCGCCCAAATCGAGGGGGCGCACCGCCACGCGCACGTCTTCCGGTTGGACCTGGCCGACGCCGCCTCGATCGCCGACCTCGCCGACGATGCAAATCGCGCCCTCGGACGCATCGATGTCTGGATCAACAACGCCGGCGCCGACATCCTCACCGGCCGCGCCGCCAACCTGCCGGACACCAAGAAGCTCGACCTGCTCCTGTCGGTCGACCTCCGGGGCACCATCCTCGCATCGTGGGAAGCCGTGCGCATCATGCGCGAGCAATCCACCGGCGGCGTTATAGTGAACATGAGCTGGGATCACGTCCTCATCGGCATGGCAGGACGCAATCCCGAGATGTTCGCGGCGGCCAAAGGCGGCGTGCTGGGATTCAGCAAGTCGCTCGCACGAAGCGTCGCTCCGCACATCCGCGTGAACGTCCTGGCGCCCGGCTGGATTGACACAGAGTTCGGCGGCGGACTCGATGCCGTCCGGCGACGCAAGATCGCGCGCACGATTCCGCTCGCGCGCTGGGGCACCCCGGCCGACGTCGCACGTGCCGCCGTGTTCCTTGCGTCACCCGACAGCGCGTATCTCACTGGCCAGACGCTCTTGATCGGCGGCGGCGCCGTGATGTAGGCCGACGCTCCCGTTAGGCAACGAACGCGCCGCGGCTGCGGCCGTCATTCGGCAAGGAGCACCACATGGTCGCCAAGGACACCCCGTACACCGATGACCAGATCGCCGAGAAGCTGCGCGAGCTTCCCGGTTGGTACTACGAGGACGGCTGGATCCGTCGCCAGTACAAAACGGACGGCTGGCCGACCACGCTCATGCTCGTCAACGCCATCGGTTACGTCGCCGAAGCGGCATATCACCATCCGGACCTCAGTGTCTCCTGGGCCAAGGTGTGGGTGAAGCTCCAGACCCACAGCGCCGGGGGCATCACCGACAAGGACTTCGCGCTCGCCAAGCGCATCGAGGAGTGCTCGCTCTGGCGCCCGTCCGGCTCGCCGCTCGAAGGAACGCCGAACAAGTTCGTGCGCGGCGGCGATTCCAAGTAGCACACGGCTTCGATCGTGAACGGCGCAGCAGCCCAACCCTCCCGCGTGCTGTTCGTCACCGGGCGGCTGGCGGAGCCGGCTCTCCGGCGCACGCTCGATCGCATGGCGCCGCCGTTCGCGTTCGACGTCGCCGTCATGCACATCACGGTGGCCGCCCTCATGACCACCGCGTGGATCGCGCGCTTTCTGCCATCGCCGCCCACCCAGGGCACAGACCTCGTCCTCATCCCCGGTCTGTGCGAGGGCGACACGGATGTCATCGCCCAACGGATGGGCGTGCGCGTCGCCAAGGGGCCGAAAGACCTGCGCGAGATCCCCGAGTACTTCGGCCACGCGGCGCTCGAGCGCGAGTACGGTGACCACGACATCGAGATTCTGGCCGAGATCAACAACGCGCCCAAGTGGTCGCGCGACGCGCTGCTCGCCGAAGCGCATCGCCTGCACGAGTCCGGCGCCGACTACATCGACATAGGCTGCACGCCCGGCCTCGCATTCCCCGATCTCGGACCAGCGGTGCGCGAGCTCGTGGCCGCCGGCATGCGCGTCAGCATCGACAGCTTCGATCCCGGCGAGATCTCGACCGCCGTCGACGCCGGCGCGTCGTTCGTGCTCAGCGTCAACTCGACCAACCTCGACGCGGCGCGGTCGCTCGCCGGCCGGGACGTCCGCGTCGTCGCCATTCCGGATTTCGGCGCGCCGCTCGACACGCTCGAGCCCACGCTCCGCGCGCTCACTGCGTTAGGCGTTCCCTGCGTCATCGACCCCGTCATTGAGCCCATCGGCTTCGGCTTCGTCGCATCGCTCGAGCGCTACATCGAAACGCGCCGCCGCCATCCCGGCGCGGCCCTGATGATGGGCGTCGGCAACCTGACCGAGCTCACCGCGGCCGACACCACCGGCGTCAACGCGATCCTCATCGCGATGTGCGAAGAATTGGGCGTGACGACGGTCCTCACCACCGAAGTCATCGGCTGGGCACGCGGCTCGGTGCGCGAGATCGACGTCGCGCGCCGCCTCATGCACTACGCCGTGCGCAACAAGGTCGCGCCCAAACACATCGACGACCGGTTGGTCACCATCAAGGATGAACGGATCCTCTCGTTCACCGACGCCGAGTTGCGCGATCTGCAATCGCACATCACCGATCCGAACTTCCGCATCTTCACCGATCGCGAGTCGATCATCGTGCTCAATCGCGACCTCTTCGTGCGCGGCACCGATATCCAGGAGATCTTCTCGCAACTCGGCGTCACCGAGGCGACGCACGCCTTCTACCTCGGCAAAGAGCTGGCCAAAGCCAAGCTCGCCATCACACTCGGCAAGACGTATCGCCAGGAAGGGCAGCTGAACTGGGGATATCTCACGCCGCCCGACGACGCCGTCGCCGAGCACGTCCGCCTAACGCAACGATCGCGGCGCGCCGAGCGGTCCGTTCGATCGCGCGCCGACGACGACGCGCCGGACACGGGACCATCGGGCGCGTGACGCTCCCGTTAGTCGAGGAGCTCGTTCCCGCGCCCGACGCGCACGCGGCGTGTGCGGCGCTCGTGGGCCTGCCGTATCTCGTGTTCCTGGACAGCGCCACGGCTCGCGGCGCGTCTCGCGACGCGTCTCGCGACGCGGGCGGCCGCGATCGGTACTCGTTCCTCGCCGCGGACCCGGCGTTGGTCGTGCGCTGCAAAGCCGGACGCGCCGAGTGTATCGACCAACGCACTGCGACGCACACGCCCGTTGCCCACAACGCCCTCGCCGAAATCCGTCGACTGCTCGCCCCGTTTCAGTCGCCGTCCATTCCCGGGTTGCCGCCGTTCCAGGGCGGCGCCGCGGGCTACATCGCCTACGATTGGGGCGCCGTCCTCGAGCGACTCCCCGCTCCGCGCTACGACGACCTTGCGATCGCCGACGCGGTGTTGGGCATATACGATTGCGTCGTGGCGTGGGATCACGACACGCAACGCGCATGGATCGTTTCCACCGGCCTGCCCGATGAGGGGTCGGCGCGCGTGCAACGTGCCCAACGGCGCCTGGCCGAGATGCGGCGGCGACTCGCCCAACGGAACGGCGACGCGGCAGCCGCGTCGCGGGCCGCTCGGCGGGAGTTAGGCGTATCCCGCGCACCGTCGTATCCGGTAGCCGATGTCGGTGCGGCGGCATCGATCGGCCTGCGGTCGTCTTTCACGCACCGCGGCTACCTCGACGCGGTCACGCGCGTGCGCGAATACATCGTCGCCGGCGACATCTTCCAGGCGAACCTGTCGCAGCGCTTGGAAGCGCCGCTCCGCGAGTCCGCCTGGTCGCTCTACCAGCGCCTGCGCACCGTGAACCCCGCGCCGTTTGCCGCCTACCTCGCGTTCGATGACCTCCACGTGCTGAGCGCATCGCCCGAGCGATTTCTCCGCCTCGACGACGCGCGACGCGTGGAGGCGCGCCCCATCAAAGGGACGCGCCCGCGTGGCATCCATCCCGCACACGACGCCGCGTTGGGCAAGGCACTCACCGATAGCCCGAAAGACCGGGCCGAGAACCTCATGATCGTGGACTTGCTCCGCAACGACCTCTCGCGTGTGTGCGCGGCCGGATCGGTGCGCGCCCCCGAATTATTCGCACTTGAGCACTATTCCACCGTGCACCACCTCGTGTCTACGGTCGGCGGCGAGCTCGGCGACGGCCGCGATGCCATCGACCTCCTCATGGCCACGTTTCCCGGCGGCTCGATCACCGGCGCGCCCAAAGTCCGCGCCATGGAGATCATCGCCGAGCTCGAGCCGTCGCGCCGCGGCGCCTATTGCGGCTCCATCGGCTACATCGCCCTGAGCGGCGTGATGGATACCAGTATCGTCATTCGCACCTATCAAGCGATTGGCGACGCAGTGTACTTTAGTGTGGGAGGCGGCATCGTCGCCGACTCCGATCCCGAACAGGAGTACCGCGAAACTCTCGACAAGGCGCGCGCCCTTATCGATGCGCTGAAGGCGTCCCCATGATTCTCCTCATCGACAACTACGACTCGTTTGTCTACAACCTCGCGCGTTACGTACGCGAGCTTGGACACGAGCCCGTCGTTCGTCGAAATGACGCCCTGTCGTTGGACGACATCGCGGCCCTCGCGCCCGAGCGCATCATCGTGTCGCCGGGTCCGTGCTCGCCGTCCGAAGCGGGGATCTCGACCGATGTGATTCGTCGCTTCGGCGCATCGATCCCCATTCTCGGCGTCTGCTTGGGACATCAATGCATTGGCGCCGCCTACGGCGCCGAGATCGTGCGCGCACGGTCGCCGATGCACGGAAAAACGTCGCGCATCCATCACGATGGCGGCGGCGTCTTCGCCGGCCTGCCCTCGCCCTTCATCGCGACCCGCTATCACTCGTTAGTCATCGCACCGGCGTCGCTGCCCGAGGCGCTTCGCGTGACGGCCACGTCGGACGACGGCGAGATCATGGCCGTCGAGCATCGCGAGCACGCGGTCGTCGGCGTGCAGTTTCACCCCGAGTCCGCGCTCACCGAGCACGGCTATCGCCTGCTCGACCGGTTTCTGCGCGGCAGCGACGCGGGTGGCGGCGCGCTGCCGGATCGCGCCGATCTCGCGTTCGCCGTCCCGCGCGCCGACGAGTTCGTTCCGCCGCCGGTGGAGCTCGTCCGGTGACCGCCGCGCCGGCCGCGCCGGGACGTGTGCCTAACGAAGCGGCTCGGCTGCTGATCTGGATCGATGGCCGTCTCGTCGACGCGTCGGACGCCGGCATCTCCCCGCTCGATCGCGGCTTCACGCTCGCCGACGGACTGTTCGAGACGATGCGCGCCTATCACGGCACCGTGTTCCGTCTCGACGCGCACCTCCGCCGCCTCGCCGCGGGCGCCGCCATCCTCGGGATTCCGGTTCCCGCCGATGTGCCGCACATGGTCGCCGCCGCTGCGGGCGCCGTGCGCGACCTGGGTTGGGCGGACGCCGCCCTGCGCCTAACGATGACCCGCGGCGTCGGCCCGCGCGGCCTCGCCCCGCCGGTCGGTGTGGATCCCACCGCGGTGCTCACGGCCAGCGCGCTGCCGCCGCGCGAGCCCCTGCCCGCGCGATCGGTCCGCGTGTGTACCGCGACCGCCCGGCGCAACGAATTCGCCGCAACCGCGGGCGTGAAGACGCTCGCCTATGTCGAGTCCGTCGTGGCGCTCGCGCATGCGCACACCGCCGGCGACGACGATGCGATCTTCCTCGACACGGCTGGCCACGTGTGCGAAGCGACGAGCAGTAACGTGTTCGTCGTCGCCGGCGCGACGCTCCGCACGCCGCCGCGCGAGTGCGGCGTACTGCCCGGCATCACGCGCGCGGTCGTGCTCGAGCTGGCCGGCGCGATGGGTCTCGCCGCGCGTGAGGACGTGATCGCGCCGCACGATTTGGCCGGCGCCGACGAGGCGTTCCTCACCAGCTCCATCCGCGAGCTCGCGCCCATTGCCGGCGTCGATGGCGCGCAACTGCCTAACGGAGCGCCGGGCCCGGTCACGCGACGCATCGCCCAGGCATTCGCCGAGCTCGTCGAGCGCGAGTGCCGGCCGTGATCATCGAGTCCATACTCACCACGGTCGATGCCCAGGGACGCGTCAACATCGCACCCATGGGCGTCGACTGGGGCGATGATGTACTGGTCATCAAGCCGTTCCTCGAGACGACCACGTTTCGCAACGTGCGCGCGACCCGCGCCGCCGTCATCAACCTCACGGATGACGTGCTCATCTTCGCCCGCACGGCGATCGACACCGCGATGTTCCCGACGCACCCAGCGACACGCGTGCGCGGCGTGGTGCTCGATGCCGCATGCTCGTGGCGCGAGGTCGAAGTCGTTGCCATCGATGACGCGCCGCCGCGATCGCGCATCGAGACCCGCGTCCTGTACCACGGCACGCAGCGCGAATTCCTCGGCTTCAACCGCGCTCGCAACGCCGTCCTCGAGGCAGCGATTCTGTCCACCCGCACACACCTCTTGCCGGCCGAAGAAATCCTCGGCGACTTTCGCCGCCTGCAAGTGATCGTCGACAAGACCGCCGGACCGCGCGAACACGAGGCGATGGCGCTCCTGACACAATTCGTGCGCGACAAGCTACGTGACGCGCCTTCGTCCCGTGCCAGCTGATACGTCGCGAACCGCGGTATTCGTCGAGGCGCCCGCGCGCCTCCACTTCGGCATGCTCGACCTGCGCGGCGGACTCGGACGACGATTCGGCGGCATCGGTGCCGCGGTACCGAGTCCGTCCCTGCTCATCGAAGCGTCTCGCGCACCGTCGCTCACCAGCGAGGGGCCGTCGCCCGCCGCGAACCGCTCGCTGCAATTCGGTCGCCGATTCCTCGCGCACCACGGCGTCGAAACGGGCGCGCATATTCGTATCCACTCGGCGATCCCGGCGCACTCCGGACTCGGATCCGGCACGCAGCTCGCGTTAGGCGTAGCCCGTGCGTTAGCTGTCTTGTACGATCTAACTGGCGACGCCGATCAACTCGCGCGCATCACCGGACGTGCGCAACGATCGGCCATCGGGACCTGGCTGTTCGCGCAAGGCGGCTTCGTGCTCGAAGGCGGTCGCCGCGCCGGTAGCA
>JANWIK010000027.1 GCA_025449955.1 Gemmatimonadaceae bacterium
ACGAGCACGACGCCCAGGACGCGGTGCAGGATGCGGCCTTGCGCGCGTTCCGCCACTTCGCGGGATTTCGCGGCGACAATGCACGCGCGTGGTTCCTGGCCATCGTCCGCAACTGCTGTCACACGCTGCGCGAAGGTCGTGCGGCGGACCGGGCGTCGGTCCCGTTCACCGAGCAGCATCTATCCATCGTGCGCGACGGCGACAGCGCCGACGCGTCGGCCATCGCGCAGTCGGATCGCGCGCTGGTGGAGCAGGCGTTGGCCGAGATGCCGGTCGAGTTTCGGGAGGTGCTGGTGCTCCGCGAGGTGCAGGGTCTGTCGTACGCCGAGATCAGCGACATCGTGGGCGTGCCGGCGGGAACGGTCATGTCGCGGTTGTCGCGTGCGCGGCGGCGGCTGGCGGCGAAGTTAGGCGTGACGGACAAGGAGGCAGGCTGACCATGCAGTGCGCCGATTGCCGGACGCGACTCGACGCGTATCTGGACAAGGAGCTCTCCGCGGATGAGCGCGCGGAAGTGCGCGAGCACCTGGCCGCGTGCAGCGATTGCACGCGCGAGCTCACGGCGCTCGAGCGCGCCTCGACTCTGGCCCAGGAGCATCTCGTGCGCTACGAAGCCCCCGATGTCCTCAAGGCGCGCATCACGAATGCGATCGCGAGCGAGCGGTCGGTGCCGGCGGAGACGCCATCCGCGCCGCCGCGGCGCGCCGGTTGGTGGCGTTTCGCGGCGGCGGGCGTCATCATCGCGCTCGCGAGCGGCGGCCTAACGTACGCCGTCGCGCGGGGCGGCGCGGGCTCGCCGGCGTTGGCCGACCAGGTATTGGCGAGCCACATCCGGTCGCTCATGCCCGGCCACCTCACGGATGTGCAATCGACCAACGAGCACAACGTGAAGCCGTGGTTCAACGGCCGCGTCGATTTCTCGCCGAAGGTGCCCGTGCTGGATTCCGCCGGCTTCCCGCTCGTGGGCGGCCGCCTGGACTATCTCGACGGCCGTGTCGTCGCCGCCGTGGTGTACGCCCGCCGCCAGCACCTGATCAACGTGGACTCGTGGCCCGAGGCCGGCGCTAACGAAGGGCCAACGTCGACCGAGGCGCACGGCTACCATCTCATCCGGTGGCGCGCCGACAACGTCGAGTATTGGGCCGTGTCGGATCTCGAGTCCGGCGAGCTCTCGACGTTTGTCTCCCTCTACAGCCGTTGAAACTTTCGGTCCCGCACAACCAACGAAAGCAGTATCCGCCGGTATCCATTGTTTCCATCCTGACCCTTACTTCATGAGCGTAGCAGCCGGCCGGACTGGCCTCTACGCTCATGAAGTAAGGATCAAGGCGGAAACAATGGATACCGGCGGATACTGCAAAGACATTGTGAAACAGCACAACCGTGTGCGCGGCGAGTGCGTTGCGCCTAACGGGCTGTGTGTCGTTTGGAGAGGGCGAGGCGGCCGATAAGGGCGCTGGCGATAGCCAGTGCGGCACCGGCGAGCATCACGATCCGGAAGCTGTCGACGAACGACTCGGCGATCGCGCGTTGGACATGGCGTGCCTGTTCTGTCGGTAGGCCGCGCGGTACGGCCGCTGTTGCGAGGTCGATGTGCTCGCGGGCCAGCTGCTGTGGTGCGGCCGCCGGTAGGTCGAGGGCGGCGGCGCGTGCGTCGAGCGTCGAGCCGAAGATGTGCGCGGCGACCACGGCCATGAGCGCCAGGCCCAACACGCCGGCCGTGCGGGAGACGGCGTTGTTGACGCCCGATGCGACGCCGACGTTGGCGTCGGGAACCGAATTCATCACACTGGTCGTGAGCGGCGCTACCGTTAGGCCAAGGCCGACGCCGAGGGCGACGGCGGCGGGGAAGTAGGTCGTCCAGTAGGAGCCGCCAATGAAGGGTCGTGCGAAGAGCGCGAACCCGCAGGCGACCACGACCGGTCCAACGGTGAGCAACCCGGTTGCGCCCAAGCGTTCCATGAATCGTTCGGCGCGGCTCGAAAAGAGGAAGAGCAGCACGGTCGACGGAACCAGGGCCGCGCCGGCGGCCGTGGGCGAATAGTGCTGCACCTGAATCAGGTTGAACGGGACGAAGTAGAGCGCGCCGCTGAGCGCCGCGTAGAGGAGCAGTGTGAGCAGGTTGGTGCCCGCGAACACGCGATCCTTGAAGAGTCCGAGGGGAACCATCGGCGACGCGCTGCGCATCTCGATCGCGACGAACGCAAGCAGGAACAACACGCCGAAGGCGAGCGCGCCCCACACGAGACTGCTGCGGCCGCCGAGGCGCGGCAACTCGAGTGCGCCGGCCACGAGGCCTGCCAGTCCGAGCGTGGCGGCGACCGAGCCCGGCCAGTCGAGTGCGCCCTTCGATGGGGCGTGAGACTCGGGCACATGCGCGTACGCCATCACGATCACGGCGGCCACGAGCGGCGGGTTGATGAAGAAGACCCATCGCCAGGAGATGTGTTGCACGAGCCATCCGCCTAACACCGGGCCGGCGGCCGGCGCGATCGCCGTGAACGCCGACCAGGTGCCGATGGCGCGGGCACGCGCGCCGCCCTCGAAGCACGCGCCGAGGATCGCCAGGCTGCCGGGGATGAGGAGTGCCGCGCCGGCGCCCTGAATCGCGCGCGCCGCGATCAGCCATGAGACGCTCGTCGCCAGGCCGCAGGCGATCGACGACAGCCCGAAGATCGCCGTTCCGGCCACGTAGATGCCGCGGCGGCCGAACTTGTCGCCTAACGCGCCGCCGAGCAGGATGCAGCCCGCGAGCACGAGGGCGAAGGCTTCGATCACCCACTGCGCTTCGTCGCCGGTGGCGTGGAGCTGGCGCTGGATGACCGGCAGCGCGACGTTGACGACCGTCGTGTCGACGAAGGCGATGCTCGAGCCCACCACCGTCGTCGCGATGATCCAGCCGCCGGCGCGCGCCGGCGCGCGCTTGGCCGCCATGCGTGCCTAACGCTCGCCGGCGGCGGCATCGTCGTGCCGCGGCTGGCGCCGCCGCTCGGGGAAATGGCGATCGAGGAAGCGGATCAACGCCCGCTCCTCCGGATAGTGGCCGCCCACGCTCTTGGCCGGCGCGCGAGGCAAGATGGTTTCTCCGTGGTCGAGATACCGCGCGAGGATGATGGGATGTACGTAGCTCGTGCGGCAAATGGCCGGCGTGTTGCCCAACTCTGCCGCCACCAGCCGCACGGCCAGCACGACGTTCTTCTTCGCCTCGCGCTCGCTGGCGGCCGGCCCCAAGTCCGACAGGACCATCGCCACGCGCAGCGTGCCGCCCCAGGTGCGAAAGTCCTTGGCCGTGTATCGTGCCGGTACCAGTCGGCGGACGTAGTCGTTGACGTCGCGCTGCGTGAGGTTGTGCCACGCGTCGCCGGACGTGTATCGAAAGAGCCGTGCCCCCGGCGTTCGGAGCAGTGCTTGCACCAGCTTCGCCAGTGCGCGATCGACCACCACTCGGCGCTGTTCCTTGTTGGACTTGCCGCGAAAGGCGAACGCGATGGCGTCGCCATCCACGCGCACGTGGCGCTTGTTGAGCGTCGTGATGCCGAACGTGTGGTTCTCGCGCGTGTAGCGTTCGTTGCCGGGGCGGAAGAACCCTTTGCTGATGAGGCGGAGCACGCCCGCCGCCACGCGGTCGCGCGTCAGCTCGCGGCTGCTGCCTAACTGAGTGTACAGCGCGTCGCGGATCATCGGGAGGTCGCGGGCCAGGCGGCGCAGGCGGTAGTACTTGCGCTGCTCGCGTTGGGCGACGGCGCGCGCGTGGTAGCGATATTGCTTGCGGCCTTTGACGTCGAATCCCCACGCCTGGATCGCCGCGCGCGGGCTCGCCGCGATGTGCACGTCGCGCCAGGCCGGCGGCACGCGCAGCGCGTCCGCGCGAGCCAACACTTTGCGATCGCGTATGGCCCGTCCCGAGGGATCGTCGTACCGGAACCCGGCCGACTTCCCGCCCCGCCGCTTGATCCATTGATCGGCCATGACGTGGCACCGGTGGCAAGAAGCAGTCCGCATAGCACGTCGCGGGCTGGCATGCGTCGGTCTCGTAATGCATTCTCCATTGCGCCGACACCGCCATGGCAAACTTCCTCGTGACTTTGGACCCGGACCCTGAGCGCCGCGCCGCCTTTTGTCGTCGCGCCGCGCAGCACATCGCGCTCATGCCGGGACTTGCGCCGGGCACGATATCGTGCGGCCACATGACGGCGCTGTGGGCCGCCGGCCCGCGCGCGCCCATCGCGGTACGAGAGGACGCACGCGGCGCGGTCATCCTGTTAGGCGACGCAATCGATTCCGGCGGCGCGCGGATGTCGGTCGACGACGTGCGCGCGGCGTGGACGCAGAGCGACCGCGTGCCGCCGGCCGTCGATGGCTATCACGCGGCCGTGGTCTACGCACCGGCAACGGGACTCCGCATCGGCACCGATCTCATCGGCATGTTCCCGGTGTATTGGTGGGCGCAGGGCGACGTGTTGCTCGCGGGATCGAGCCCCGAGCTCTTCCGGCTGCATCCGGCGTTTCGCCCAACGTTGGACCCGGAAGGCCTGGCCGCGATTCTGCTCACGTCGCTTTCGATCGGCGGACGCACGCTCGAGCACGGTGTGCGGCGGCTCGCGCCCGGATTCGCGCTGTGGGCCGCGCCGGGCTCGCCGCCTAACGAGCGGCGCCAGTACACGCTGCCGCTCTCGAGCCGCTATCACGACCTGCCGTTTTCCGCGCAAGCCGACCTGCTCCACGAGGCGTTGACCGACAGCGTCGGCCGTCATGCGCCTCGCAACGAGCCATGCGCGCAGTCGCTGTCCGGAGGGCGCGACTCGCGCCAGTTGGCCGGGATGCTCCACGCGCAGGGAACGGCCGTGACGGCGGTGACGTTCGGCGATGGGCGCGACTTCGAGATGCGCTGCGCGGTTGCTGTGGCGCGCGAAACGGCGCGCGAGCACCGAACCCTCGCGCTCGAGGTGGATCCCGACGGCGCGTTCGTCGAGCAGCACGCGCGATGGCTCCACTGCGCGAGCGGCTTCAATGCGGTGTCGCACTGGGGTTCCGGGGCGCGCATGGTGAACATGCCGGCGCGCATGGTGACCGGCTACGCGATGGATCCCATCGTCGGCGGGACGCACGTGATGTGGGCCTACGACAAGGCGCACCGGCGATTCACGTTCGACGCCTTCTTCGCGCGCCTCAACGCGTATGCGATTCCGGGCGACACGTTAGGCGCGCTGCTCGCGCCGATCGGCGGCCGCGACCTCGTCGCGGCGGCCAAGCAGGCCGTGCGCGACGTCTACGAATCGTACTCCGACGTCGAGTCGCAGCGCGCCTGGTGCTTCGACGTGCATCACCGGCAACGGTTGCACGTCGGCACATCGCCGTGGCTCTTCTCGTTCGGCATCTGGCCCGTCCAACCGGCCATCGACACGCGCGTGCTGGAGGTAGCGGGCGGCCTCCCCATCGGCACGCTGGCCGAGCGACGCGCGCAGGACGCGATCATCATCAAACGCTTCCCGACGCTCGCCGAGCTGCCGTTGGACCGGAACAATTGCGACACGACGCCGCTCGCGCCGCGCGCGCGATACGTGGCGGTCCAGTCCGTTAGGCAGCGCCTCGCGCGCCTCCGGCGGGTGGCCGGCGATGGCGGACGGGCCGCGGAGCGCCGCTTTTACTATAGATTGTACGACGTGAATGGCCGCGGCTGGCGCGCCGCGCGCCGATTGGCGGAACCGCATCGCGATGCGCTCGACGGCATCGTCGATCGCGCCCAACTGGACGCGTATCTCCCGCCACCCGATCAAGACCTCGTGATGCGCAACGGCATCGTGGACGCGTCAGGGTCCAAGCTGCTCGTCGGCTTGACGCTGTGGGCGCGAGACCACGTGCGCTGAAACCCGCGCGGCGCGCGCCACGTAAACGTACGAGTAAGAGGCGTTCATGTCCGGCGTAGCAATCGCTTAGCAAAGCTACGCATCTCGCGAGGCGGCGAGACCATCGGCGCTAAATACCCAAGAAAATCTGGACATTCTCCGCGTTCGTTCGCTCCACGCGCGAACGTGATGATGTCGCGTCGACAGAAATGTCGATTTTGCCATCTCTCGAACGTCGATCATCGAGAGGGGCGGGCAACTGGCGTGTCTCAGTGCCGTTACGCAGGTGCGGCAACGTCCGATTCCAGTCAAAACGTGGGGAGCGGAAGAGAAAAACTGCGGATGTTGGAACCGCGCGAGCCGTCACGCTGTTTGAGATAACAACGCACATCGCACTCAGGGACTTCCGAGTATGCACACAGCAGCCGAATCTCAGTCGTCGGGCGCATCGGCTACACCGCGCTCGCGCCGTAGCTGGATCATCGCCGTTTCCGTCGTCGCGATTCTCGCGACGATTGCAGCGGGACGCGCGATCACCGGACACGGATCGTCACAACCGCCGGCGCCGCCTGCGCCGCAAGTCACTGTCGCCGCGGCCGTTGGGCGGCCGGTCACCGATTGGGATGAGTTCACGGGTCATCTCGAATCGGTGGACATGGTCGACGTGCGCCCGCGCGTATCGGGATACGTCGAACGCGTCACGTTCACCGAGGGCGCGATGGTGCACAAGGGGGACATTCTCTTTGTGATCGACCAACGGCCTTACGAGGCCGACGTCGAAAAAGCGAAAGCCGATCTCGCGCAAGCGGAGACGCGCCGGACGCTGGCGCAATCCGAAGTGGCGCGTGCCAAGCACCTCCTTGCCGCGCAAGCCATTTCGCGGCAGGACTTCGACACCCGCACCAGCGCGAGCGCCGAAGGCGACGCGTCGGTCCAGGCGGCGCAAGCCGAGTTGACGACGGCGCAGCTCAATCTCGAATGGACCACGGTGCGCGCGCCGATTTCCGGCCGCGTGGGCCGCGCGTTGGTCACGCCGGGCAATCTCGTGCAAGCGGGCGCGGCTAACGCAACGCCGCTCACGAGCGTCGTGTCGCTCGACCCGATCTACGTCTACTTCGACGGCGACGAGCAAACGTACCTGAAGGACTTGGGGCTGGCGCCCGAGTCCGGCGCACACGCGGCCCAACAGGCCGCGAGGCGCACCGTGTACATGGGCCTGGCCGACGAGACCGGCTATCCCCACGAAGGACACATCGATTTCGTCGACAACAAGCTGGATCCGGTGGCCGGCACCATTCGCGCGCGGGCGGTGTTCGCCAACCCCGACCATCGCCTAACGCCGGGGCTCTTTGCCCGTATCAAGCTGGTGGGCAGCCGGAGCTATCAGGCCACGCTCATCCGCGACGACGCGGTGGGCACGGACCAGGATCGCAAGTTCGTGTTCGTCCTCAAGCCCGACAGCTCCGTCGACTACCGCGCCATCACGCTCGGCCCGATGGACGACGGATTGC
>JANWIK010000028.1 GCA_025449955.1 Gemmatimonadaceae bacterium
GCCACGCTCTGCACGGCCGACGCAGCCGTTGCGACCGCATTCGCGCCGGTTTGAGTCGCGCCTTGTACGGCCTGCGAACCGGTGGCATTGGCGACCGACGTCGCGGTGCCCGCGGCGCCGCCGTTGGCGCACGGCTGCCCGCCCGCAGCACCGCCGCCCGCGCCGCCCGCGGCCGACACCGCGCTGGCGAGGTTGACGGATCCGCCCGTCGAGATGCCGTTGGCGAGACCTTGGAAGTGCAGCGGGAACTCGCCGCCTAACGAATGCTGGTTCCCCTGGTACGAGTTGATCTCGTCGATCGTGAGGTCGTACGAGAACGAAAACCCGTAGATCTGCTGGCCGGGGTACCACGCCAGCTCGAACTGTGCGTCTCCGTTGCCGCTCGGGCCGAGCGTGAATTTGGGATCGAACGAGCCGCCGTACACCTGGCCGATGCCGCGCACGCCGTTGGCGCCCCACACGATGTAGCGATTGCCCTTGTCATCGATGATCGTGCCCGAGTTCTGCAGGTAGCCGAGCACGAGCTGATTCGCCGTCTTGTTCTGAAAGTGCATCACGACGTCGATGATCTTGTATCCGCGCAGGTCGCTGGTGCGGAAGTTCGTGATAACGGCGGCGAAGTCGTTGGTCTCGACGCAATTTGGTGTGGTGCCGCACACCGAGGGCGGTTGCGCCGGCGCCGTTTGCGCGGCCGGTTGTGCAGTGGCGGGAGCGGCGGGCGCGTCCTGTGCGCGAAGCGCTGGCACGGCGCCGAGGGTGGCGGCTACGGCCGCCCACCGCGTGATACGGGGAGCTCGCATGGTCCTTCCTCCTGTGGCGATCGGTTGACGGCCCTGGCTGCTGAGCGTTGCGCAGCACCGGACCGAAAACCGTCATCACCAGGAGCGAAGAATCTCGGGCCGGCTCGTGGCCGCCCGGCTAGAAGAACACCGGCTCGCGGTAGGCGCCGAAGACCTCTTCCATCGCGGCGCGAATCTCGAACAGCGTCGCGTCTGCTCGCGCCGCGTCGAGAATGAGCGGGACGAGATTGGCCGACGTCCGCGCGCCGTCGCGGAGCGCCGACAACGCCGCCGTGCAGCGTGCCGCATCGCGGTTGGCGCGCAGCGTGGCCAGCCGCGCCCGCTGGTCGGTCTCGGCGTCGGCGCCCACTTTTAGTAGCGGGATAGTGAGCTCCGGCTCGTCGGTGACGAACTCGTTCACGCCTACCAATACTTTTCGGTGCTGCTCGAGCTCCCACTGCTGCCGCGCCGACGATTGCGCGATTTTGCGCTGGAGCCAGCCCGACTCGAGCGCGCGCACCACGCCGCCGGCGCGCGTGATCTCCTCGAACAACGACTCGGCCTGGCGCTCCAGGCTGTCCGTTAGGCTCTCGATGTAGTACGAGCCGCCGAGCGGGTCGATCACGTTAGGCACACCGGTCTCGTACGCCAGCACCTGCTGGGTGCGGAGCGCCACCTGCACCGATTCCTCGGTGGGGAGCGCGAGCGTCTCGTCCATCGAGTTGGTGTGCAGGGACTGCGTGCCGCCGAGCACCGCGGCCAGGGCCTGGTAGGCGACGCGCACGATGTTGTTCATCGGCTGCTGCGCCGTGAGCGTCACGCCGGCCGTCTGCGAATGGAATCGCATCATCCACGAGCGCGGCTTGCGCGCGCCGTACCGCTCGCGCATGTGGCGCGCCCAGATGCGGCGCGCGGCGCGGAGCTTCGCGATTTCCTCGAAGAAATCGTTGTGGATGTCCCAGAAGAACGAGAGCCGCGGCGCGAAGTCGTCGATGTCGAGACCGCGCGCCAGGCCGCGCTCGACGTACGTGAATCCGTCGGCGAGTGTGAAGGCGAGCTCCTGCACCGCCGTGGACCCTGCTTCGCGAATGTGATAGCCCGAAATCGAGATCGTGTTCCACTGCGGCGCGTGCTTGGCGGACCACTCGAAGCCGTCGACGATGAGGCGCAGCGCGGGCTCGATCGGATAGATCCACGCGTGCTGCGCCATGTACTCTTTGAGGATGTCGTTCTGAATCGTTCCCCGGAGTTTCTCCGAGGAGACGCCATGGCGCTCGGCCGCCGCGATCAGGAAGCAATAGAGAATGATCGCGGGCCCGTTGATGGTCATCGAGACGGACACCTGGTCGAGCGGGATGCCGTCGAACAGCGTCTCCATGTCGGCAACGCTCGAGATGGCGACGCCGCACTTCCCGACCTCGCCTTCCGACCGCGGGTGATCGGAGTCGTACCCCATGAGCGTCGGGAAGTCGAACGCCACCGAGAGACCCGTTTGGCCGTGCGCGAGCAGGTACTTGTAGCGCTCGTTGGTGTCGCGCGCGCTGCCGAAGCCCGCGAATTGGCGCATCGTCCACAGGCGTCCGCGGTAGCCGGTGGGATGGATGCCGCGCGTGAACGGGAAGACGCCCGGTGTGCCTAACGCAGCCGGATCGAGGTCCGCCGTGTCGAGCGCCGTGTAGAGGGGATCGACCTCGCCGCCCGAGTTCGCGAAGGCCAGGTCGCGCGTGGTATCGGCGTCGAACCGCGCCCGCCACGCGGCGACCTCGGCGCGGAGCCGCGCCAGCTCGGCCTGCTCGTCGCGCCGGACTTGGGCGGCATCTCGAATGGTGGTCATGCGTCGATTCCTCGTGTCCGCAAGAGTGCGTCGCAGGTCATTGCGTTAGGCGCGACGCGTTCCGCGCCAACAGCGTATCGGCCACGGCGAAGGGCGTCGTGGCGCCCGCTTCCAGCGCCGGCAGCTGTTCGTCCACCCAGGCCGTGATCGCCGGGTCGCCCCACAGCCGCTGCCGCATGCGGCGCTCCACGGCTTCCACCACGCGCTCGCGCAATCGCTCGCGGCGCCGCGTCTCCAACATCCCGCTACGTGAAAGATAGTCGAAATGACGGTCGAGGGCCGCCGCCAGGGCGTCGAGACCCAAGCCCCGATCGGCGATCGTTGCTAACACCGGCGGCGTCCACGCATCGGCGGCGTCGTCCTGCGCCGCCTGACGCGCGGTGTGCGCCGGATTGCGCAGCGTCTTCTGATCGACGCCGTGGTGCGCCGGAACGTTTCGCATCATCGAGGCTCCGCCCAACCGCAAGCCCAGCGTCAATTCGATCTCGTGCCGCAGGCGCTCGGCGTCCGGCCGGTCCGCTTTGTTCACGACGAACACGTCGGCGATTTCCATGAGACCCGCCTTCATGGCCTGCACCGCGTCGCCCGACTCGGGCACCAGCACCACCGCCGTCGTGTCGGCCGTCCGCGCGATGTCGAGCTCGCTCTGCCCAACGCCGACGGTCTCGATGAGAAGCCGATCGAAGCCGTAGCCGTCGAGGACGTCGGCCACCTCGCGCGTGCTCGCGGCGAGGCCGCCTAACGAACCGCGCGTCGCCATCGAGCGAATGAAGATGCCGTCGTCGAGCGCCACCGCCTCCATGCGGATGCGGTCGCCTAACAATGCGCCGCCGGTGAACGGCGACGTGGGGTCCACGGCGATGATGCCGGCCGACAGTCCCGCGCTCCGATAGAGCGCGGCGAGACGCGTGGTGATGGTGCTCTTCCCGGCTCCCGGCGGCCCGGTAATGCCGATGCGGCGCGCGCGGCCCAGCTTGTGGTGCAAGGCGCCGAGGAGTGTTTCGAACCCCGCGCGATGGTTCTCGACGATGCTCACGGCGCGCGCGAGCGCCGCCGGGCGGCGCGCATCGAAGTCGGCGAGGAGCGCGCGGTGCGTTTCGCGCGGCGCGGACGATGTCGTCATCGGTAGCGCCGCATGCCCTTGAGCGGGCGCGACAGCAGGTGCCACGGCACGATCAGGAAGAGGACGAACATGATCAGCGTCACGAAGAGCGTCGCCACGAGAACGTAGGTGTTGTGGTCCGCCACGTAGAGGAGCGCGCCGACGACGGCGAGCACTCCGGTTGCCATGCACAGCACGATGCGGCGCGTCTGCCCGGCCAGAAACTGCTGCAGCTCGATCACGTCGCGCGGATGCGCGCGCACGCGCAGCTCGTCGCGTCCCGCGCGTCGCAGCACGTCGCGCAGCTCGCGCGCGATGCCGGCGAGCTCACCCAACGCATCCTGCATGCGGTCGCGCGGATCGCCCGATACGACCGACGCGAGCAGCGTCGCCCCCATGCGGCGAATGACCGGCGACGCGAACTGCACCGCGTTGAACGCCGGATCGTAGCGCAGCGCGATCCCTTCCGCCAGCGCCGCGGCGCGTCCCAGGTAGACGAACTCGCTGGGCAGGGTGATCGGCCAGCGATAGAACGTGGACATCACTTCGTTCACGATGCGCTGCACCTGGCGCGGCTCGGCGTCGGGCATGAACGCCACCGACATGAGCGCGCGCGCCGCATCGCGCACCGTGCCGCGGTCGATCTCCGGATCCAGCAGGCCGAGCTCGTAGAAGCCGGCGATGACGCCGTCGACATCCTTGCGCACCGCCGACAGGATGGTCTCGATGAGCCGGATGCGGGTCTCCCGCTCCACGCGCACCACCATGCCGAAGTCGAGCAGCACCAGCGTGCCGTTAGGCGCGACGAGCAGGTTGCCCGGGTGCGGGTCGGCGTGGAAGATGCCGTCGATCAACATCATCTGCGCGTACACCTCGACCACCGTTTGCAGCAGCGTCGCGAGCACGAGGTCGCCCGACGCGATGCGCGCGTGCAGCCGGTCGACCTTGGTGCCTTCCATGTACTGCAGCACCAGCACGCGGCGTCGCGTGAGCGCGGCCACGACCTCGGGCACGGCCACGCGCGTGTCGCCCTCGAAGTTGGCGCGGATGAGCTCCGCGTTCCGTGCTTCCTGATTGAAGTCCATCTCTTCGTCGATGCGCTTGGCGAACTCGCGGACGATGGTCGTGATCGCGCGCGTGTGGTGGTTCGGGAACAGCACGTTGACGAAGAACAAAATGCGAAACGCGGCGCCGAGGTCGACCGCCACCATCTCCTCGACGCCGGGGCGCAGCACCTTCACCACCACCTCTCTCTCGCCTAACGATGCGCGATGCACCTGGCCCAGCGACGCGGCGGCGAGCGGCTCGACGTCGAACCGGTCGAAGAGCTGGTCGATCGGTTTGCCGAGCTCGCGAACGATCACCGCTTGGATCTCGTCCGACGGGAGCGGCGGGACGCGGTCGGTGAGCTTGCCCACCTCGCTCAGGTACGGCTCGGGCAGAATGTCGGCGCGCGA
>JANWIK010000029.1 GCA_025449955.1 Gemmatimonadaceae bacterium
CGCGCCGCCTCGGCGGCTGCGGTCATCTCGTGCGCGGCCTTGGTGTACCCGGCGACCGTGCGCTCGGGCTCATCGATCCATGGATTCACGATGTAGGTTTGGCCGAGCGTCGCCGCGTCGTCGAGCGCCTGCGCCCAGTTGCGCCGAATGTCCTGCATGCTGCTGTGCGACGACCGCGCGCGCAGTCCGTGGCGATCGAGGATGGCGCGCATCTCCTTGGCTGTCTTCTTGTGAAGACCGGCCAGCTCCACCTCGCGGTATCCGATCGCGGCAACCGCGGCGATCGTGCCTTCGACGTCCTGGTCCATCAGGTGGCGAACGCCGTAGAGCTGGAGGCCGAGTTGGCCTAACTTATCGTCGCGCGACGCCGTCGTACGAGCCAGCGCCGACGGACCAAGCAAAGCGCCGGCGGCAAACAGGCCGCCGGCGCTGCGCAAGAATTCGCGGCGATCGGGATGCACGTGTGCTCCGCCAGGTTCTAACGCTTGGCGTTGGTGAGCAGTCGCAGGATCTCGAGGTAGAGCCACACGAGCGTCATGAGCAACGCGAAGCCGCCGTACCACTCCATGTACTTCGGGGCGCCCTGTTGCGCGCCGCGCTCGATCATGTCGAAATCGAGGATCAGATTGAGCGCGGCGATGCCGGCGAACAACACGCTGAGCCCAATGCCCAACGCGCTGTGGTTCCACAGAATGGGCATGGACACGTGGAACAGGCCGAGCACCAGCGTGAAGACATAGAACAGCGCGACCCCGATGGTCGCCGAAATCACGATGCGGCGGAACATCGGCGTGGCGCGAATGACGCCGGACTGGTACGCGAGCAACATGCCTAACGCAATGGCGAGCGTCAGCCCAACGGCTTGCAGCGCGACGCCGTGGTAGACCGCCGCGTACGTCGCCGAGATGGCGCCCAACGCCAGACCCTCGAGCACGGCGTACAGGGGCGCCGTGAACGGTGATGTCTGCGGCTTGAACAACGCGATGCAGGCCACGATCAGACCGCCGAACACGCCGATCAACATCGACGGTCCGACGACTTCGGGCTTGGACATAGCCGCCGTCCATACCCAGCCGGCGGAGAACGTCGCGAGCGCGACCAGCAAAAGCGCCTTGAGCGCGGCGCCCGACACCGTCATGCGCTCGGCGGTGACACCGGCGATGGCATTTCGGAAAACGGACTCGCGCAACGCGGGATTCGTGCGTGCCATGGAACTCTCTACGCAATAGGGAAGTGCGCCAACAGCGGCGCGCGACGGCGCGCCCGAAATTGGACATTAGTCATACACCATAAAGCTACACAAGATTCTGGCGGGCGTCGCCCTAACAGTAGTCGGCGTGAGCGACGTGTGCTTTGAGACAGTCTACTTAGCGTCGGGCGGCCGGAACATGAGGTCGAACGCCAGCCAGAGGTCGCGGGCGAACGGGAAGAACAGCACCGGCATCACGATCGCGAGCACCACCGAGAGGGCCCACACGAAGTTCCACGGCACGTGGGGCCAGAGCGCGACAATGATCACTACCGCGGTCGCCACCGACACGAGCTCGGCCGCTACGAGGTTGAACATGTACGCGCCGAGCCAGTAGTCCTCCGACTCTCCGCGCTCGAGCACGAGACCACAGGTGGGACAGGCATGCTTGATCTTGAACCAGGAGCGCCAGATGCCGCGGCCGCCGCATCGCGGGCAACGGAGGAGGAGCGCGCGGCCGATCATTGCGGCGCGAGATGGCAACGGCCCGCCGTCCGCTACGTCCTTCTGGTCATTTCGCTCAGGGTCTGGATCGCTCACCGTGTGTCGGACAGGATCCTAGACGAGCTCGTCGCGCGCCGTCTCGCCACCGGAAGCGGGGGGGTTGGATTCGGAACCGTGCTCCACCTCGCTGCCGGGTACGGCGGTTTCCTGCACCCAGCCGGTAGGACGCTTGGACCACACCGAGCCGTCGTCGCAAATGACGAGGACATCGTTCTCGCGGCGCATGGCTGAGATCGGACGGCGCACGCGTGTGCTGTTGGGAGGCAAGCCCGGTTGGCGTTCGGGATGCGGCATGCTGTCGGCCAGGGCTTCCTCGATGTCGTACTCCCGTCCGCCGGATGTGCGCGGGGCATCGGCGAGCCCGCGCGCGGGCGGCGCGGACACGTCGCGTTCGACGTCAGCCGATGCCACGCCTAACGGAGACGCCGGAGCGGCGGCGGCCGGCGGTGGCGGCGGCGGAGCGGGCGCGGCGGCGGGAGGCGGCGGCGGAAACGGCGGCTCGTCGGCCGGCTCGTCGACCGGCGGCGCGTCGGCCAACTGCGCGTCGCCTAACGAGACAGGGCGCTCGCGGAGCCGGGGATAGTTGTGGACGTAGTCCCAGACCTTCGTGAGCACGTGCACGGCGTCCGAGTGTTCTTCATCGAGACGGCGGCCGAACTCTTCGTACGCGGCATCGAGCGCGCGGCCGATGTCGTCGGCTTGCGACCGGCGCAACTCCGCCTCGCGACTCGCGGCGTCGCGTTCCGTGCAGGCGAGCGCGTACTGCTCGCGCAGCGTGCTGACGAACGACCGCAGGGACTGCTGCTTCTCCGCGCTTTCGCGCCGCTCTCTGGACAGCTCTTGCTCGAGGCGGATGCGCTCGTCCTCGAGGAGGGTGACGCGACGTGCGAGATCGGCACGACCTTCAGCGGAGGCCGCGCGATCGGTGTGGAGATCATCGGCGGTGCGCTCGAGGAGTGCGCGCGTGGCCGCGAGGTCGGCCTCGAGACGCGAGGTGATACGCGTCGCGCTCTCACGCGCCGCGGCCAATTCGCCGCGCAGGCTCAAGGCGCTTTCCTGCGCCGCCGCGAGGTCGGCTGCGGCACCGGCACGGCGTGCAGCGGCGTCCTGGCGCTCGGACTCGAGCGACATGCCCAAGCGGAGCTCGGTTTCGCGCGCCGCGGCGCGCGTCGAGTCAATGGAATGCTGGAGCTCGGCCACGGTGCGGCGGGCCTGGTCCAGGTCCCCGCCTAACGTGACGCGCTCCCGGCGCACGAGGCCCAGCTCGCGCAGCTCGGTGTCCTGATGGCGGAGCCGGTCGGCGTGTTCCTTGAGCGTGGTCTTGAGGCGATCGATGGCGGCCTCGCGGCGACGCAGCTGCACGAGGTGCTCGCGCCGCGTCACGCGTCGTTGTCGCCTAACGAACACCGCGGCGGTCAGCGCGCCCACGACGGCGCCGACGACCAGCCACACGATCACCCACTGGGTTGGCAAACCCACGAGAATAAACCTCTGCATCGAAGCGGATGCGGCCAGCACCGGCCGCCCAAGCGACATCGCGCATGAGCCTTCCCGAACCAGTCGCGGCCCCGGGAATCATAACTCCACACTCCCGAACGGCCGAAGCAAAGCCGCGGCTGCCTCTGGTGCAAGGGACGCGCCTGGATCGGTGCGTGCCGGTGAACATCCAACCTCTTGGCGATCAACTGGTTACCATGTCTCGCGAAGTGCCGTTGCGCGAGCACATCACCAATCGGCCCGGGTGGATGTCGCCTGCGTGCCACGCGATCCGCCGCCCACTTGGCCGGTCACCATCGCCCGCTGGAGGGCATCCAGCATCTTCCGCGCTTGCGATTCCGAGATCTGTGGGGCGGATTGGCCGCCCTCGGAATTCCCAAAGCCGCTACCCTGCGACGCGCCGGCTCCGGTGCGAGGCGCGCCGGCGTAGCCCGACTTGGTGAGGTTGCCGCCGCCCCAATCGGCTTTGCGGTGCGGGCCGCCACCGAACCGGACCTCCTCGTCAGCGAGGCGCCTCAAGGCGAGCTCGAGGTTCCACTTGGCATCCACATCATTGGGCGCGAGGACGAGCGCTTCCGTGTAGGAGTTGACCGCAGCGCGGAGCATGGGGCGTTTATCGGGTTCTTCGTCGGCGACGTGCATGTAGGTATCGCCGAGGTTGAAGAGCGCCCGACGTTTGAGCGCCGGCGGGCCGCCCACGGCGAGACGATAGTTTCCGACGGCTTCGTCGAACTGCGCCAGACGGTAGAGCGAGTTGCCGATGTCATACGACAGGTAGGCCTCGGCGTCGGCGTCGCCGGAGTGTCGGGCATCGACAACCAGGCTGCGCAATTCGGCGAGGGCATCACGATACCGGCCCGCTTCGTAGAGCGACACGGCGCGCGCGGCGCGGCGGCCATCGAGGCGCGGCTGCGCGCCTAACGAGCCGGAGAGACCGGCGAGGACGAGCACGGCCGCGGCGGCGCGGGCAAAGGCGACGCCGCGGACGCGAGCGCGGCGTGCGGCGCGCCATGCCGGCGCGCGGAGCAGCGACTCGACAACGAGTGCGAGGAGCGCGAGCGCGACCGGCCACTCGAAGCGGTCGGTGAGCGCGGCGCGCTCGCGCGAGGTCGTTCTTGCGGCGCCTAACTGACGAATCGCGGCGACCACCGGCGCGACGCTGGCCGGACCCGTCCACCGGACGTAGCGTCCACCGGCGAGCGTTGCGGTTTCCGTGAGGTCGGACTCGGCGAGCCGCGAGATGACGATCTGCCCGCGCCAATCGCGGTGCGGCCGCGCGTCCGCCGGCGCCTCGGGCACCGTGGTGCCGCCCGCGGATCCCACGCCGACGGCAAACAGTCGTACGTGCGCGAGGGCGAGGATGCGCGCGCCATCGCGCATCGATCCTTGCGTGGCTTCGCCGTCAGTGAGCAGCACGACCGTGTGGCCGCCTGCGCCGCCGTCGCGAGTCATAGTGGTGGCCGCGAGGTCGAGCGCGTCTTCGATATCAGTGGCGGGATCGGGGATGTCTTCCGTGCCCACGGCATCGACGAAGCGCGAGAAGATGCCGTGGTCGGTGGTGAGCGGGAGCTGGAGGAATGCGTTGCCGCCGAACACCTCGAGGCCGACGCGATCCTGCGGGAGCGAGTCCGCGATGGCGCGCGCAGCAGCCTTGGCGGCCGCGAGCCGTGAGGGATAGGCGTCGGCGGCATTCATGGAGCGGGACAGGTCGAGCACGAACAAGACGTCGCGCGAGGAGCGCTCCACCGCGGCGCGCGACTCGCCCCATTGTGGGCGCGTGAGGGCGACGACCACGAGCGCGAGCGCGACAATGGCGAGCGCGTCGGCGGCGAGACGCGGCGCTCGCGGCGGAAGTGCCGAAGCGCGCGCGACGAGCGACGCGTCGCCGTAGCGAGCACGATCGGCGCGGCGGCGGCGGTCGCAGCGCGCGAGGGCGAACACGCCTAACGGGAGCAGCACGGCGAGCGCGGCGAGCCAGAGCGGGGCGTCGAGTCGCATGGCTACGGCACGGTCCGGAGCCACGTGGTGCGCAGCGCGAGCTCGACCGAGAGCAACAGCAACGCGGGCACGAGCAACCACGCGGCGTGCTCGTTCCAGGTGAGCACTTCGCGCTCATCGAGCGTACTCTTCTCGACGTGGTCGATCTGTTGGACGATGTCGGCGAGCGCGTGCTCGTCGGTGGCGCGATAGTAGGTGCCGCCCGATGTCGCGGCCACGGACCGGAGCAACTGTTCGTCGCGCGCGCTCAGCACGGCCGGCTCTTCGCCGTACGCGAGCTCGCGCCGCTGGTATTGCTGTCCCATGCCGCGGACCCAGGCGTCGGTCGGCAGCCGTGCGCCGGGGCGTGCGCTCATGCCGATAACATAGATGCGGACGCCGATCGCCCGCGCGATTTGTGCGGCGACGAGCGGATCCGGCGCGCCGGTGTTGTTGCCGCCGTCGGTGATGAGCACGATCACGCCGCTCTTGGGCGGCAAGTCCTTGAGGTGGTTCTCGGCCATCGCGAGGGCGGTGCCGATGGCGGTGCCGTCGGGCAGCAATCCGATGTCGACGCGGCCCAGCAGTTCCGTTAGGACGCCGTGATCATCGGTGAGCGGCGCCTGTGTGAACGGCCGGCTGGCGAAGATGACGAGGCCCATGAAATCGCCGCGGCGCTCGTCGATGAAGTGCGTGAGCACACGCTTGGCGGCGGTGATACGATTGTCCGGCGCGAAGTCGAGCGCCTTCATGGAGCTCGAGATGTCGAGCGCGATGACGATGTTGCGCCCTTTGGTCGAGATGTCGCGGACCTCGCCCGGCGATCGGGGGCGCGCGAGGGCGATCACGAGCGCGCAGAGGGCGGCGGCGCGTACGGCGACCGGCCACCAGAGTGCGCGTTCGCGGGGCGAGCGCGGTATGTGGTCGAGGAGCGCGAGCGCCGGCAGGCCGAGGGCGGCGCGAGGACGGCGTCGCCGGGGCCAGGCGACCCAGAGGTACGCCGCGACGAGTACCAGGAGCGCGAACGCCCGGGGCTCAGCGAAGCGCATCGGCCTCCTCGGCAGCGTTAGGCATGAGGGCCGCATCGTGCCATTGGTCGAGCAGGGCCACCGCGCCCGCGAGAAAGGCGCGCGCGGTATCGGCGCTCGGCCGCAGGCGTGCGAACTTCACGAAATCGGCCTCGCCTAACGCAGCGGACGTGGCGGCCTCCGTCTCGGCGAGTGCGGGCGGCAGCACACGCAGCAGCTCGGGCGTGGTGCGGTGCACGGCCGGGATGCCGAACTCGGCTTCGAGGTAGCGCCGGAGCGCGTCGGTGACGTCGTCATAGAAGGCGGCGACGTCCGATCCGATGAGCGCCGACGACGCGAGCGCGACCAGGTGCCGCCGCGCCGCCTCGTACGCGCCTAACGGCGGCGCGGCGGGGGCGGCCGGCATCGCGGCCCGCGGCCGACGCCGGCTCCGGAGCGCGACCGCGGCGGCCGCCGCCGCGATGAGCACCGCGATCGCGGCGATCCACCACCGCGACGCGCCGGCGGCGGCTCCGCCTAACGAGGCGATCGGGCGAATGTCGCGCATTGCGACGGCCGTGTCGGGCAAGGTCGGCGTGACGGTGACGAGTACGGCGCCGCTCACGATGGAGTCCGGGACTTCCTCGCCGGCGCGGCGATAGCCGACCGCGAACGCCGGGCTGGTGAGGCTGCCGGTTTGAAAGAACGCGATGCGGGCGCGATAGCGCCGCGCGCCGTCCGGCGCGCGAGGCAACGTGTCCATCGCCAGCAGACGCACACTGTTCGGCAGCGAGTCGCGCGGGTGCGGATCGGCGGCGATCGTCGCGCCGGCGGGGAGGATGGCCCGGAGCACGATGGTCACCGTGTCGCCCACCGTGACTGTGCCGCCGCCGGACGCCTCGAGGTGCTGCGCACGCGCGGCGCGAGGCGTCAGGAGTACCGCCATCAAGAGTGCACAAGCGAGCCGCGCGCGCACGGTCAGTGCCGCATGCGGCGTTCGCGACGCCGGAAGAAGCCTAACAATGGTGCGACGTAGCCGTCGGCGGTGCGCAGGCGAATGAGATCGGCGCCGGCGGTGCGCAGCCGGCGCGCAACGGCCTCGTCGCGCGCGGCGGCGGCACGACCGTACGCCACGCGAACGTCACGCCGCGCGCTGTCGACCCAACGCGAGGTGTCGCGCTCGGGATCGCGGAGCGCCACGAGACCGACGTCGGGGAGCTGTACGTCGCGCTCGTCGATCAGGTGGACGCCGATCGTGTCGTGCCGCCGAGCGACGATCTCGAGCGCACGGTCGTAATCCGCGCCCATCCAGTCGGAGAACACGAACACCACGGCGCGGCGTTTGAGCACGCGCATCGCGAATTCGAACGCCGAGGGGAGGTCGGTGCCCGTGCCGCGCGGCTCGAACGACACCATTTCCCGAATCACGCGCAGCACATGGCGTTTGCCCTTGGCCGGAGCGACGAATTGTTCGACGGAATCCGTGAACAGGATGGCGCCCACGCGATCGTTGTTGCGGACGGCGGCGAGCGCGAGCACGGCGCTCACTTCCGTGGCCAACTCGGCTTTGGTGCGGCGCCGGGTGCCGAAGGCGTCGGACGCGCTGTGGTCGATGAGGAAGAGCACCGTGAGCTCGCGCTCTTCGGTGTAGCGCCTAACGTAAGGCGCGCCGCTGCGCGCGGTGACGCGCCAGTCGATGGTGCGGACGTCGTCGCCGGGCAAATAGGGGCGGACGTCGGCGAACTCCACGCCGCGTCCCTTGAACACACTCGAGTACTCGCCGGCCAGCACGTCCTGCACCAGCCGCCGGCTCCGGATTTCGAGCTGGCGAACCTGGCGCAGGACGTCGGGGAGGTTCACGGCACGCGCAGCGCGTCGAGAATGCGGTCGAGCACCTGATCGGCCGTCACGTTCTCGGCGTCCGCCTCATAGGTGAGAATCACGCGGTGTCGTAAGACGTCGTGCGTGAGCGTCTTCAAGTCCGACGGCGCGACGTAGCCGCGTCCATCGAGAAAGGCCTGGGCCTTGGCGGCGCGCACCAACGCGATCGCCGCGCGCGGGCTCGCCCCGTACGCGACTAACGGTGCTAACGGAGCGAGGCCCGCGGCAGCCGGGTCGCGTGTGGCGCGCACCACATCGAGCGCGTATTCGCGCGCCCGCGGATCGAGATAGATCTGGTCCACCATCCGGCGTGCGGCCAGAATGCGCGCCGCGTCCACGACGGGCCGCACCACCGGTATCGCGCCGCCGGTCATGCGGTCGAGCATCGCGCTCTCTTCGTCGCGGGCCGGATACGTGACGAGGAGCTTCATCATGAAGCGGTCGACCTGCGCCTCGGGCAGCGGATAGGTGCCTTCCTGCTCGATCGGATTCTGCGTGGCCAGCACGAGGAACGGCTCCTCGAGCGGATAGGTGACGCCGCCGATCGTGACCTGCTTCTCCTGCATCGCCTCGAGCAGCGCGCTCTGCACTTTCGCGGGCGCGCGATTGATCTCGTCGGCGAGAATGATGTTGGCGAAGATGGGACCGTGCTGCACCGTGAACCCGCCGCTCCGTTGGTCATAGACCATGGTGCCGACGAGATCTGCGGGCAGCAGGTCGGGCGTGAACTGCACGCGACGGAACGAGGCATCGATCGACGCCGCGAGCGCGCGCACGGCCAACGTTTTCGCGAGCCCCGGCACGCCTTCGAGCAGCACGTGTCCGTCGGCCAAAAGCCCAACGAGCAGCCGGTCGATCATCGCGCGCTGTCCGATCACAACACCGGCGAGCTCGTCCCTCATGCGCTCGACAAAGGAACTTTCGCCGCGCACGCGGGCGTTGAGCGATTCGAGGTCGGTGGTGGTGAGGAGGTCGGAAGCCATGTCAGAAATTATAGAGGGAAGCGGCGGCTGGCGCCGTTTTGGGGAAGCGCTTCGCTTGGGGAAGCGCTTCCCCAAGGCGCCCACAGGCGCCGCTTCCCTGCGAGTACGCTATACTTCGGTGTTGCTGGGAGGGTTCCGCAGCCTCGCGGAGCCAAGGCGTTTCCCAACCGGCCCCCCAGCTCGGTTTTACTCATTACCAATGGGAGATCAGATGAACACACCCGCCGCAAATTTCCGCTCGACTAACCCGAACGCATAGCACCGGCGGGACGCTCAGTCCCGGTCGGCCGCACTATGGCGCTCGGTCACACGACGGAACGGCGTGCACTGCGGTGCCGCTATCTGGTCATCGGGAGCGGCGTCGCCGGTTTACACACGGCGTGGCGCGCGTCGCTCTCGGGCGATGTCGTGCTGCTCACCAAGCGATCGCTCTTCGACAGCGCGACGGCCTACGCACAGGGCGGGATCGCGGCGGCCATCGGCGCCGGCGATTCACCGGAGCTGCATCAGCGGGACACGCTGGCGGCCGGCGCGGCGATGTGCGATCGCGCGGCGGTGGACGTGCTCGTGCACGAGGGGCCGGCGCGCGTGCGCGAGCTGCGATCGGCGGGCGTGCACTTCGACCTCGACCCGCGCGGCGAGTTTCTGTTAGGCAAAGAGGCCGCGCACTCCGAGCGCCGCATCGTGCACGCGCACGGCGACCAGACGGGTGCCGAAGTGGTGCGGGCGCTGGTCGAGCGGGTGCGGGCCACCGCCGGCGTGCGCGTGCTCGAGCGCACGCGGGCGCTCGAGTTGATCGTCGAAGACGGCATCTGCTTCGGCGTCCGCGCGAGTCAGGCCGGCGCCCCGCTCGAGATCCACGCCGACGCGACGGTGCTGGCGACGGGCGGCTGCGGCCAGGTCTATCGCTACACGACCAATCCGGCCGTGGCCACCGGCGACGGGCTCGCACTGGCGCACCGCGCCGGTGCCGAGCTCGAGGACATGGAGTTCGTGCAGTTCCATCCGACGGCGCTGGACACGCCCGAGACGCCGCTGGCGCTCATCTCGGAAGCGGTGCGCGGCGAGGGCGCGATTCTCGTCAATGCGTTAGGCGAACCGTTCATGACCGGGCGTCATCCGGACGCCGATCTCGCCCCGCGCGACGTGGTGGCCCGCGAGGTGTTCCGCGAGCAGCAGGCGACGGGCGGCGTGACCCTCGACGCCACTGCGTTAGGCACAGGATTCGCCCAACGGTTTCCGGGCATCTTCGCGCTCTGCATGGCGCGCGGCGTGGACCCGCGCGTGCAGTCGATCCCGGTGACGCCGGCGGCACACTACGCCATGGGCGGCATCGTCACCGACCTCGCGGGACGCTCGACGCTGCGCCGTCTCTATGCCTGCGGTGAGGTGGCGCGCACGGGCGTCCACGGCGCCAACCGGCTGGCGTCCAACTCGCTGCTCGAGGGCCTCGTGTTCGCCGAGCGCGTGGCGCGCGATCTCGAAACGGTACCGCCGCTCGAAGGGACGCCGCCGGTGCGCGATTGGACGGTGCCTCCGCTCACGGACCGCGGCGCAGCGCAGGTGGCGGCGAGCACGGTCCGCGAGACGATGTGGCGCCATGCGGGCATCGTGCGTTCCGCGGACGGCTTGCGCGCGTGTCTCGCGACGCTCGACGACATCGAGCGTCGCCTGCCTGACGGCGCAACCGAAGAAGCGAACTTGATCGACACCGCGCGACTGATCGCGCGGGCCGCGCTGCTGCGCGAAGAGTCGCGCGGCGGCCATTACCGCACCGACTTTCCGCGCGCGCGACGGAGCTGGGAACACCGGCACGTGCTCTGGCGCGGCAGCGGTGCGCTCGTGACGACGTGATCCGGAGTCATCATGCCAACTCGTGATCAATATTCCGCACTGCAGGACGAGATTCGCACGCTGGCGCGCCAGCGCGACGCGATCATTCTCGCGCACAACTACCAGCGTCCCGAAGTGCAGGACGTGGCCGACGTGGTCGGCGATTCGTTAGGCCTGTCGCGCGAAGCGGCGCGCACGGACGCCCAAGTCATCGTCTTCTGCGGTGTCCACTTCATGGCCGAGACCGCGGCGATCCTCTCGCCGGCCAAGACAGTGCTCCTCCCCGACCTTGGCGCCGGCTGCTCGCTCTCGGCCACCATTGATGCGACGCAATTGCGCGCGTGGAAGGCGGAGCATCCGGGCGCCGTGGTCGTGAGCTACGTGAACACGACGGCCGAGGTAAAGGCCGAGAGCGACTACTGCTGTACGTCGGGCAACGCGGTGGAGGTGGTGCAGTCGATTCCCGCCGAGCGCGAGATTCTGTTCCTTCCCGACATGTTCCTGGGCGCGCACGTTAGGCGCGTGACGGGCCGGGCCAACATGCACGTGTGGATGGGCGAGTGCCACGTGCACGCCGGGATCACGCCGGCGCGCGTGGCCGAGCAGCGCGCCGCGCATCCGCAGGCGGAGTTTCTCGTGCACCCCGAGTGCGGGTGCTCGACCAGTTTGATCGAGGCGATGTCGGCGGGCGACATCGATCCGGCGGGCGTGCAGGTGTTGTCCACGGAAGGGATGATCAGGCGGCCATCGCAGTCGAACGCCGAGATGTTCATCGTGGCGACCGAGGTGGGGATTCTGCACAGGCTGGAGCGGGCATATCCGGATCGCACGTTCCTCGCGGCCGACGATCGCGCCTCGTGCCAATACATGAAGGTGACGACGCTGCCCAAAGTGAAGCATTCGCTCGAGGCCATGGAGCACCGCATTACGGTACCGCGCGAGATTGCCGATCGTGCGCGGGGCGCGATCGACCGGATGGTGGCGATCGGCGGCGCGGCGCCGTCCTTGTCGGCACCGGCGGCGATGGTGGGCGAGTGACCGGCGCGCCGCGGCCGACCAACGCTGCGTTAGGCTTCCCCAAGTCGGCGCCCGAGACCCGGGCGTTGGTGCATGCCGCCCTCGATGAGGATCGCGCGTTCGAGGATGTCACCACGCTGGCCACGGTGCCGGCGGACGCGCAGGGGCGCGCGGCGATCGTCGCGCGGTCGCCGGGGGTGATCGCCGGATTGCCGCTGGCCGTCGCCGTGTTCGAGACGATGAGCGAGCGCGTGCGGGTGCGCGTCGTGTCGGGCGATGGCGAACGCGTGAGCGAGGGCGGCGTGGTGGCCGAGATCTCGGGTCCGTGGCGCGCGTTGTTGAGCGGCGAGCGCGTGGCGCTCAATTTCGTGCAGCGATTGTCGGGGGTGGCGACGCTCACGGCGCGGTACGTGGACGCGGTACGCGGCACGACGGCGCGCATTTACGACACGCGCAAAACGACGCCGATGTTCCGTGCCTTGGAGAAGTATGCCGTACGGTGCGGCGGCGGCGTGAACCACCGCGCCGATCTGGCCGACGCGGTGCTGATCAAGGACAACCACCTGGCTGCGTTAGGCGGAGACGTGGCGCTGGCGGTGAGGCGGGCGCGGGAGGCTGGCCGGCCGGGGATTTGCGTCGAGGTGGAATGCGATGACATCACGCAGGTGGACGCGGCGCTGGCGGCGGGCGCGGATGTCATTCTCCTCGACAACATGCCGCTGGACGCGATGCGGGGGTGCGTTGCGCGGGTCGCGGGCCGGGTGCCGCTCGAGGCGTCGGGCGGCGTGACGCTCGAGCGGGTGCGGGCGATCGCGGAGACGGGGGTCGACCGGATTTCGGTGGGCGGCCTAACGCACTCGACGCCGGCGCTCGACCTCGGGCTCGACTATCTCTCCTAGGCCGCCCCACCGGCGTCGGCCTTAGTACGACACGCTGACTTGGACCTGCACTGTCCGCGGCCGCCCAACCGACGCGCCGCTGAAAAACGCGCCCTTCAACAGATACCAGTGGTCGAACACGTTGTTGACGTGGATCTCCGGCCTGACCACCGAGCCTCCGATCACCATCGCATAGCCGGCGCTCAGATCGAGAATGAAGCTGGGGTCCACCTTGTACCCGCGGTTGAAGTCGAACAGGCCGGTACCATAGGACGGCAGCGACGGGTCGGACGGGTCGGGCGACAGGCCGTTCGTCAGTCCGCTGCCGAACGTCCCGGTCGACCCCAAATAGAAGTGCTGCCCCGAATACACCACCGACGCGAGCGCCGAGATGCGCTGGTCGTGATCGAGGTCGAACGAGCCCGAGGGCGGCGCCGCAGGGAAAAAGCCGCCGGTGATCGCGCCGAACCCGTACGCGTGGTTGAGCGCGAAGTTGACGTACCCGGACACCGGCCCGTTAGGCCTGACTTCCACCGCCGCCTCGACGCCGGTGATCCGCACCTGCTGAATGTTGACCGACGTCGTGATCGCCGATCCGGGCACGGTGTTGTCATCGATGCCGGGACTGCTCTCCTTGTGATAACCCGACAGCTTGGCGACGACACCGAATGGGAATCGATGGATGTACCCGAGCTCGTAGAAGTTGTCCCGCTCGGGCAAGGTCGGCGCGGTGACGACGCCGGAGTCTCCCGCACTGGTGATGGCGCGCAGATCTTCGATGTTCGTCGGGACGAACAGGCGCCCATAGTACAGATAGATCGTGTTGGCGGGATCGGGATAGAAATTGAGCCGTACGCGCGGACTCAGCTGATGCTGGTCCCCCGCGAACGGGGCGACGTGCGAATCGTAGCGTACACCCGTTCTGAGCTCGAACCACTCGACGGGCGCAATGGCGGTCTGGGCGTACACGCCGATGTCGTGTCCGGTTAGGCCGGAGTTGGACTCGGGGCCCGTGCTCCCGTCGGCGGCCACGGCGTGGAACAGCTCCTGACCCGTCGTGACCGAGGGCAGCGCGCCGAACTTGAAGCCTAACGCATGGCTCAGGCGGATCGTGTAGTCGGCCTTGATGCCGTACGTGTCGAACGCGCGGTCCTCGCTCACGTTGTAGTGCGCCGTGTCCGGGAAAAACACGAACGCCGGCACGTCGCTCGGACCCGGCGAATAGGTGAGACTGCCGTGCCGCGCGAACGCGCCGAGGAAGAGCTCGGACCCGGCTTCGCCGGACGTGCTATCACCCGAGAACTGATGGCGCCAGGCCAGGTTGGCGAACGCGTTGATATCCTGTTGGCGGTCGTCGATGTGCGCTTCCGTTGAATCGAACGGCGTCAGGAAATGCGTACGCGCCCAGTTCAAGTCGAGCGAGATGATGTCGTGATTGGTCGGCGTGAACTGTATTTTGCCAAACCCGAACAGGTCCTGACCGCTGTTGTGAAAATTGATGGGACGGTCGGTGAGCGAATCGGCCACGACCGGTTCTTGCCGCATGGCGGACTCTTGACGCGTGCCGGAGAGGAAGAAGCCCCAGCGCCCCGCGTTCGTACTCAGCGAGAGCGACTGGCCGTCGGTCTGATATGATCCGGCGTACGCGCTCGCGGTCGCGTGAAAACCGCCCGTCGGAATCTTCGTTTCGACGTTGATCACCGCCGTGTTCTTGTTGCCGTACTCGGCGTCCCAGCCTCCGGTTTGGAAATCGATGCGATTGGCGACTGCGGGATCGAACAGCTCGTTGAGGCTGCCCGAGATGCCCGCGGGCACCGGCACGCCGTCAATGTAGTACGTGTATTCGGCGTGCTGTCCCCGGATGTGCACTTCCCCCGTGGGCGCGCGTGCAGCACCGGCGATTGACTGCTGCAGGATCTGCGACGTCGTGTTCGTCGGCGTGCCGTGATAACGATTCTGGTCGAACACCTGGTCGCCGGTGCGCGTGTCGACGGCGATCGGTGTCGATGCCGTGACCGTGACGGCTTCCAGATTCATCGGCGCCGGGACTAACCGAAAATGCATCGAGACGTCAGCGCCCGAGGTCGGCATGACGACATCGTGCACCGCGGGGCGATATCCAATGAACCGCGCTTCCACCCGATACGCGCCGGGCGCCAGACCGTGCAGGCGGAACGCGCCGAACTGATCGCTGCCGGTGGTGGAGACCGCCTGCCCGTTGCGCATCACGGTGACTTCGGCTCCATAAAGGGGCTCGCCCGTCGCGCTGTCGGCGACAGTGCCGGCGAGATCACCGCTCACCGTTAGGCCGCGGGACACGACCGATGCCGCGAACGCATGTCCGGGCGCGAACGTCACCAATGCCGCGACGAGCGCGGCCTTCAGTCGGTACACCATCGGATGCAACACTCCAGGCTGGGTAAGACTCAGCCTACAACCCGGCGGAGTGTTGGCCTAACGGTTTTTCACGAATGGTCGTCCCGGACGCACGATCGCGCGCTCCGGACCAACGGGCGACACGCGCTACAGTTTGAGCACCTGCTCGCGGAGGATGCGAGCCCGCTGACGGCTCACCGACAGTTGCTGGCGCGTGGTGAGCGAAATCAGATACGCGCCGCCCGGCATGGGCGTGATGCGCTGCACCATCGAGAGATTGGCGAGCGCGCTGCGCGACAGGCGGACGAACAAGCCAGGATCGAGCCGCGCCTCGAGATCCTTGAGGCGATAGTTGATCACGTGGCGCGTCCCTTTGATCGTGAACAGATACAGGAGCTCGCCGTGCGCGACGATGGAGGCGATGTCGCCGACCGGGACCAGCAGGATGTCATCGCCTTCGCGCACCGGGATGCGCCGCAGGTACTCGATCGCGGATGTGCCCGCGGTCGCGATTGCCTTACGGGCCCGCTCGGCGTCGGCGACGCGCACGTCGTCGCGATCGAGGCGGGCACGTGCGCGCTCGATGGTGCGCGAGAGCCGCTCGGGATCGACCGGTTTCAACACGTAGTCGACCGCGTTCACCTCGAAGGCGCGCACGGCGTATTCGTCGTACGCGGTGACGAAGGCGAACAGCGGCATCGCCGACTTGTGCACGAGCCGGGTGACGCTCAAGCCATCGACTTCCGGCATTTGGAGGTCCAGGAGCGCGAGATCGGGACGCGCGGCCTCGATGAGCCGCACGGCGGCCGCACCGCCGTCCGCCTCGCCGACGAGCTCCACATCGCGGCACCGTCGGAGCGCCGCAGCCAGGAACGCGCGGGCCGGCCGTTCATCATCCGCGATGATGACGCGCAACACGTCCATTATGCCGCGCCGGCGGCGGCGATGCCGGGAAGCGGCACGCGTATCGTCACATCGGTGCCGACGTTGGGCGTGCTGCGGATCTCGAGGGACGCGTCCGGGCCGTAGCACCGCTCGAGGCGGCGTGCGACCGTCGAGAGTCCGATGCCGTTCGCACGCCCGTGTGCGAGGTCGCGCGCGGAAACGCCGACGCCCGTGTCGCGCACCGTGAACACGAGCATCGCCCCCGCACGGCTCGGCGCGTTAGGCGGGTCCAGGCGCGCGTGCACCGAGACGGCGCCGCCGCCGACGCGCGGCGCAATGCCGTGCTTCACGGCGTTTTCGGCCAGCGGCTGCAACAGCAGCGACGGAATGCGGCACGCGCGCACCGCATCGTCCACCTCGATCGACACGCGTAGCGCGTCCTCGAACCGCGCACGTTCGATGTCGAGGTAGGCACGGACGATCTGGATCTCGTCGGCGACGGTCGTGAACTCGCCCTCGGCGCGGCGCAGCACGGCGCGGAGCAGCGCCGTGAGGCGAAACAGGGTGGTGACGGCGCGATCGGGCGCCTCCTGGATGAGTTGACCGATCGTCGTCAGCGCGTTGAACAGGAAATGCGGATTGAGCTGCGCGCGCAGGGCCTTGAGCTCGGCTTGGGTCGCGAGCTGCTGCATCTCGCGCTCCCGCGCATCGCGGGTGTATCGCTCGTCGCTCACGCGTATCGAGTCGATGCGGCGCGCGGCCGCGAGGGCGACGCGCTCGAGCAGCGCGATGTCGTCGGACATGAGACGTCGTCCGCCGGTCAAGGGACCGATGTCGATGAGATACGCGGGTGCCTCGGTGGTCGGCACCCGTACGCTCGTGCCCGGCGCGCGTCCGCCGCTCGCCGCCTGCCAGTCGACAGGCACCGAGTCGTCGCCGGCGACACGCCACGACACGCGCGACGCCGACAGCGCCGGGCCGAGCACGGCGCACGCTTCGCCCAACACATCGTTAGGCGCACCGAGCGATGCCGCGGCGGCGGCGAACTGCGTGCGAACGTGGCGGTAGTCGACGCGGCGCAATACGACGCGGTCGACGAATCGGCCGACCGCCACCCGCAGCGTCGGGTAGGCAATGGCTGTCATCACACCCATGCCGAGGAGTGCGCCGACACCGAGCGGTTGCGTCCAGTCGCCGGCCATCCGCGGCAAGACGTATGGCA
>JANWIK010000030.1 GCA_025449955.1 Gemmatimonadaceae bacterium
AAACGCAGCATGGGCACGGGCTTCGCCGGCATCGACAACGCGCTCTTCTACCGTGACCGTACGCGCATGCTGTTCGGCGACGCGAAGAAGTCGCTCACGTCGTTAGTCGAGGCGCTCAAGGCCGTCTAACGGCAGCGTTGCAAGTGCGCCCGTCCGTTGTCACGCCCCGGGCGGCGGCGCCGAGACCGCCGTGACTACGCGGATGCCGCCGAGTACTTGGTTAGGCAGCGTGACTGTAGCGCCGTGGCCGTGATCGAGCACGATCGCGAACGAGTCCGCGGCCGCCTGAAACTGGCAGCGCAGCGGCGCCGGGATGTCGATGTCGGGCAGCGCCGCGGACAAGAATTCCCTGCACTGCGCGCCGGGCGGACTCGAGACGACCAAAAGCGATCCGCCCGTATCCTCACCAGCGGCCTCCCCGAACGCCCACAGCGTGAACGTCCCGACGGATTGATCGAACAGGATGACGCTGTCCGTACCGTCGCCATTCCACGCGGCGATCGCGAACTGCGAGTCCAGCGGCGCGCCGTTCAGCAATCGCACACTGCGCTCGGTGATCACGCTGACGCGCTGCGTGGCGCCGTTCACCGTGATCGTTCCCGTATCGACCGGCGCACCCTGGGCCAACATCGCGACGATGTCGCTATAGATAGTGGCCCGAAATCCGGTAGAGGCGTCTAACAATGTCTCGAAATGCCGGGCGAGCGCAGCGTTGTGACTCGTGTCCGGCCCAGTGGGCGTGTTGCTCGAGCACGCGACCGCAAAGACGGTGGCGGCGAACAGCGGAACGGCGAGGCGGGTGCGAGCCGAACGGATCACGGTCATGGAAACCTCCGGTGGCGAGGAAGCCAACACCTTCAGCATTCTAGGCTGCCTGAGGACGGCTAAAATAGCACGCGCACGTCCCGGATCGTCTGCACCGGCACGACGACAGTGTCCGTCGTCCCCAGCTCCGGGAACAGCTTGTACGCAAGGGAGAACGTCTGCGTGCGGCACTGCGTCGGCGTCCTAAGATCCGCATCGGACGGCGCGTCGTGCAAGAGCGACGCACATGCGGCGCCGGGGCGCGACATCATGAGCTCGAGCGTGTCCAGCGGGTTCCCACCCTCTGTGGAGCCCAAAAACGTTTGCCCGAGCGAAAAGTCGACAAAGGTCGCCGCATTCCGTGCGCCGTCACCAATCCCGATGCTGATGACGCTGTCCGGGCCATTCCCATCCCACAGGATGACGTACAGCGTCGAATCCGCCGACTGACCGGTGGGAGTGGACAGCTGGAGCGACGCGACCGCAGAGTCGTGAATGACGCGCCCGTCGATGATCATCGTTGCCGTCTGGATAGGCGCGCCCTCGGCGAGGAACTGCTCGATCAACGCGTAGTCGGACTCTCGAAAGTCGAACCTCGCCATCGCATCCCGCCGCAAACTGTCGAAACGGGCGATCAGTTGCACGTTAGGCGACACCGACGGGCGAGTCGCCGAGCCGCAAGAGCCGGCGACGAAGGCAGCGATTGTCACTACCGTTGCCAACATGCCGACGCGAAACGCGCGAAGCGTGAGCGATCGATTCATCAGCGTGTTGGGAGCGAAGGTGAGGCAAAATAGGTGTGTGCGCCAGGCATCAACAACGAAATCTTCTACCGCGACCGTACGCACATACTGTTCGGCGACGCGACGAAGTCGCCCACGCCGTCAGTCGAGGCGCTCAAGGCCGTCTAACGACGACGTCCTCTTAGCAGGACGGCGGCGGTATTGGTGTCTCGATGCGGATACCCACGACGGATCGGTCAGCCACGGCGACTTCGATGGCCTGCCCGCCGGCGAGCACGATCCCGAATGATGGTTGTTGCGTTTGGAGCTGACACGTGATCGCAGTCGGCACGAACGACACCCATATCGCCTCGCCCTCGATCAGGCAAGCGGCAGTCGAGTCGACGCGCTCGAGAGAACGGTAACACGACAACTTCGATGATTCATGACCGTTAGTCAAGCCATCTGAGCCGCTCGAGGCCGTCTAACGCTGCCCGCTCCACAAGCGCCGTGCCTCGGTCGCAATGAGGTCAGGCCGCTCCTCCGGGAAAAACAACTTCGCACGCTGGACGAGCCGGACGCCGCGCGAGTTAGGAAAGATCTGATCCAACCACGCCGGACTCGACTGTGCGAACACCGTGTCGTCGGCGCCCCACACGATGCGCACCGGCCCCGTGTATTGCCGAAGCAGCGCCTTGCTGTTCGCGAGCGCGTTCTTCCCGAGGCCGATCGTCAGATCATCGTACTGCGCCTTACGCTTCGCCGAGCTCACGATCGGCGCGAAATACATGTCGATTGCCTCGTCGGTCGGATCGAGCGGACTCGAATAGCCAATCCCTCCCAATCCGCGCGGCCCGCGCGCCGCCGCCTTGTCCGCCAGCGCCGGCGCAATCGTCTTGTCGGCCAGGCCGCCCGCCCGCGCCAGTCTAACGAACGGCAAAAACGACCGCGGCGGACAGTCAGGCTCCGTGTCGCAATTGGTCAGCAGCAGGGATCGGACGCGATGCGGCGCGCGCATCACGAGCAGCTGAGCGATCATCCCGCCGCTGTCGTTGCCTAACACGTCGCACGTGTCGATCCGGAGCGTGTCGAGCAGGGCCAGCAGCATCGACACCTGCGTCTCCGGCGTGATCGCCTGCGTCACCGCGATGTTCGTGAAGCCCAAGCCCATCAGATCGGGAGCGATAGAGCGACGAGCGCCCGCCAGACGTGCGATCGCGCCGCGCCACTGGAAACCGTTCAGCGGATAGCCGTGAATGAACAGCGCCGCCGGCCCGCTCCCGTAGTCGACATACGCGATCTCCCCGAACGACGTCGACGCGAACCGACGGGCGCGTGTGAATGTCGCCGCATCGACCGGCGCCGGTGTTGGCGTTGACGCATCTGCCGGATGGAGCGACGCCGCGCGTGCGCAGGCGTCGAGCGCCAAGCCGCCGAGCGCGACGCTGCCGATATGAATGAAATGCCTGCGTATCATCGAAACCCTCTGCCTGTTGGCGACGGCAGCAGGCTAGCCATCCACTCGACGCGCCTCAATTACCTGTGAGGTAATGTCGGACGCGACGCGCGGTGATACATTCGCGCATGGCTCCTCGAGACCGTACGGCGGTGCGAGCGCTGTACGCGCCACCCGCAACCCAACGGCCGCTTCCGCAATCGGCCACGTTCGGAGACTTGTTACGCTACTGGCGAACGCTTCGCCACGCGAGCCAGCTCGGGCTCGCGCTCGACGCAGACGTCTCGTCGCGCCATCTCAGCTTCCTGGAGACGGGTCGCGCGCGGCCGAGCGCCGAGATGGTTAGGCGACTCGCGGAAAGCCTGGACCTGCCGCTGCGCGAGCGCAATGCACTCTTCCTCGCGGCCGGGTTTGCGCCGCCGCACGATCAGCGGGCGCTCGAGGCGCCGGAGCTGTCGAGTGCACGGCGCGCGATCGAGTTCATTCTCGAGAAGCAGGAGCCGTATCCCGCCTTTGTGCTGTCACGGCATTGGGACGTCCTGATGCGCAATCGCGCCTCGGCGCGCGTGTTCGGCTGGTTGCTGCGCGGCCGTCGCCGGGATGCGAACATCATGCGCAGTGTATTCGGCGAGGACGCGCTGCGTCCGCTGATCGTGAACTGGGACGACGTCGCATGCGACATGCTGCAACATCTGCACAGTCAAGTGCTCCACACGCCGACGGACGTGGAGGCGGCGGCGCTGCTGCGCGAGATACTCGCGTCGCCTAACGTGCCGGCGCGCGTGGCTGCTGTGTCACGCGCGCCGTCGCCGCTGCTCACCGCCATCTACGCGCGCGACGGCACGCAGCTCCGCTTTTTCTCGACGCTGTCGACGTTCGGCACGCCGCACGACGTCACGCTCCAGGAACTGCGGATCGAATGCACCTTCCCGGCCGATGACGCCACCGGCCGGTTCTGCACGGAGCTGGCGGCCGCAGACGCCTGACGGCCGCGAGCGATCAGCACGGCGGGGGCGGCGCCTCGATCTCGGCGCGGATGCCGGCGACCGTTTGACGCGGCAGCGTGACGGCCGGTCCGGCGCCACCGCCTAACGTGATCGAGAACGCGTCGGTGGCCGGCTGGATGTTGCAGCTGATCGTCGTCGGAATCTCGATGTCGCCGGGCGCGGTGAACGACGTACAGGAGGCGCCCAACGCGCCCGGCACCACGGAACCGGTGCCACCGAAGCTGATGGCGGATGAGTCACCGAACGCCGAGATCGCGGTCACGACGGCGCCCGATTGGATGAACGTGATGGCGGTGTCCGAGCCGTCGCCCTGCCATGCGGCCACGGCGTATCCCGAATCGAACGGCGCGCCCTCCGAAACCCCGATCAATCGGACGCCGATCACGTGCACGTGCTTGGGCACACCGTCGATGGTAATGGTGCCCGTCCCGACGGGCGCGCCCAACGCCAACATTTGCGCGATCTGGGAGTAGATGCCCGGACGTTCGCCGGAGGTCGAGTTCTTGAGCGAGTCGAAATGAAGAATGAGCGCCGCATTGCCGCGCGTGCTGGGACCGGTGACCGAGTCACTGGAGCAGGCGAGGGCGACGGCCGCGGCGGCGATCAAGGGGAGCGCACTACGAATGCGAATCGAATGGATGCGGCGCATGAGGACCTGGAGGATGAGGAGGCGCGCCCCGGAGCCACTCGCTCGCGTCGTTGGGCACCTGCAGCGACGACCCGTTCGCGCCGGCGTCACCGATCTTCCCCGTGTCACGAGCGCCTAAGACTGACATAATGAAAAGCGCTTGAGCTGCCTGCTGACGGTCGTCTAACGGCGGTGCTCACGTTGGCCAAGTGTGACCGGATTGACCGGACAAAGACGCGGGGCCGGCGTTGCCTAACGCCGGCCCCGGCCGGGCCTGGTCTGTCACCTGGCTGTCAGGCGGCCGGCGTGTCGAACACGAGCCGGATGCCGCTCATGGCCTGCGCCGGCACGTCGACCGTGATCGCCGGCGCGTCGCCGAAGGCGCTGGCGAACGTTACCTGCGAGTGCTGCACCGTGCATTGCGCGGGCGTCGGGACCACGAGGTCGCGCGGCGCCTGCGACGCATACGACGTGCACGACCCGCCGCCCGACGCTACGGTGATGGTCGCCGTACCGCCTGTCCCAACGACCGAGCCCTCGTGAGCGGACACCACCGACGAGACGACACCGTTTTGTAGCGTCAGTACGATGACGCTGTCCGGCGCATTGCCCTCCCATGCCGCCACGGTGAACGAACTGTCGGCGGGCACGCCGGCGACCGTGTTCACTTGCAGCGCGGCGATCATGGTCCACTGACCCGCCGTGCCGTTCACGCTGACCGTGCCCGTGGACACGGGCGCGCCTTGCGCCAAAAGCTGCGCGACTTGCAGCAACGCCCCCGCACGCAGGTTGTCCGACGTTTGGTTGGCGACCGTGTCGAACCGCGCGAGAATGTGCACGTTCTGCGACGTGCCGGGCGCCGTCGCGGAATCACTGGAGCACGCGGCCGCCCCGAGGGCGGCGACGAGAAGGAGGAACGGGGTGCGAATGGGGAGCGAACGAGTGGTGCGCATGGGGGACCTCCGGAGATGGTTGGACGCGTGCCTAACGCACGAATCATCGCGGTCACGCGCGCGGTCCCCCGCCCTGACGCGCGTGCCGACCCATCCACCATAGGGTCCGGTACGAACCCCGTGCTAGTAAATCAACGAAAGCAAATCGGACTCTGACACCCCGCTCACAAAGGCGCCGTCGGCTTGGGCCCGCGCGAGCGCCCGGCCCAGGTCGTCGCGGCGGTAGCGGACACCCGTTAGGCAACGCTCCAGATCGGACAGCTCGCGGCTGGAGAAGAAGTCGCCGAAGAACCGGATCGTCTTGATGATCCCGTCTTCCACGAACAAGCGGATGTCGACCTCGCCGCTCGGGAAGCGGCGCGTGCGCTGGAGGTTGAAGGGCGGCGACTCGCCGTAGTTCCAGTCCCATGTCCGGTACTTGGCGTTGGCGAGCGCTTCGACGCGCCGGCGATCCTCGTCGGAAAACTCGTGCGTCGGCACCGAGCGGCCGGGAAAGAGGTGCGCGAGCAGCGCCGCGCGAAACTCTTCCATGGGGAGCGGGGCCGAGAGAAACTCGCTGATGTTCGCGACACGGCTCCGCACCGACTGGATGCCCTTGGACTCCACCTTGCCCGGTTTTGGCTTGAGCGCGTGCGTGACGTCGTCGAGGTTCGATGACAGGAGCAGCGTGCCGTGGCTGAACATGCGCTCGCCGCGCACCACCTGCGCGTTGCCCGATACCTTGCGTCCTTCGACCACGATGTCGTTCCGCCCCGTACGCTCCGCCGGCACGCCTAACTCGCGCAGCGCCTCCACCACCGGCCCCGTGAACTCGGCGTAGTTGTTGAAGCGCTGCGGTGTGTAGCGGGTGATGAAGCTGAAGCTCAGGTTGCCCATGTCGTGATAGACCGCGCCGCCGCCCGAGATGCGGCGCACGACCGCGATGTCGTGCTCGTGCACGAAATCGGCGTCGATCTCCTCGATCGTGTTCTGGTGCTTCCCGATGATGATCGACGGCCGGTTGACGTAGAACAGCAGATAGCTGTCCGACAGGTCGAGCGTGAGGAGCGCGTGCTCCTCGAGCGCCAGGTTGAGCGTCGGATCGGTGGTGCCGCCGTTGTCGAGGAACAGCATCGGCTCGTTAGGCAGGCCACTCGCCGTCGGCG
>JANWIK010000031.1 GCA_025449955.1 Gemmatimonadaceae bacterium
CGCGCGCATCTCGTCGGGCGACAACGGATCGCCGGCTTTGATCGCGGCCTTGCACGCGAGCGTGGCGGCGAGTCGCTCGTGGCGCGACGCGGCCGACGGTGAGCGATCGCCGGTGAGCGCGGCGAGCGTGTCGCGCAAGCACCGCGGTGCATCGAAGCGCGGGTGCGGCATCGGCACGGCGCTCACGATCAGCGTGTGTCCGCCGAATCCCTCGATCTCGAAGCCGAGTCGCTCGAAGAGCGGCCGATGCTCGTCGAACGCGTCGCCTTCCGCGGGACCCAGATGCAGCGTGATGGGAAAGAGCAGCCGCTGCGACGGCGCTTCGCCGCGCTCGAGCGTGCGCAGAAAGCGCTCGAACAACACGCGCTCGTGCGCCGAGTGCTGGTCGATGAGCACGATGCCGTCGTCGTGCTCGAACGTGATGTAGGTGCGGCGCAGCTGGAGGAGCGGCGGTACGGACACCGGCTCGGGGTCGCGCGACGCGGCGGAATCGGGTGCGTCGAGCGTGGCGGTGGCCTGTGGCGCCAGCGGCGTCGCCTGCGCGTCGTCGACCGCCGAGGGCCGGAGCACCTCGCGGTCCACGGCCGGCGCCGCGTCGAAGGCCGGCGGCCACGCGCCGGCGCGTCCGCCTAACGTCGCCGCGCTGGCGCCCGTGCCTAACGCGCGCCTGACGGCGTGCTCCACGGCGCGCTCGGTGGGCCAGCGGTCGCGAAACCGGACCTCGACTTTGGCCGGGTGCACGTTCACGTCCAGCGAGTCGTGCGGGACGGTGAGCTCGAGCAGCAGCGTCGGCCGCACGCCCGCGGGAATCGTCGACCGATACGCCGCCTCGGCGGCGCGCACGAGGCCGGGATCGCGGATCGCGCGGCCGTTCACCGAGAGAAAGAGCCGCCGGCTCGCGGTGCCCACGTCGGCGGGCCGTTCGATGAGACCCGTCACGCGCACCGGACCAGACACGTCGTCCACGTCCACCAGGCGCTCGGCGAACGCGGCGCCCCACAGCGCGCCGACGCGCGCGCGCAAGGACGGCGCGGGCGGCAGGCCTAACGCAGCGCGCCCGTCGTGCGTGGCGGTGACGCGCACGTCGCGCCGCGTGAGCGCGAGCGACGTGAGCACGTCCACGATGCCGCGCCACTCCGAGCGCGCCGAGCGCAGGAATCGTTGGCGGGCCGGCGTGTTGTAGAAGAGCCGCTCCACGGTGACCGACGTGCCGCGACGCCGCGCCGCGTCACTCACGTTGGGCGTCTCGCCGCCCGAGGTCGTGACGCGCGTGCCGGCGCCGTCGGCGGCAGCGGTGTCGAGCTCGAGGTGCGACACCGACGCAATCGCCGGCAGCGCCTCGCCGCGAAATCCGAAGCTCGCCACTCCGACGATGTCCGCCGTGTCATGAATCTTGGATGTCGCGTGCCGCGAGAGCGCGAGCACCGCGTCGCCGCGCTCCATGCCACAGCCATCGTCGGCCACGCGAATTTTCGCGCGGCCGCCATCGTCGCACACGATTTCGATGGAATGTGCGCCGGCGTCGAGCGCGTTTTCGACCAGCTCCTTCACCACGGACGCGGGTCGCTCGACCACCTCGCCGGCGGCGATCTGATCGACCACCGTGTTGTCGAGGACGGTGATGCGCGGCATGCAGAAAGCTACGAGCGCCGCCGGAACAGCGTCAATCGCGCGAGAGCGATGTGAGGTCGTCCAGCTCGGCCCAGCCGCGGCGGCCGCCGTCGGTGTCGACGCGCACCCACGGTCCTTGGCGCTCCACCACGCGCGCGATCTCGCCGGGTCGGAGCGTGGTGGTGCGATCCGAGGCGAGCGCCGGGAGGTCGTGCAGCGGCGCATCTTGTATCACCACGACCAAATCGCGCGCCGCCAGACGCGAATCGACCGACGCGGCGATCGCGCCCAACACGACGGCGACGCCCAAGGCCCCCGCGATGAACGGGAGCGATCCGGGCGTGCGACGGCGCACGAGATTCAAGGCGAGCATGCCCCACGCGAGCACCCAGCACGCAGCGGCGAGCAACGCGATGGGAGTGGGCGGAATGGCTGGCACACCGCCCAGCCCGCTCGCCGCGCCGAGCATCTCCAACCGGTCTCGCATGTCGGAGGCGAGCGGCTCGATGCGGAGTGCGCGTTGCCAGCCGAGCGCGGCGCCCGCGGTGTCGCCGGCGCTGAAGGCGGCCGTACCCAGGTTCGCCCACGCGTCGGCGGCGCGCGGTACGCGCGTCGTGATGTCGGCGAAGACGCGCTCCGACGCCGCGAACTCGTGCGACTGGTAGGCTTCTACCCCGCGCGCGAAGAGCGCGGCGTCGCCATCGACGGTCGCGGCATGGGCGCCGACGGCGACCGCGAGCAGCAGCGCGACGACCGCGGTGTATGCGACGCCGCGCGGGCGGCACGCTTCGCGGTCGATCGCGCGATAGGTGCGCTCGACGCGCTTTGCGAGCTCCGACGACGCGCGCGCGGCGGGCATGCCGGTGCTCGAGAACGAGGCCGTATCCAGCTCGTCGACTAACGCAGCGGCGGCAGTCGCAGTGGTAACGGACACGCCGGCCCGGCGTGCGGCGCGCGCGAGCACGCCGGGCTCGGCGAGGGTCGCCGGGACGGGCCCCGTGCCGAACGCGCGGTCGCGGACGCGCGCAGCGACGGCGCGCAGGAACGCGCGCCGGAGCTCGCGCGTCGACGGCGGCTCGGTGGCGCGCGTGAGCGCGAGGAGCGCGCGGGCCGGCGTTGCCGGCCGGCGCGCGCGTCGCGGTCGGCGCGCCACGGCGAGGGCGAGTGCCGGCACAGGCACCAGACCCACGAGCCACCAGAACGGCTGCCGTGTGTACGGAGCCGGCGCGAGCGGGCCGCGATACGCCGAGCGCAGAGTGTAGCGCGGCAGCGCGAGACCGGTGTCGCCGCTCGCGAGCGTGCCGGACGCGATGGTCATCGGCATCGCCGGCGCCACCGCCGTTTCATAGCGGCGCGCATCGGGATCGAAGTACGAGTAGTGGATCTCGGGGATCGTTAGGCGGCCGTCGCGCTGGGGCGTCACCACCCAATCGAACTCCTTCACGCCGCGAATGTCGAGCGAGTCGGCGGCCAGCGTCACGCGCTCGACGGTCGGAACCGCCGACGCCCACGGGATTGCAATCTGCGGGCGCGGAAACAGGTTGACGTTCCCCCGCCCCGCGACCGCCACTGTGAGCAGCACCGGGTTGCCCACGCGGCCGGCCGCGCTGTCGACGTGCGACGTGATGTGGAGCGTCCCCACCGCGCCGTTCCAGTCGCTGGGGCGTCCGGCAACCGGCGGATCGATGGCGACCACGATGGCGCTGTCGCTGCGCAGCTCGTAGGTCTCCTCGTGACTGAAGAAGCTATACGTGAGCGGCATTGCGTACACGAGCCGCGCGGGCGGAATCGCGATGCGCCCCGGCGTCAGCGGGAACACCGCGCGCTCGTAGACGCGCGCTTCGTAGCGGTGCTGCCCAACGGTACGCGTCGGAAAGCCCGACGCCGTGGCCGGCGGCTCGTACGCCATGAGCCCGCGCATCTCGGGCGCGATGGCCTCGAGCCGGCGCATGCGGTCGCGCACGCTCGTGTCGAGAAACACGCCCAGCTCGTACGTCGACTGCTGGCCGACGTACACCGTTTCGGGCGCCGCGAGGACGCGCACGTTCACCGCCGCCGTCGTGTCGAGCGGCGCGCGCGTCACCACGGCCGGCAGCCGCCCCGTCGTGTCGGCGCGCGCCGGATGCGGCGTCTGCACGCCTAACGCAAGCGCGGCGAGGAGGGCGAGCATCACCAGTCCTTGCCGCCCGGGGGCGGCGACGGCTGGTTCTCGCGCTGCTTCCGCGCCTGCACGTCCCGCTCCTCGCGCTCGGCGCTATTGAGCAATTGCTCGGCCTGCTGCTTGTCGATGCCGGCGTTCGGGTGCGTCGATGGCTTGGCCGCGGATCCTTGGTTGGGCCGCTCCATGTCGCGCGCCCCACCGCCCCCGCCGCCGCCCTTCTTGTTCTTGTTCGCCAGCTCGTAGTTCCACTTCGCGTCCAGCTCGTTAGGCTTGAGCCGCAGCGCCTTGCGGTAGGCGTCGAGCGCCGACGCGTAGGCCTGCGACTTGTCCGGGCCCGCCAAGGTGCGCGCGCGCTGCAAGTAGCCCAGTCCCAAATTGAACAGCGCGCGATAGCGGATGTCGCCATCGTCGGCGATCTGCGCCGCGTGCTCGAGCGCCGCCATCGCGTCATCGCGATCGCCGGCCGCGAGCAACGCGGTCCCGAGATTGTACTCGAGCCGCGCCGGATCCTTGCCGCTGCGCAACGCTTCCTCGTACGCCGCGGCCGCTTCCTTGTATCGGCCGGCGCGATACAAGCGGTCGCCCTCGGCGCCGGGACCACCCACGGTTTCCGCGTGCGCCGGCCGCGGTATGCCTAACGCAACGATCAGGAGCATCGCCGCCGCGGCCCGCGCCGCCGCACCGGCCGCCGGCGCGCGCTGCGGCCGCCGCTCGACGAGCAGCGTGTCGGCAAGGACCAACAGAATCGCGGGGATGAGAAAGAGCTGGAATCGAGGACGTCGCTCGCGCCCGGTGGGCGTCGCGCGTCCTTCACGCCGGAGCGTCGCCAGCGCGCGGCGAATGCGCGCTGCCTTGTCCGTGGCCGAGGCCTCGATGAAGGTGCCGTGCGCCGCCTCCGCGGCCGCCTGGAGCATGTCCGGTGTGTAATGCGTGATCACGATGTGGCCCGATTGGTCCTTCTTCTGAGTAATACCTTGCGGGCCGACAATTGGTATGGTCGTGCCGTTCACCGTGCCGAAGCCCACCGTGATCACCGCGATTCCCGAGTCGGCGGCGGCCTTGGCGGCGGCTACGACGTCGTCCGTCGACTCGAACGACTCGCCATCGCTCATCACGATCAACGCGCGGTCGCTCGTCGTCGGCGTGGCTAACAGGAGATCGGTGCCCTGTGCGATGGCGCGCGACATCGACGTGCCAGCTTCGCCGACCACCGTGGGATCGAGGTTGTCCAGGTAGAGATCGAGCGCGCCCTGATCGACGGTGAGCGGTGTCAGGATGTAACTGCGCCCGGCAAACGCGACGAGGCCGAACCGGTCGCCGCCGGACAACGCCAGGAGACGTCGCGCCTCCTCCTTCATGTTCTCCAGACGACTCGGATGCGCGTCGGTCGCGAGCATCGAGAGCGACGCGTCCATGGCCAACACGATGTCGACGCCGCTGCCCCGCTCCACCGTTCGTTCGGTGCCCCATCGCGGACCGGCGAACGCGACGCCGGCGAACGCGGCCGCGAGACCGAGCAGCGTGGCGCGCCGCCACGGCGAGCGCTCGACGGCAGGCGGCAGCAAGCGCTCGATCACCGCCGACGACGCCAGGCGCCGGAGGCGCGTCCGGCGGCGCCGGTAGGCGCCGATGATGAGCAGCACCACCGCCAGCACGAGGATCGGCGTCGCCGCGAGCATCCACGGATCGTCGAAGAACGGCGTCTCGATCACGGGAGCGGCCCCCGCCATGCGAGCAGCATCACTTCGAGCGACAACGCGAGCAGCGCTGCGCCTAACGGCCAGCGGAACTGCTCGGTGTAGCGCACGTAGGTCCGCGCGTGCAGCGGCTCGCGCTCGAGCTGGTCGATCTGCTCGTAAATGCTCTGCAGCGCCGCCGCATCCACGGCGCGGAAATAGCGGCCGCCGGTGGTGCTCGCGATGTCGCGCAGCAGCGCTTCATCGATCTCCACTGGCCGATACTCGTAGCGCAGGCCCATGAGCCCGCGCCCAACGGGCACCGGCGCCATGCCCTCCGACCCCACGCCGATCGTGTAGATCTTGACCCCGATCGCCGCCGCGGCCTGCGCCGCCGTGCGCGGGTCGATCGCGCCGCGATTGTTGACGCCGTCCGTTAGGAGAATGATGACGCGCGATTTCCCCGGCGCCGTGCGCAAGCGGTTGGCCGCCGTCGCGATCGCGGTGCCGATGGCGGTGCCGTCCTCGAGCTGTCCGGCCTCGAGATTGTCCACGGCCGCGAGCAGCACCGGATAATCCACCGTGAGCGGCACCTGCGTGAGCGCCTCGGCCGCGAACGCCACGAGGCCGATGCGGTCGTTGCGGCGCCCAACGATGAACTGCTTCACCTTGTCCTTCGCGACCTCGAGGCGGTTCTGCGGCTGAAAGTCCTCGGACAACATCGAGCTCGACAAGTCGATCGCGAGCACGATGTTGATGCCTTCGGTGGTGATGTTCTCCGCGTGCGCCCCCGTCCGCGGCCGCGCGATCGCGATGATCAAGCCGGCGAGGAGGAGATTGCGCAGCACGAACAGCGTGCGCGTGACGAAGAGCCCCGACTTGGGGCCTTTCGCCAAGACGTCGGTGCGCGAGAACACGATGGCCGGCGGCCGGCGTCTGCGCCGCCAGACCCACCACGCGGGGAGTACGACTAACGCCAGCAGCACCCATGGCGCTCCGAAGCGCACCGTGCCCAACAGGTCGATCATGCCGCCTTCTCCGCGCGCGCCGCGGCCGCGGCCTGCTCGACCAGCGTCGTCTCGACCTGCTCGACGATCGCGCGCACCTCGGCCACGAGCTCGGCGGCGCGCTCACGCGCCACGGGGCGGCGCGCGAACTTGATGAGATCCGTTTCCGCGAGCAGCGCGGCCAACCGGTCGAGCGGGATCGCGGGTTCCTCGCGCACCGCGCCTAACAACTCGGTGTCGGTGAGCGATCGCAGCGCCGCCGGGAGGCGCGCCGCGAGATAGTCGCGCGCCGCGTCGACGTTCAACGTCACGAAGCGTCCCCGCTCGCCGGCCTCGAACAGGGCCAGCGCATCGAGCCGCGCGAATGCGCGCCGAGCGACGACGATGGGTTCCAAGTCAGGACCATCGCGCACGCGGTCGCGATGCCGGTGCCACCACCACCAGAGCGCCGACGCGATGGCCAGCAGCGCGAACGCGGCGAGCGCCCAGACCCACCACGGGATCCCCGCCGCCAGCACGTCGCGCCCCGGCTTCGGGACGCGGCGCGCCGTGTCGGCCGGCAGCACGCTGCTCACGTGCACCGTGTCGCCCGCGATCGTGTAGCGCAGCGCGCGCCCGTTCATCGTGATCACCACGTCGCCTAACCGGGCCGATTGCGAGCCGGTGTCCCAGGCCACCAGCCGGTACCGCCCCGTCCGCTCGATGAAGCCCGTATCGGTGGACGTCGTGAGTTGCCGCGGGTCGATCGCCTCCACCGACAGCCCGCTGTCGGGGCCGACCGGCAGCCCGACGTCTGCGCCTAACGGAGCACGCACGCGCAGCGTGAGCAGGAACGGCTGCCCCACGGTCACGACCGCCGGCTCGACGGCGATGCCCATCTCGACGCGCGACACCGCCCCGCCCTGCGACGGCGCGCGAGCTTGCACCGCCTGCGGCGCGAGGAGCAGCGCGGCGAGCACCCCGATCATCGCCCCACCCCGCGCTCCATGCGCATGCGAAAGAACTTGAGCAAGGGCTCCACGTAGCTGCGCTCGGTGCGCACCGCGATTTCGTCGATCGCCAACCGGCGGAAGAGCTGCGTGCGCGCGTCGCGCTCGGCGCGCACCTGCCGGTCGTACCGCTCGCGCACACGGCGGTCGCTCGTGTTCACGTCCACCGTGCCGCCGGTCTCGGGATCGGTGAACCGCACCAGCCCGACGTCCGGCAACACGCGCTCGCGCGGATCCTCGATCGTCACCGCGACCACATCGTGTCGTTGGGCGAGCTGTTTGAGCGGCCGCTCGAGCGCCGGCGACACGAAGTCCGAGATGATGAAGACGATCGTCCGGTGGGGCAACAGCTTCGCCAGATACTCGGTGGCGCGCCCGATATCGGTGCCGTTCCGATCCGGCTGCCACGCCAGGAGATCGCGGACTAACCGGAGCACGTGCCGCCGCCCTTTGCCGGGCCGCACGAGATGCTCGATCCGGTCCGTGAACAGGAGCGCGCCCACCCGGTCGTTGTTGCGGATGGCCGCCATCGCGAGCACGGCGCTCAGCTCCGTCGCGAGCTCGCTCGTGAAGCGCGACACGGTGCCGAAGCGCTCCGAGCCCGAGAGATCCACCGCCAGCATCACCGTGAGCTCGCGCTCCTCGATGTATCGCTTAATGTATGGGTGTCCCATACGAGCCGTGACGTTCCAATCGATGGCCCGCACCTCGTCCCCCGGCTGATACTCGCGCACCTCGGAGAACTCCATGCCCTGCCCCTTGAACACGGAGCGGTATTCCCCGGTGAACAGCGAATCCACGAGTCCTCGCGTGCGCAGCTCGATCAGCTTTACCTGCCTGAGCACGTCGGGACTGGGGAGGCGCGCCGTCCGCATCACGGACTCTCGATGGCCGCCAGAATGCGTCGGATGATCTCGTCGCTCGAGACTTCCTCGGCTTCCGCTTCGTAGGTGGTGAGCACGCGGTGACGGAGGATGTCCGGCGCCACCGCCTTCACGTCGTCGGGCGTCACGAACGTGCGCCCGCGCAGGAACGCATGGGCGCGCGAGCCCTGCGCCAGAAAGATCGTCGCGCGCGGACTCGCCCCGTACTCGATCAGCGGCTTGAGCTCGCCTAACCCAGCCTCGGCCGGCGTGCGCGTCGCATGCACGATGTCGACGATGTAATCCACCACGCGATCGTCCACGTACAACTCGGCGATCCGGCGGCGCGCCTCGAGAATCATGGCGGGACTCGCCACCGCATCGATCGGAATCGGCACGCCGCTCGACATGCGCCGCATGATCTCCTTCTCTTCCTGCCGCGACGGATATCCGACGCGCAACTTGAGCATGAAGCGGTCGACCTGCGCTTCCGGCAGCGGATACGTGCCCTCCTGCTCGATCGGATTCTGCGTCGCGAGCACGAGAAACGGCTCCTCGAGAAGATACGTCGTGCCGCCGATCGTGACCTGCCGTTCCTGCATCGCCTCGAGCAGCGCGCTCTGCACCTTGGCCGGCGCGCGATTGATTTCGTCGGCGAGAATGATGTTGGCGAAGATCGGCCCTTTCTTGGGGCGGAACTCTCCGTTCCGTTGATCGAAGATCTGTGTGCCGATGACGTCGGCCGGCAGCAGGTCGGGCGTGAATTGGATGCGCTGGAACGTCGTGTGAATCGCTTCGGCGAGCGTCTTCACCGTGAGCGTTTTCGCGAGACCGGGGACGCCCTCGAGCAGCACGTGCCCGCCGGTGAGCAACCCGATGAGCAGGCGCTCGACCATGTAGTCCTGGCCCACGATCCGGCGGCCGACCTGTTCGAGAATTCCCTGAACCAGCGCCGTGTCGGCGGCCGGCATCGCGCGTGTCGCCACGTACAACTCCGCACTGTGAAGGGTGAATCGAAAACCTTCAGTAATACTACGCGTACACCTCGAAGGTTCGATGAGTCGACGCGTCAGATGTCGGTGTGGGAACGGCCTGCAGGCATGGCGGACGCCTCAGCGCTTGACGCGGAAGCCCCCGTCCTCGTGCTCGAAGATCCAGACCGCGAGACGCGCCGGCGCGATCGGCGCATCGGGATCGACCGCCATCCAGTCGGCGCCTGACCCGTTTTCGTCGTCGCGCTTCGCCTCGGCAATGGTTCGCGCGCGGCGCACCCACTGGTCCATGTTGGACGGGCGCAGGTCGACCCAGCCTCGCGGCGCGATGTCGGTGCCGCGTCCGTCGGGGTGAACGACCACTGACTCGCCGCGCAGGAGCGACCGGCCGTCCGCCAACAGAATCGGAAGCCCAACGGACAGAATCTGCCGGCGGATCGCGTGCTCGCGCTCGCGGAGGAGCGTCTCCGACTCGCGCGCCAGTCGCGCCGAGTCCGCCGACGCCAGCGCGCGCACCGACGGACACAACCGTCCGAGCGTGTACGCCTCGTAGAGCAGCTTGGTGAGGCGAGGCGGACCGAGCATCTCGAACGCGATCGACCGTACGCCGTGCTCGCCCTCGAGGCGCGACAGGCCGTCCACCGCCACGGCGCGCAGATACCCGGCGCGATACGTCGGACCGAGCGTGGCGCTGTCGAGCGCCGCCACCACGTCCTTGCCCGTCGGACGCCCCTGCACTTCCATCACCACCGCCTCGGCGATCTCCTCGGGCGTGACCAATTCCATTTGGCCTAACGCACTGACCGTTTCGAATTCGTCGCGCGCGAATACGCCGTTCTCGCCCACGTCGATGAACACGTTCTCGAGCGGCTTGCCGGTACGCACCCAGCCCGACGCGCCCGCCGCAAACGCCTCGCCCACCGGCAGGGGCCGCTCGCAATCGACGATCTCGATCGTACGGCCCCGCCGCCGGATGGGCCCGTAGCCGATCCGCCGCCACGCGATCGCGGCCGTGGGCTTGATTTCGATGGTCGCCGGCGCACCCGGCGTTCGGCCTAACAGAAAGAGCAGCAGGCTCTGCGCGCCCGCCACCGCCGACTTGGACATGAGCGTCCGCGACGGCTTCTCCTCGCTGTGGGTGTACGGGATGTTGAGTCCCATGCCGCCCGTGCCGCTCGTGCCGATCTTGACGTAGGTCTGCGTGCCCGCGCGCCGCATGCCTTCCACCAGCGACTCGATGTGCCGGATGAGCTGCGGCAGCGGCAGCGTGAGCAGATGCCGCTCCACGCCTTCGCGCGTCACGGCGCCTGCATCGGCCGCTTTGAGCAGTGAGAGCGCGCTCGCGTGTCCGTCCTGGTAGGCGAGCGCCGTCGCCGTGTTCACGCAGTCGACGACCAGATCCGGCCGATAGGTGACCAGCCACGTGAAGAGCAGATTCTCGTCGAGCGGACTCTGCCCGTAAGGCGCCACGTAGTCTTCCACCAACCGGCGCCGCGCCGTGGGATCGCCCAGGATCTCGTCGCGCGACCGCGCGGCGAGATCCGCCGGCGCAAAGATGTTCCCCCACGCCGCATCGATGGCGCACCCGCCCGCGTGCGCGCGCAGCTCCGTGACGCCCGACTCCGCTTCGTCCTGCGTGAGGCCCGAAATGATGAGGCGCGTGGGACCGAACGCGAGCAGCCGCCGCGCCACCGCCATCCCCACCAGGCCGCTGCCGCCTAACAACAAGACCGTCGACTCTCGGAGTTCCATTCGTGCCTAACGCTGCAAAGTGATCAGCTCGCGCACGCGCGCGTGCTCGCGCGCCGTGAGGGGCCGCGACTCCCCCGGCGCCAAGCGGCCGAGGTCCACGGGTCCAAAGCGTGTCCGCACCAGCCGCTCGACGCTCAAGCCAAGCTCGCGGCACAGCCGGCGCACTTCCCGATTGCGCCCTTCGGCGATCGTCACCCGGAGCACCCACCGTCCGGCATCCACCGGCGATGCCTCGATGTCGTGCAGGTCGACCGGTCCGTCGTGCAGCACCACGCCGCGCCGTGCCGCGCGCACCGCCGCCGGTGCGTCGCCGTGCACCGTGACTTCATACGTCCGCTCCACCTCGCCGCGCGGATGCATGAGCGCGTGCGCGGCCGCGCCGTCCGTCGTGAACAACAACACACCTTCGGTGAGGTAGTCGAGCCGACCAACGTACGTCAAACCGGCGACGGGCGGAACGAACTCGAACACCGTCCGCCGGCCGCGCGGATCGGACCGCGTCGTCATCACACCCGCCGGTTTGTTCAGGACGATCCATTGCTCCGCGACCGGCGCGCCCACACGACGCCCATCGACGACAATCTTGTCGCGCTCGGGATCCACCACCTGGCCGATCTCGGCGCGCGTCCCGTTCACGGTCACGCGTCCCGATTCGACTAACGCCTCGGCTTTGCGGCGGGATGCGACACCGGCGCGCGCGAGCGCACGCTGAATGCGCATCGGCATGGCGGTCAGAGCGGCCGCGGCTCAGCGCGCAGCGCCACCGCCAGTTCGTCGGCGCGCGGCAGCTCGCCCAGATGCCGGAGCGCGAACTGTTCGAGGAAGGCCGGCGTCGTGCCGTACAGCAGCGGACGTCCCAATCCCTCGGCGCGCCCGATCACGTCGATGAGTCCGCGCTCGAGCAGCGTCTTGAGCATGCCGCCCACCGAGACGCCGCGGATCTCTTCGATGTCCGCGCGGCCGATCGGCTGCCGGTAGGCGACGATCGCCAGCGTCTCGAGCGCCGCCGACGACAGCCGCTGCGGCCGCGACGCCAGTTGGGCGCGCTCGATGGTCTCCGTGAACTCGGGCCGCGTGAGCACTTGCCAGCCGCCGCCTAACTCGATCAGCTCGACGCCGTGCCCCTGGTTGTCGTAGCACTCGCGGATCTCGTCCAGCGCCATCGCGAATGCGGCCGGCGACGATTCGGAATCGAGCGCGTACAGCTCGTCGAGCGGCACCGGGCGACCGCTCGCGAACAACGCGGCTTCAAGCAGCTTCGCTAGCGGCGTCACGCGAAATCTCCACATCGGCAAACGGGCGCGGTTGGCGCAACCGCAGCTCCCCGCGGCGCGCCAGCTCGAGCAAGCCGAGCAGCGCCGACAGCACTTCCCACGGCTCGGCGTCTAACGCAACGACGTCGCGCCAGCGCGCGCTCGCGCGCAGCGCCAGCACCGCGCGAATGGTTCCGATCGCGCCTTCCACGTCGAGCGCGCGCGGCACGATGTCGTGCACGTCCGGCTCGCGCAGCATGCGCAGCACGCGATCCACCGCCGCCAGCAGCTCGGGCAAGGAGAGCGACAGCGGCGACGGCGGCGGCGTCACGGTTTCGACGGGCAGGTACCCGCGCGCGAATCGCCGCCGGCGCTCCTCGCCGCGCGTCTCGAGCACGTCCACCACCTCGCGAACCTGTTGGTACTCGAGCAGCCGCCTAACGAGCTCGGCGCGCGGGTCGTCCCAGGCCTCGTCGTCGCCGTGGCGCGGCAGCAGCATCTGCACCTTGATGCGGATCAGCCGCGCCGCCATCTCGAGGTACTCGGCCGCCTGACCCAGGCCTAACGTATGGATGCGCGCCAGGAATTGCTCGCAGATGCGCGCGATCGGGATGTCGGTGATCTCGACCTGTTCTTCGCGAATCAGCGTGAGCAGCAGATCGAGCGGCCCCGAAAACTGATCCAGCTCGACGACGAACGGCGAATCGTCGATCACGTCGACATCAGTCGGC
>JANWIK010000032.1 GCA_025449955.1 Gemmatimonadaceae bacterium
AGGAACGCGCCGCCGACGAGTCCCGCGAGCAGCGTGTTCGCGCGGTCGATGCCCGTGTAGGTGTCGACTAACCGAAGCTTCCCGGCGCTGCGCGCGGCGCGCATGATGTCCGACCATCCGCCCGGCACGACGTGTCCCAAGAGTACGATCGCCGCGACGCCGCCGCCGACGTACACCGCCGCCTGCAGCAGCTCGGTCCATACCACGGCCTTCATGCCGCCGCGATACGTATAGATGATGGTGAGAATGCCGAGGAGCAGCACGGCCGCGGGCATCGCCTGGCGCCGCGGCAGCACGGATCCGACGATGATGGCGATGGGGATCGCGGTGGCGAAGATGCGCACGGAGTCCGCGAGCGCGCGCGTGGCCATGAAGACCACGGACGCGAAGCGTCGCGCGCCTAACCCAAATCGCCGCTCGAGGAGTCCGTACGCGGTGACGAGCTCGCCGTCGTAATAGCGCGGCAGCAGCGTGAACGCGATGACGATGCGGCCGAGGATGTATCCGGCCACGATCTGCAGAAACCCGAAGTCGCCGAGGTAGGAAAACGTGGGCGCGCCGATGAAGGTGAGCGCGCTGGTTTCAGTGGCGACAACGGAGAAGAGAACGACCCACCAGACGATCGAGCGATCGGCGACGAAGTAATCTTTCGCATCGCGCTGTCGCCGACCCACCCAGATGCCAAGCGCCGTCGTCCCCGCGAGATACAGGAGGAGGACGACGGCGTCGAGGGCGGAGAATCTGGACAAATGGGGAAGAGGGAAGAGGGGTGGAACATCAATACCTGGGGGCGAGAGTTCAAGCGTCGGGTTCTCGCGCCCGGGTGATCAGTGATGTCGTTCCGCCCCTCTTCCCGCTTCCCTCTTCCCGCTTCCCTATGCGGTAAACGAGCTCCCGCAACCGCAGCCGCCAGTCGCGTTCGGGTTCTTGAACGTGAACCCGGAGCCCTGCATGGACGTGACGTAATCGATCGTGACGCCGTTCAGGTATTGGGCGGAGAACGGGTCAACGAAAACCTTGAATTCGCCCTGGTCGACGATCACATCATCTTCCGCCGACTGCTCTTCGATGAGCAGGCCATAGCGAAAGCCGCTGCAGCCGCCGGGTTGAACGCTCACCCGGAGCCCGCCCTGCTCGCTGGACACGCCTTCCTGCTCCATGAAGCGCTTGACCTCGACGGTCGCGCCTGGGGTAACCGTGACCGTGACTGCGGGTTGCTGAGTGGTGCTCATCGGTACCTCTGTGTAAGTGGCGGGCCTGTCCCGCTTTCCGTAAAACTACCCTACCGTATACGACGATTCAATGGAGCGCTACGGCGGCCGGTGGATTTTACTTAGTTCGCTGGCCACCGCCTGGAGGGCTTCCTCGCTCTTGAACACGGATTGAGCGGATAACTGCACGGATCACGACGGATCGCTCGGCTGCATCGGCGGTGTCGTAACCCGCCAGGCAGATTTCTGTTGGTGCCGGGCTGTTCTAGTCGTCGCTGCCGGCGGCCGCCTGCGCCACCGTGGCGCCGACCGGAACAGGGCTGGGTGCGTCGGTGCCTTCCGATCGGAACGATCGCGCGATCCATAGGAAGGCGACGAGGGCGATGGCCAGCAGGCCAAGGCCTTGTGCCATGTACCCGAAAATGATCTTGCCCGTTCCGAACAACGTTCCGTACACCGCCACGATACCCGCCACCCAATTGGCCCACGCACCGGAGCCGCCTGGAATCGACTCGCGTCCCAATCCCATGCCTTGCGAGATCCGCGCCCACCCGGGGCCTCCGGGGCGAACCCGCGTGTAGAACGACTCGAGCACCTCTTTCGGTTCCGGCGCCGTGAGGAAGGTGACGCTGAGCCAGACGACGGTGGTGATGCCGACGGTGATGACCATGACCCACGCGTCTGCGTTAGGCCCGCCGGCCGAGATGACCGCCGGCACGAACGCGTCGGGGCGCGAGACCATGCCCATGGCGTGGAGCAGCCGGCCGGCGTAGCCCAACACCACGATGGCGACGACGAACGACGTGATCATGGCGCTGATCTCCGACCAGGCGTTCACGCGCCACCAGTACCACCGCAGAATGAGCACGAGCCCTGTGCCAGCGCCTAACGCAAGCAGAAGGCGCCAGGCCTGCTCGACCGACGACAGCTGCCACGTGACGGCGATCGACCCCAGGAACAGGAAGATGGTCGCCCACCGCGACACCTGCACGTAGTGGCGGTCGTCGGCGTCGCGATTCACGAACCGTTTGTAGAAATCGTTCACCAGATACGACGCGCCCCAGTTGAGCTGCGTGCCGATGGTGGACATGTAGGCGGCGGCGAACCCGGCCAGCATGAACCCGCGCCAGCCGGTGGGCAGGAGGTCGACGAACGCATGGACATAGCCCGACTCCTTGTCGCCTAACGTGGGATACAGGATGATCGTGCAGAGTCCCGTGATGATCCACGGCCACGGCCGCACGGCGTAGTGGGCGACCTGGAAGAAGAGCGTCGCCAGCACGCCGTCCCGTTCGGTGCGCGCCGAGAAAATGCGTTGGGCGATGTAGCCGCCGCCGCCCGGCTCGGCGCCGGGATACCAGGCCGCCCACCACTGCATGAACAGGAACACGCCTAACGAGAGGAGCGGCATCCACGCGTACGCGGCGATCGAGCCGTGCTGCACCGAGACCGGCAGCACCGAGAGCGCCGCCGTCTCGCTGCCGAAGTGCGCCGACACGCCGCGCTTGAGGGCGTCCATGCCGCCTACGGCTTTCACCGAGTAGACCGCGAGCACGATCACCGCCGTCATCTTGATCACGAACTGGATGAGGTCCGTCCACAGGACGGCCCACAGTCCCGCCGCGACGGAGTACAGCATCGTGACGCCGAAGCAGATGGCGACCGCCATGTACGGGTTCACGCCTAACGAGATGGTCAGGATCTTGATCATCGCGCGCGTCACCCATCCGAGGATGATCAGGTTCATCGGGATGGCGAGATACAGGGCGCGGAAGCCCCGCAGCGCGGCGGCCGGCCGGCCGCTGTAGCGGATCTCGGCGAATTCGACATCGGTCATCACGCGCGCCCGCCGCCACAGCCGCGCGAAGAAGAACACGGTGAGCATGCCGCTCATGAGCATGTTCCACCACAGCCAGTTGCCCGCGACGCCGTTCGCCACCACGAGTCCGGTCACCACGAGCGGCGTGTCGGCGGCGAACGTCGCGGCCACCATCGACGTGCCGGCCAACCACCACGGCACGTTGCGGCCCGAGAGGAAGTATTCGTTGAGACTCGCGCCGCCTTTCTTCGTGAAGATGAACCCGATCCACGACGAGACGGCGAAGTAGGCGACGACGAGCGACCAGTCCAGCAGGGTCAGCTTCATGGAGTGGCTCCGGCCGTGGATGGCGCGTTCGGACCATGGGCGTCGACGACCGACACGACGGCGTCGGCGAGCTGGACGCGCACCGGTCCCAGGCGCGGATTGTCGCGGGTGGGGTCGACACGATTGCTCAGCAGGATGACGAAAAGATCGCGCGCCGGGTCAATCCAGATCGATGTGCCGGTGAAGCCGGTGTGTCCGAACGCGCGGGCGGACATCTTGTGTCCGGCCGAATTGCTTCCGTTGGGCACTTCCCATCCGAGGGCACGGTTGGAGAGCGTGGAATCCTGCACGTGCGTGAACGTGTCGATGGCCGCCTCCGTCACGATGCGCGCGCCGTCGAGCTGGCCCCCTTCCAGGTACATGCGCGCGAAGCGGGCCAGGTCGGCGGCCGAGCTGAATAGGCCCGCGTGGCCCGACACGCCGCCCAGATAGTACGCGTTTTCGTCGTGCACGTCGCCGTGGACCAACCGGCCGCGCCACGGGTCGCGCTCCGTGGGCGCGATGCGTGCGAGCAAGCGGGCCGGCGGCCGGTACATCGTGGACGTCATGCCTAACGGAGCGAACACGTGGCGCCTCACGTACACGTCGAGCGGCTCGCCCGACACGCGTTCCACGATCTTGCCCAGCAACATCGCGCCCAGGTCGCTGTACACCATGCGCACGCCCGGCAGCGTGTCGAGCGGCGTCTGGAAGAGCAGCTGGATCGCGTTGGCCGGCGACGTGGCTTCCTTGTACAACGGACGCCAGGCGGGCATCCCCGAGCTGTGCGTTAGGAGATGTCGCACCGTGACCAATTCCTTGTGCGGTCCGACGAACTCGGGCAGGTACCGCTGCACCGGCGCGTCGAGGTCCACGCGATGCGCGGCCCAGAGTTGCATGAGCGCCGTCGTCGTGCCGATCACTTTGGTGAGCGACGCGAGATCCCACATCGTGTTCTCGTCCGTGCGCGGCGACGGCGCCCAATCTTGACGGCCCACGGCCACCGTGGCGATCACCTCGCGCTTGTCGCCCACGATGGCCACGGCTCCCGGGTACGCGCGGTCGGCCAAGCCGCGCTCGAGCACCGCGCGCATCGAGTCGCGTACCGCGTGCGCGGGTGCGTCGTCCGCAAGATGCGGCGACGTTTGCGCCATCAATGGAGCCGCGACGCACACCACGCCGAACACTGCAAGCAGCGTCACAAAGACCGTGCGGCGCGTCGCGGCTGCGCGCGATGTATCTTCCACCGTCCCATGGGGAGAATGAGCCAAGCCATGCATCATCGGGTGGGCAAGAAGTGGATTGAAGCGGGGGCGATCACCCTCGTCGTGGCGTGCGCGGGCGGAATGGGTGGAATGGGCGGCGAGCCGCGCCAAACGCACGTCGAACCCGGGATCACCGTGTTGTTGCGGGACAGCGCATCGCTGCTCGCGGGAAAACGCGTCGGCTTGCTGACCAATCAATCCGGTGTCGATGAACACGGGACGAGCGACATCGACCTGCTGTATCGGGCGTCGAAAGCTCAGAACGACAGCGTGCCTGCTCCGAAGCTCGTCGCGCTGCTGTCACCCGAACATGGGATTCGCGGCACCGAGGATCGCACCAATCTGGCGAACGGTCGCGATGCGCGCACGGGGCTGCCGATTTATTCGCTCTACGGCGGCACGGTACTCGCGCCGCCCGACTCGCTGCTCGATCGTCTCGACGTGCTCGTCGTCGACTTGCAGGATCTGGGCGCGCGAGACTGGACGTTCGTCGCGTCCGTGGTGTACGCGATGCGCGCCGCGGCCCAACACCACGTGATGGTGATCGTGCCCGACCGGCCGAATCCGATCACCGGCATGCACGTCGAAGGTCCGGTGCTCGACAGCACGATCGCGTTCGCCGGCACCGGATCAGCGGCGCGTCCCGCGCACCCCACGGCGCTCTATCCCATTCCAATGCGCCATGGTCTCACGATGGGCGAGCTCGCGCGCTTCTACAACGACATCCTCGGCATTCATGCCGATCTCCACGTGATTCCGATGTCCGGCTGGCGACGCGCGGAGTGGTTCGACCAAACCGGCCTGCCGTGGATCAAGCCGTCGCCCAACATGCCCTCGCTCGCCAGCGCCACGCTGTACCCCGGCATCGTGTGGCTCGAGTCGACGAATCTTTCCGTTGGGCGCGGCACAGGCGAAGCGTTCCAGGTGGTTGGCGCGCCGTGGCTCAATGCGAAGCGCGTCGTCGAGCTGCTCTCTGATCGCAATCTCGCCGGCGTGAAATTCGAAGCCGAGCGATTCACGCCGCACGATCCAACAGATCACAGGTACGGCGGCAAAGAGGTGAATGGCTTCAAGATCGAGATCACCGATCGGGATCATCTCCAAACGTCGCGCATCGGTGCTGCGATCATCTGGGCCGTGGCGCGCGTCAACGGCGACTCGCTGCGCATCCGCCCCGAATCGTTCGACCTTCTGTTCGGCGTGCCCTCGGCACGGGCCGCGCTCGTGTCCGGCGCGGATCCGGACAGCCTCATCGATGCCTCGTTGCCGGCTACTGTGCGCTTCGAGCAGGAATCGCGGAAGTACCAACTGTATCGGTAGCTGTTGGGCCTCCATTGTGCATAGCGGGTGATGCGCGATATTCTCAGCCACGCTGCGCCGGTTCTCATTTGGCGCAGCGTCACCCGTCCTCGTTTCTATAGAGAGGAGACACGCAATGTCGAAAGTTTTGGTGGCGCTTCTGTTGAGCGCCGCGCTCGTCGGCTGTCACCGCGGCGTCAAGGTCAACACCGCACCGGCACCCGCTGCTGCCGCCGCCAAGCCGGTGACGTTCAAGGTCACGAACAATCTCGCGCAGCCGGTGAACGTGTACGTCACCTCGGGCGGCAGCGACATTCTCGCCGGACAGGTGGCGGGGAACAGCACCACGGCGTTGAGCGTGCCGGGCGTGGGCGCAGGCGCGACGGTGTCGCTCAAAGCGCGGACGGTGGACGGCACGCACACGTATACGCGCGACGACGTGACGCTCACGTCGACGTACACCTGGCAACTCCCGTAAGCGCGGGTTGCTCGGCGCTTTTACTGCGGATAACTTCCGGGCCGGAGCGAGACTCCGGCCCGTTTGCATCTGCGCGGGTCGAGTATGCACTACGCAACGCTGGGTGTGTCGGTTCGGCGCATGACGGATCATGCATTGCGCGCGGCCGCCGAATGAGACTACTGCCCGATTGGCTGAAACGCGGTTACCTGGCCCTCATCAGTCCGGTCGCAGAGTGGCTGGTACGCCGCGGGGTTCGACCGAATACCATCACCACGGTCGGAACGCTGTGCTCGGTAGCCGGAGGGATCATCTACGGCACGGGGCACATCCGTACCGGAGGATGGTTCCTCGGGTTGACGGCGCTGTTCGACGTGCTCGACGGGATGGTGGCGCGACGCACCAACCAGAGCTCGCCGTTCGGCGCCTTCTACGATTCGACGTTGGACCGGGTGGCGGACGGGTTCGTGTTGGGCGGGCTGGCCGTGTTTTTCTCGACGCGGCCGGGCTGGGTCGGCACCGCGATGGTCGTGGTCTGCATACTCGGCTTGATCGGAACGTTTGTGACGTCGTACACGCGCGCACGCGCTGCGGCATTGGGCGTGGATGCGCACGTTGGATTGCTCCAGCGGCCGGAGCGGGTGGTATTGCTGTCTGCGCCGCAGGCGTTCTTCGGGCTCGCGCTTGGCGGGCTCGTTCTCATTGCCATCATTGTTCTGTTGACTGTCATCGCGTGGATCACTGCCGCCCAACGCATCGCCGCCGTACACGCGGCCGTGCGGCGCGACGAGTCGGGTCCACCTACCGTTCGTGCGCTGAGTGAGGCGGGGTCTGCGCTGCGTCGCAGCGCGCCGGCGAAGCGCGTCATCGCCAAAGGAGAATAGTTCGTGCAGGGTTCCTCAACGGCCGGGAACCGGCCAGTTCCGCGACCGGCAACCGGTCGTCTCGGAGTGCTCACGCCGGGCCTCGGCGCCGTGGCAACGACGTTCATGGCGGGCACGGAGAGCGTGCGGCGTGGACTCTCGCATCCGATCGGGTCGCTCACGCAGATGGCCACCATCCGGTTGGGCAAGCGCACGGAGAATCGTGCGCCGCTCATTAAGGAATTTGTGCCGCTCGCGGCGCTCGACGATCTCGTGTTCGGCGCCTGGGATCCGATTCCCGATGACGCGCTCACGGCCGCACGCAAGGCCGGCGTGCTCGAGGAGCATCACATCGCGCCGCTCGCCGACTTCCTGAGCGCGATCACGCCGATGCCGGCGGTGTTCGAGAATCGCTACGTGACGCGCATCAACGGCACGAACGTGAAGAAGGGGAAAACGAAGCGCGACCTCGCCGAGCAGCTGCGGCAGGACATCCGCGACTTCAAGGCCAAGCACAAGCTCGATCGGTTAGTCATGGTGTGGTGCGCGTCGACCGAGACGTACATCAAGGCCGCGGCGCAGCACGCCACGGTCGATCAGTTCGAGAAGGCCATGGAGCGGAACGACGATGCGATCTCGCCCGCGATGCTGTACGCCTGGGCGTCGATCATGGAAGGCGTCCCGTTCGCGAACGGCGCGCCTAACTTGGCGGTGGATGCGCCCGCGCTCATGAGTCTGGCCAACGACCGCGGCGTGCCGATCTCGGGCAAGGACTTCAAGACGGGGCAGACGTGGCTCAAGACCGTCATCGCGCCCGCGCTCAAGGCGCGCATGCTCGGCTTGTTAGGCTGGTATTCCACCAACATCCTCGGGAACCGCGACGGGGAAGTGCTCGACGATCCGGCGTCGTTCAAGACGAAGGAGGAGTCGAAGCTCAGCGTGCTGCACACCATTTTGCAGCCGGAACAGTATCCCGAGTTGTACAAGGACTTCTCGCACGTCGTGCGGATCAATTACTACCCGCCCCGCGGCGACAACAAGGAAGGCTGGGACAACATCGACATCAAGGGGTGGTTAGGGTACCCCATGCAGATCAAGATAAACTTCCTGTGCCGCGACTCGATTCTCGCGGCGCCCATCGTGCTCGATCTCGCGCTGTTCATGGATTTCGCGCAGCGTGCGGGATTGAAGGGGATCCAGGAATGGCTGTCATTCTATTTCAAGAGTCCGATGGCGGCGCCGGGCCTGCAGCCCGAGCACGATCTGTTCATTCAGCAGACCAAGCTCAAGAACACGCTGCGCCACCTGATGGGCGAAGAGCAGATCACGCACCTCGGCATGGAGTACTACGCGTCGTGAGATGGACCGCGGCGTTTCTCGCGGTGATGGTGACGGCGCAAGCCGTCACCGCGTGTCAACCGACCGAGAACACCACGGATTATCGCGCGTTCACGGCGCACTACGCGTTTCGCATCGCGAGCGACCCGATCCCGCCCATGGCGCGGGAGAAAGCACGCTTCAAGGTGGTGGTGCGCGACAAGGATACGAATCAACCGATCCAGGGCGGCGCCGGCATCATTTACGCCGAGAGCCGGGACGGGCTCAAGACGTGGGACAGCTTTACCGCGGGCCCGGAGGTGGGGACGTACTACGCGAATCTGAACTTCCTCACGTCCGGCGACTGGGCCATGGGCCTGCGCTTCCGCCGCGATTCGACGCACGCGCTCGAGCAGGCGGATTGGATGCAGGAAATCCAGGCGGACACCTCGAAGATTCCCTGAACGCCATGCGCCATTTTCATCGGACGCACATTCCGCCGGCCGACGTGCTCGCACTGGCCGATGAGTACTTCGCCACCCTTGGTTTGACGCGCGGCGCCGTGCAGGAGCGCGCGCGGACGTACACCGGTGCGTTAGGCACGATGACGCTCAAGGTGAAGCCCGAGGGCGGCCATTACACCTTCATCGATGTCGAAACCGATCAGCCGGGCGAGAGCCGGCTCGACCGGAACGTCAAGCGCTATTTCGTGAAGGTGCACCGGAACGCCGATCCCGACCACAAGCTCGAGGCGGCGTACTGATGGCATCGCGCACCTCGTCACGCGGACGGAACGCGGCGCGGCCGCGCGTGGCGGCGGCGAGCGGCGCGCCGTCGGCGTCCTTGAGCCGCGCGCAGAAGCTCGAGGTCTACTACTACATGCGCCTCACGCGGTCGCTCGAAGAGCGGCTGGTGAACCTGTACCGGCAAACCAAGGTGATCGGCGGCCTGTTCCGCTCGTTAGGCCAAGAGGCCGACGCGGTGGGGAGCGCCTACGCGCTCGACCGCACGAAGGGCGACTTCCTGTCGCCGCTCATCCGGAACCTGGGCTCGATGCTGGTGCAGGGGGCCGAGCCGCTCGAGATCATCCGCCAGTACATGGCCAAGGGCGATTCGCCGACGCGCGGCCGCGAGCTCAACATCCATTTCGGCGATCTCGAGCGCGGGTTCATCGGGCAGATCTCGCACTTGGGCGACATGGTGCCGGTGATGGCCGGCGTCACGCTGAGCTTCAAGCTGCGCGGCCAGAATCGCGTGGGACTCGTATACGTGGGCGACGGCGCGACATCGACGGGCGCGTTCCACGAAGGGATCAACTTCGCCGCCGTGCAGCGCTGTCCGTTAGTCGTGGTCGTCGAGAACAACGGCTATGCGTACTCGACGCCCATTACCAAGCAAACGGCGGCCGCGGAATTCCGCGACAAGGCGCTGGCGTACGGGATTCCGGGCGAGCAGGCGGACGGCAACGACGTGCTGGCGACCTACGACGTAACCAAACGCGCCGTGGAGCGAGCCCGGCGCGGCGAGGGCGTGACGTTGATCGAGCTCATCACCTATCGCCGCAAGGGACACGCCGAGCACGACAACCAGTCGTACGTGCCCGAGGGCGAGATCGCGCAGTGGGAAGCGACCAATGATCCCGTGGACCGGTACGTGGCGCGCCTCACGGGCGAGGACGGCGTGAAGCCTAACGAACTGGCGGAGCTCGATGCGCGCGTGCAGCGCGAGATCGATGCGGCGACGGACGAGGCGGAGAAGTCGCCGATGCCGGAGCCCGCGGATGCGCTCACGGGCGTGTATGCCGATCCGCCGTCGGTCGAGCCGCTGTGGTATCGGAGCGGCGTATCGAGCGCGGTGGCGGCGAACGAGCGGCCGGCCTCATGGGGGACGTTCAATGGCTGAGACGACGTACCTCGAGGCGATCCGGCAGGCGTTGTTCGAGGAGATGGACCGCGACCCGAACGTCTTTGTGTTAGGCGAAGACATCGGCGCCTACGGCGGCGCGTTCAAGGTCACCGATGGGCTGCTGGCGAAGTACGGCGAGTCGCGCGTCATCGACACGCCGATTTCCGAGGCGGCCATCGTGGGCGCCGCGGCCGGCGCCGCGCACATGGGCATGCGGCCCGTCTGCGAGATGCAGTTCATCGACTTCATCTCGTGCGCGTACGACATGCTCACGAACTACGTGGCCACGGCGCGCTATCGCGCCTTCTTGCCGTGTCCGCTCGTCGTGCGCGGTCCGAGCGGCGGCTACGTGCGCGGCGGCCCGTTCCACTCGCAGAATCCCGAAGCGGCGTTCCTGCATACTCCGGGTCTCAAGATCGTCTATCCATCGACGGCGAGCGATGCGTACGGCCTACTCAAGGCGGCGATTCGCGACGACGATCCGGTGTTGTACTTCGAGCACAAGTATCTCTATCGGCGCATCAAGGAAGAGTTGCCCACGGGCGACCACGTGGTGCCCATTGGGAAGGCGCGTTTGGCGCGCGAAGGGAAAGACCTGTCGATCATTACGTACGCGGCCACGGTGTGGAAAGCGCTCGAGGCCGCCGAGCAGCTCGAGAAGGAGGACGGTCTCTCGGTCGAGGTGCTCGACTTGCGGTCGCTGTTGCCGATGGACGACGAAGCGATCATGGCGACGGTGAAGAAGACGAATCGCGTGATGATCGTGCACGAGGACACGCGGACGGGCGGCGTCGCGGGTGAGGTGACGGCGCGGATCACGGAGCAGGCGTTCGCATTCCTGGACGCGCCGATTTTGCGGGTGACGGCAGCCGACGTGCCGCTGCCGTATTCGCCGCCGCTCGAGGATTACGTGTTGCCACAGACGTCGGATATCGTGTCGGTCGCGCGCCAGCTCGCGGCGTACTGACGTGCGGGAGCGAACCGGGCCGCCGCGCCTGGCGATTGGATGTCTGTTGTTGCCGGGCAGCTTTTTCGGCGGCGGAATGATCGGAGTGGGCATTGCACAGATCGTCGATACGGTGACGGGCTGTAAGGCGGCGTCGGAGCTGCCGTCGTGCAACACGTTTCCGTATTTCATTGGTGGCGGAGTGTTAGGCGCAGTCGTGATGATTGTCCTGATCCAGTGGCGCATTCGGCGGCGTGCCGGGGCCGACGCGGGAACGGGACTGACACAATCGAAGAGGAGTTGAGCCAGTGTCACGCATCGATGTGATCATGCCGCAGATGGGCGAGTCGATCGCGGAGGGAACGCTGTCGAAGTGGTTGAAGAAGGTGGGCGACGAGGTGAAGCGGGACGAGCCGATCTTCGAGATATCGACGGACAAGGTCGACGCCGAGATTCCGGCGCCGTCGGCGGGCGTGTTGGCGGAGATCTTGGTGCAGGAAGGGCAGACGGTACCGGTGCAGACGATCGTGGCGCGTCTGGAGACGGAGAAGGGTGCGTTAGTCGGCGCGGGCGCACCGGCGCCGGCGGCATCGGGAGCGCGGGGGGCCCCCCCCGCTGTCGAATCTACGTCAGCCCCGGCGGAACCCCGTCATCCTTCCGCCGCACCACCAAGCGCACCCGTGCACGCCGGCAACGGCGGCAACTCGCTCGAGGACCGCCTCCGCACCAAATCGTCCCCGCTCGTTCGCAAGATCGCTGCGGAGCACGGCATCGAGCTCACCGGTATGCGCGGCTCCGGCATCGCCGGCCGCGTCACCAAGAAGGACATTCTCGAATTCATCGACGGCGGCGGCGCGGCCCAACCGGCGGCGCCGAGCGCACCGCGTCACGCGACGCCGGCTCCGTTAGGCATGATGTGGCCCACGCCCACCGCCGATCCGGGCGACGTGGTCGAGCCCATGACCAAAATGCGCGCGCTGATCAGCGACCACATGGCGCTCTCGCGCCGCACGGCCGCCCACGTGACGTCGTTCATGGAAATCGACTTCACGCGTATCGCACGCATCCGCGCCGCGCGCCGCGCCGCGTTCGAGGCGGCCACGGGGCAGAAGCTCACATACCTTCCCTTCATCATCAAAGCGGTCGTCGACGGCATCAAAGCGTTCCCGGTGATGAACGCGTCGGTGGCCGGCGATTCGATCATCTATCGCAAGCAGGTGAACATCGGCGTCGCCGTCGCGCTCGATTGGGGTCTCATCGTCCCGGTCATCAAACACGCCGACGACCTCTCGCTCACCGGCATCACGCGCACCCTCAACGATCTCGCCGGCCGCGCGCGCGCGAAAAAGCTGAGCCCGGAAGAGGTGCAGGGCGGCACGTTCACGATCACGAACCCGGGCGTGTTCGGCTCCCTCATGGGCACGCCGATCATCAATCAGCCGCAAGTCGCGATTCTCGGCGTCGGCACGATCGAGAAGCGGCCCAAGGTGATGACCGGTCCCGACGGCGAAGACGTGATTGCAATCCGGACCTGCGCCTACTTCTCGATCTCGTTCGACCACCGCATCATCGATGGCGCCGTTGCCGACCAGTATCTCGCCCATGTGAAGAAAACACTCGAGACCTATCCGGACGCCGGATTCTAACGTGGCCAGAGCGCTAACTATTCGACGTTCGATCGTTCCGATCGCCGACCGGAAGAAGTTCTTGCAGAAGGTGAAGGCGCGGCGAACGTATTATCTCAGCGCCTCGTGCAAGTTCTGGATGTTCGAGGAAAGCGATTTGTCGGGCGCGTTCGTCGAATTCATCGAGGCGGACGACCCGAAGACGCTCGCCAAAGCGCTCGCCGAGTCGCCGGACCAACCGGCCGAAGCGGTGCGCATCTACGAAGAAGTGGACGTGGACTGATGCCCATTCGCACACTCACGATCGATGGCGCGCGCTGGGAAGTCATGCCATCGGGGCGCGTCACGCAGTACGACCGCGACGAGTTCGCCTTGCTCTTCATCACCGGCGCCGGCGTCGAGCGCCGCGTGCGCACGGTGCGATATTCGCCGCAGGGGGCGCGCTCTCGGGACCAGTCGTTAGCCGAGCTGACCGACGCTGATCTGGCGCGCTTGTTCGCGCACTCGCAGGAAAGCGCCACGTCGCCGGAGGCGGGGTACCGCCGGTGAGTCCGATTGCCGCCAAGACACCGGGCGCACCCGGCGCCCGGTGCGTGGATTTGCACATGCATTCGACGGCGTCGGACGGGTCCCTTCCGCCCGGCGCGGTGGCGGGCGCGGCCGCGGCGGCGGGCCTCGCGGCGATCGCGCTCACCGACCACGACACGGTGGCCGGTGTGGCCGAGGCCCGCGAGGCCGGTGCGCAGTTAGGCGTACGCGTCGTGGCCGGCGTCGAGTTGAGCGCCGTGGACGGCGGCGCCGAGACCCACCTCCTCGGCTTGCACCTCGCGCGGCTGGATACGATCGAGCGCCACCTGGTCGTGTTTCGCCGGACGCGCCGCGAGCGCGCCGGCCGGATGGTCGAGCGGCTGCATGCGTTAGGCATTTCGTTGCCGTTGGACGCGGTGCTCGCCGAGGCGGGGGACGCGGCCATCGGACGGCCGCACGTGGCGCGGGTCCTGGTGGCCGCCGGCCACGCCCGCGACATCCGCGACGCGTTCGACCGCTTGTTGGGCAATGGCCGTCCCGCCTTCGTGCCCAAGCACCGTCTCTCGTTAGGCGAAGCCATCGCGCTCGTTCACGAGGCCGGCGGCCTGGCGGTGTTGGCGCATCCCGGCGGCGGCGCCACGCGCGAGCGCCTGGATGCGCTGCGCGCCGACGGCCTCGACGGCGTCGAAGTGCTGCACCCCGGACATTCCGCGGAAGACATCGCCCGCATCACGACCCTGGCCGACCACCTCGACCTCGTGCCGAGTGGCGGCTCCGACTGGCACGGCGCGAAATCCGGTCCGCGCGTGATCGGGAGCATGCACGTGCCGGACACCTGGCTCACCCGGCAGGACGAGCGAACCCGCGCGCTGGCGGCGCACGTCGCATGAGCAGCATCCTTCTCACCGTGGGTGACCGGGCCCCGGCGTTCGAAGCGCCGGCCAGCGATGGCAAGACGTACGCGCTCGCGCGTCTCGTGGCCAAACAAGCCGTGGTGCTGGTGTTCTATCCCGGCAACAACACGCCCGGCTGAAACAAACAACTCTCCGCCGTGCGCGACGAGTTGAGCGACTTCGAGCAGGCCGGCGTCCAGCCGTTAGGCGTAAATCCGGCGAGCGTGGATGCGCACGCGCGATACGCAGCCAAGATGCAGTTCGGCTTCCCGTTGCTGAGCGACGCGAACCGGGAGATCGCCGCCGCGTACGGCGCGCTCAAACCGGACGGACGGCTCATCCAGCGCACCGTGTACGGCATCGGCCGCGATGGCCGCATCGCGTTCGCGGCGCGCGGCGCGCCGGCGCCGAGCGACGTCCTCGCCGCGCTGGAGCGCTGAGTGGACCCCACGGGTCGCGTCGCACTCGTCACCGGCGGCGCGCGCCGCGTTGGGCGAGCCCTCGTCCAGGCCCTGGCCGGCCGCGGCGCCCGCGTGGCCATCCATCATCATGGTTCGCCTAACGACGCGCAGTCGCTCATCCGGGAGCTCGCCGCGCGCGGGGTCGAGGCGGCGGAGTTCCGCGCCGATCTGCGCGCCGCCGATGCGCCCGACGGACTGATCGGCGATGTCGTGAAGCGCTTCGGCTCCCTCGACATACTCGTCAATTCCGCCGCGGTGATGGTGCGCAGTCCGCTCGACGAGATCACGACCGAACAGTGGGACGACACCTTCGCGCTCAACCTGCGTGCGCCGTTTTTCTGCGCGCGCGCGGCGGCGCGGGCGATGGGAGAGCGGGGCGGCGTGATCGTCAATCTCGCCGACCTGGCCGGCATCGAAGCCTGGCCCGCGTACGCCGCGCACGGCATCTCCAAGGCCGGCGTCATCCACATGACGCGCGTCCTCGCGCGCATCCTCGCGCCGCGCGTTCGCGTGAACGCCATTGCTCCCGGCGCCGTGCTCTTGCCCGAACATTGGAGCGCCGACGACGCGGCGCACCTGGTGCGCACCACGCCGTTGGGCCGACTCGGGTCGCCCGAGGACGTCGCGCAGGCGATGCTGTACCTCATTGAGGCGGACTACGTCACGGGGGATCTCGTCATCGTCGACGGCGGCCGCCACATTCGCTGAGGAACGCCGGACTCCTTCCCGGTGCTTTATCTTTCGGATCGATGGACGACGCCACCGTTGATGGTGAGCGGCATGGCGCGGAAGCCGATGACGGCTTTCACAACCAGGAAATCGAAGGAGCATGGCGGTGGGCGAGAGACACGAATATGACGTGGTGATCGTTGGTGCCGGCCCGGCAGGACTCACCGCGGGATTGTACGCGGGACGCGCGATGCTGCGCACCACCGTGTTGGAGCGCGGCGCGGCCGGCGGCGAGCTGCTCAACACCGAGCTCATCGAGGACTATCCGGGCTTCGAGCGCATCGAAGGATGGGAGCTGGCCCAGAAGCTCGAGGAGCACACGCGCAAGTTCGGCGCGGAGCTCGCGTTAGGCGTGACGGTGGATTCGGTGCGCCGCATGCCCGACGGCACCTTCGAGACCACCACGGATTCGGGCGACGTCTATCAATCGCCCGCGGTCATCGTGACGGCCGGCGGCACACCCGTCAAACTCGGTGTGCCCGGCGAGGCGGAATACGCGGGGAAGGGCGTGTCGTACTGCGCCATCTGCGACGGTGCGTTCTTCAAGGGGCACACGATTGCCGTCGTCGGCGGCGGCGACGCGGCGGCGGAAGAGGCCGACTTCCTCACCCGCTACGCGGAGAAGGTGTACCTCATCCACCGGCGCCGTGAGCTACGCGCCTCGAAGATCATCCAGCACCGCGTGTTCGAGAATCCGAAGATCGAGATCATCTGGGATACGGTGGTCGACCTCATCGAGGGCGACACGAAAGGCCTGGTGGACAACCTCGTGCTGCGCGACGTGCACACCAACGAGCGTCGCGATCTCGCGGTCACGGGCATCTTCGTCTTCGTGGGATTCCGGCCTAACACGGGTATCATCAGCGAACACTTCGAGCACGACGCGTCGGGCTACGTCGTGACGGACGGCAACATGCAGAGCTCCATTCCGGGGCTGTTCGTCGCCGGCGATCTCCGCTCGCAGCTCACGCGCCAGGTGACCACGGCCGCGGGCGACGCGACCACGGCGGCCATCGCGGCGGAGAAGTACCTCGCGGCGCTGGGCGACGCGGCGGCCGAGGCTGTGTAGCGTGCGGGTCGACACGATTTCCGTTGGGCCGTTTCAAGAAAACGCGTATTTGATCGTCTGCACGGGCGCACGCGAATGTGTGCTCGTGGATCCAGGCGATGAGCCGGACCGCTTGCTCGCCGCCGTGCGACGGTCCGGCGCCGCGCTGCGCGCCATCTGGGTCACGCATTCCCACGTGGATCATGTCGGCGGCATCGCCGGCATCAAGCGCGAGTTGGACGTCCCGATCTACGCGCATCCCGATGGGAAGCCGTTGTACGATGCCGCCGTCGAGCATGGACGCGTGTACGGCCTCGAAGTGGAACAGCCGCCGGAACCGGACGTCGCGATGCGCGAGGGTGACCGCGTGCGCGTGGGGACGCACGAGTTTGCCGTGATCGATACACCGGGGCACGCCCCGGGCCACGTCGTGATCCACGGACACGGCATGGCATTCGTGGGCGATTGCGTGTTCGCCGGGTCGATCGGCCGGACGGATCTGCCGCTGTCCAACGCAAGCCAGCTCGCCCATTCGCTCGACCGCATCGCCGCGCTGCCTAACGAGACGATCCTGTATCCGGGCCACGGACCCGCCACCACGGTGGGCCGCGAGAAAGTCTCGAATCCCTTTCTCAACGGAATGGCGCGCATCGTGGGGAGCGAATGACCCGATCGCCCGCCGGCCCGCTTGTCGCGTTAGTCGTCCTGAGTGCCTGGCTCGGCGCCGCGGTGTTCTTTGCGGCGATCGTCGCGCCGGCGGCGTTCCGGACGCTTCCCGAGGTCGCGATGGCCGGCGCCGTCGTGCGCGCAACCTTGCCCGCGATCTTCGACACGGGAGTCATCACCGGTCTCGTCGTGCTATGGCTGGGCGCGGGCGGCAGGTCCGCGATCGATCGAATGGTCCGGATTGTTTGCGGTACGGGGATCACTGTCTGCGGTGCGGTGTCTCAGTTCGTCGTGGTGCGGCGCATCGACCGGTTGCGGTTGCGTCTCACCACGCCGATCGAGACCCTCGCCCCAACCGATCCATCGCGCGTTGCCTTCGACCACCTCCACGCGGCGTCGGTCGGACTCCTGGGCGCCGCGATAATCCTGGCGGTTGTCGCCATCGTATGGCTGACACGGTCCGGTCTGGCGTCAGCGGTTAGTCCTGAGTAACCATACAGGCAGTCATCACGCGTCCCAATATCGCCCGCCGCAAGGCCCGGAGGAAAATCTTCATGCGTCTACCTCGTTTGCTCGCTCTTGCCGCTCTAGCCAGCCTGGGAGCGTGCAATCTGTCCACCGACCTTCCAGCGTCCAGGCCTCTTGGCGTCGTGGTCCTCAGCGACACGTTGGACGCGCAGGGGCACACGGTTCTCTCTCCGCTGGCGCACTTCTTCAATGGCTCGGGCGTCGTCGTACCGGATAGCCGTATCGTCCAGGATTCGTGTCTCGTGATTCCCTACTTGGCGGACACGGGCGCGTTCCCGTACAACCTGTTCTCGCCGCTCAATGCCGGCGACTCCGTGCTGATCCAAGCCGGCGATGTCACCACGAGCCTTTTCCCTGATCTGGATCCTGTTACGCAGCTCTTCACGGGGCTCTACGATCTCCATGCACCGCCGCTCCCGTGGACTCCGGGTACTCCGGTGTCAGTCACCATTCCAGGTGCAACAGGCGCCAATACCTACCCGTCCGCGTCGGCGTCAGCAGCCACGGCGGCGGCCTTTAGCGTATCGCCCATCGATCGCGATCCAGACGAGAATGCGTTCAGCATCTCGTATTCGCCGGCCGGCCCGCCCGGATCGGCAGTCGTATTCGCTATCGGCTTCGATACGGTGAGCCACACGGTGAATCCTGACACGGTCCATCTCGAGATCTATTGTTCGGAAACCGATACCGGTAATTTCCTCCTTCCCACGGCCGTGGCGCGCGTGTGGCGGCAAGGGGCGGCCACTCCGCGGAACATGCGCGCGTACCGATGGCAGACGACGATCCAGAACAATGGCGGCACCGGTTTGATCGTCATCGCCCAACACAACGAATACGCGGCCGACGCGCCGTAGCGCGCGGCTGCCGTGCGGCGCGCCGGTTAAGTTAGGCACCGGCGCGCCGGCCCTCCTTCCCACTCGCTTCCGACAATGTCCCAACACACCCGCGCCGAGAAGGACCCGCTCGGCGAATTGCCCGTTCCCGAGAGTGCGCTGTACGGTGTGCAGACCGTGCGCGCCGTGCAGAACTTCCCCATCAGCGGCTTGCGTCCACTCCCGATGTTCGTCGACGCGGTGGTGTGGATCAAACGTTCGGCCGCACTCACACACAAGGAGACGGGCCGGCTCGAGGCCCGCCTGGCTGAGGCGATCGTCGCCGCGGCGGATGAAGTGCTGGCCGGACAACACCGCGATCACTTCGTCGTGGACGTCTACCAGGCCGGGGCAGGCACGTCGCACAACATGAACGTGAACGAGGTGCTGGCGAACCGCGCCAACGAAATTCTCGGCGGACGACGCGGTGCCTACACGCCCGTGCATCCGAACGATCACGTCAACATGGCACAGTCCACGAACGACGTGATCCCGACGGCGATCCGCCTCGGCGTGCTGGCGCTGCTCCGCGATCTCGGGCCCGCGCTCGCCGGCCTTCGCGACCGGTTCCTCGACAAAGGCCGCGAATTCGACGACGTGATCAAGTGTGGTCGCACCCACCTGCAGGACGCGATGCCGATTCGGTTAGGCCAGGAGTTCCGCGCGTACGGCATCACGATCGAGCGCAACGCGCGCCGGCTGAACGATGTGGGCGACTTCTTGCGCGACTTGGGGATCGGCGGCAGCGCGGTGGGCACTGGAGTGAACGTCGAGCCCCAATATCCGGCGCTCATGATCCGGCACTTGCGGAAGGCGACGGGTCTGGATCTGCGCGAAGGCGAAGACCGCGTGCAGCTCATGCAGAGCATGGGCGATGTGGCGGCGTTCAGCGCGCAGCTCCGCACGTTCGCCGTGGACCTGAGCAAAATTGCGAGCGATCTGCGTCTGCTGGCGTCGGGACCACGCACGGGGCTGGATGAGATCGTGATGCCGGCGGTGCAACCGGGCTCGTCGATCATGCCGGGCAAGGTCAACCCGTCGATCGCCGAGATGGTGAATCAGGTCTGCTTCCAGGTGGTCGGCAACGACACCTGCGTGAGCGCCGCGGCCGAGCACGGACAGCTCGAGCTCAACGTGATGATGCCGGTCATCGCGCACAACGTGATGTTCTCGATGATGATTCTGACTAACGCAGCCACCACGTTGGCCGAGCGGTGCGTCGCCGGCATCACGGCCAACGTGGAGCAGTGCGCGTACTGGGTGGAGCGGTCCGCGGCACTGGCCACCGCGCTCGCGCCGCAAATCGGCTATGCGCGCGCGGCCGAGTTGAGCAAGCGGTCGGTGAAGGAGAACACGCTCATCCGGGACCTGGTGCGCAAGGACGGCGTGCTGCCCGAGAAAGACATCGATCGGGTGCTCGATGTGCGCCGCATGACCGAGATCGGCGTGCCCGGAAAATGAAGCCGCGCGCCGCGGCGTGTACTTGCCGTTGGGCCGCTTCCGGCCTATCCTGAAATCATGCGGATCACGACGTGGGCCGAGTACGGTCTGATCTGTTCGCTGCACCTCGCACAGCGGGCGCGCGAACATCCCGTTACCGGCCGTGACATCGCGACCCGCGAACGGCTGCCGGCAGACTACGTCGAGCAGATTTTGCTCCGGCTTCGGCGGGCCGACATCGTCAAGAGCACACGCGGCGCGCACGGGGGCTACACGCTCGCGCGCGAGGCGCACGAGATCTCGGTGCGCGACGTGATCGCGGCGTCGGAGCTCACGACATTCGATCTCCACTGTGTGTCGCATCCGGTGGACGACGAGCGGTGCTCCGCGTCGCACACGTGCAGCATTCGGCCGGTGTGGGTGCTGCTCCAACAGAAGATCGACGCCGTCCTCGATGGCGTGCACCTCTCCGATTTGATGTACGAAGAACCGATCGTCCGCGAACGGGTCGGGCTCCCCATCCTCCAGGGCTGATCGCGACGCATCAGCGCGCGTGACGCAAATCGACCGCCTAACGATGTGGCGTGAATGGCGACGGGGCCGTGCGCTCCGCGACAAGGCGGATGCCTACGTAGCGACGCTCACCCTCGAGCCGTCGGCAGACGACGTCGCGTGGCTCTCCGAGCACGGAACTGGCGGTGACGTGGACCATGCGCGGTGGGAGCTGCGCTACGCGCGCCGCGCGCTCGGTCTCCTGAGCGCGCAGCGCGATGCGCTGGACGACCGCACCGCGTCGGTCGTGGCGCGGGCGTTGGCCAGCGCACTGTCGCGCGACAAGGCCGTGGCGCCCGGTAAGCTCCGCGTAGCCGAACACCAGCTCAATGAACGCCTCCGCGCGTATAGCGAGGCGTTAGTAAATCGTCAGGGAGAAGGAAGCGGCTGGCACTTGGGCCGGGCGCTACTCGAGTTTGCGGGGCGGAGGGAGGCTGTGAGTGCGGAGGACGTGGCGCATGCGTCGGAGATTCTGTCCCGCTACTTGGGGGACGGCAACGCGGCGCTCCGCGAACGCTTCGGATCTGCAGACCTTCCCGAAGACATCGCCCCGTCAGCAGCTCGCGACCTGACCAGATAAGGCAAAGCGGGCGACGATGTCGCCCGCTTGCACGATATGCCGAAGGGGGGACTCGAACCCCCACGGGCTATCGCCCACTGCGCCCTGAACGCAGCGCGTCTACCAATTCCACCACTTCGGCGTGGACGCGTAACCTATTGAGCCGCTTTGACAAAGTCAAACACTGCAGCGAACGCGTCGAGAGGGATAACGAGCGAGAAGTCGCAGTCAGGTTCCACACGTACGCAGCGATCGCCGCGCACCAGCGGCGTGACCACAGTCCGAACAGATGTTCGGCGGTTGCGCGCGCTCGACGAGTCGGCATTGAATGCGACCAACGTGCTGCGGCAGCCGTGCTTCATTGCCGAGTCGCGGCACGGCGTCCTAACGGTCCACGGTGATGCGGAGTGGTCGGCGCCCGAGCAGCCGTCGGGCGTCGGCAACGCCGGGTGGCACTGGGACGGCGAGCGCTTGCGCGCCCACACCGGGCGATATGGCTTTCGCCCGCTCTTCGTACGCCGGCTCGCCGATGGCGTGGCCATCTCGCCATCGTTAGTCAGGCTGCTGGCGATCGGCGGTTCGTTGCCGATCGACGACAGCGCCATGGCGGTGTTCCTGCGCATCGGATTCTTCGTGGGCGAGGACACGCCGTTCCGCGACGTCCGCGTCTTGCCGCCGGGCGGGCGGCTCGAGTGGTTCGACGGCGTACTGTCCGTCGAAGCCACGTATCCGAGAATCCGCGCGAGTACGCTGACGCGCGCCGCGGCGCTCGACGCCTACATCGAGGCCTTTCGAGACGCCGTGCGCCGGTGTGGCCCGGGCGATCAGCCGAACGTCGTCCCATTGAGCGGCGGACGCGATTCGCGCCACATCCTGTTCGAGCTCTGCGCGTCCGGCTTCCCGCCGGAACGGTGCCTAACGCTGCGCAACTACCCGCCGCGCGGATCGCGCGACGTGGTGGTGGCCACCGAGATCGCTCGCGCGGTGGGCGTGACGCACGAGCTGATCGACGAGGTTCCGTCGCGCGCGTCCGCGGAGCTGCGCAAGAATCTGATCACCCACTTCTGCGCCGACGAGCACGCGTGGTTCATGGCGCTCGCCGACCGGTTGTCGGGCCAGAACGTGGCGGTCTGGGATGGGATCGCCGGAGACGTGCTGTCCAACGGCCATCGGTTGGAGGCGCCGCTCCTGGCGCTCGCCCGGGCGGGCAACATCGAAGACCTCGCGCAGTCGCTGGTGGACGAGGGCGCGATGCGCATGGTGCCGCCGGCGATGGCGGCGCGATGGAGTCGCGAGGCGGCAGTCGCGCGCCTAACCGAAGAGCTGCGCCACCATTTGGATGCGCCGAACCCGATCGGGTCGTTCTTTTTCTGGAATCGCACCCGCCGCGAGATCGCCCTCGTGCCGTTCGGGTTGTGGAACGTCGCCGGCAGCGTGCGGACGCCGTACCTCGACCCGCCGGTATTCGATCTGCTCGTGTCGCTGCCGGCGGAGATGTTCCTCGACAAGCGGTTCCACCCGGATGCGATCCGTCGCGCCTATCCGGCGCACGCGTATCTCCGCTTCGACACCGAGACGGGCCTGCGTCCGGTGCGTGCGCCTAACGGAACGCCGGCGGACGCGCCCTACTACCGCCGCCTGCTGCGCGACAGCGCATCCTACGTGGGCGGGGCGCGGCGGTCGCGCATGGTCCGCCGGCAATACGTGGCGACGCGCGCCGCCTACTGGTACGTCCGCGGCGACTTCAGCGACACGGCGCTCATGCCCATCGCCATCTACCTGGCGCAGTTGGACATGGTCGCCCAGTGGGCGGCGAGCCGCGACCCCGAGTTAGGCACAGCCGCCGATTACTCGTAGCGCAGCGCGATGATCGGATCGAGGCGCGAGGCCCGGCGCGCGGGCCACACGCCGAAGATGATCCCCACGAGCGCCGCGAACAGGAACGCGATCAGCACGGTGGCCGGCACGACCTGCTCGTTCCACGACATGAGCGACTTGAGCGCCGTCGCGCCGCCCACCCCCACGCCGACGCCGATCAGCCCGCCTAACGCACACAGCGTCACGGCCTCGATCAGGAACTGCAGCAGAATCTGACGCTGCGTCGCGCCGAGCGCCTTCCGGATGCCGATCTCGCGCGTGCGCTCCGTCACCGACACGAGCATGATGTTCATGATCCCCACACCGCCCACGAGCAGGCTCACGCTCGCGATCGCCGCGAGGAGCAAGCTGAAGATCTTCGTGGTGTCGCTGAGCGCGCTCAGAAAATCCATCTGGCTGCGAATGCGGAAATCGTCCTCCGCACCGGCGGGCAGGCGATGCGCGCGGCGCATGATCCGCTGCAGCTCCTCCATCGTTCGCGGAATCGCTGCTTCGCTCGGCGCGAGCACGTGGATGTCGTTCAGGTACGGCGTGTCGAACACGATGAAGCGGCCCGTGTTGAACGGGATCAGCACCTGATCGTCCGGGTCGAAGAAGCCGCCCGCAGCCTCGCCCTTCGACGCCAGCACACCGATCACCGTGAAGCCGACACCGCGAATGCGGATCTCTTTCCCTACCGCGTCGTTGGCGTTGTCGAACCCGAGATCGTGCAACACGGTCGCTCCGATCACCGCCACACGACGCCGGCCGTGGCCGTCATCGTCGGTGAACATGCGGCCGACGGCGATCCCGTAATTCTGAACCTGCAGAAAGTTGGGCGTCGCGCCTGTGATCTGGACGTACGTGTTGGTGCCGTGATACTCGACTTGGAGATCGCGGTCCTGTTGCGGCTGTATCGCGGTGATGAGACGCGAGCGTTCCTTGAGGAACTCGACGTCTTGCATCGTAATGCGATGGATGTCGCTGGTCTCGACGCCGCCGCGCACGACGCGCGTCGGATTCACCGTGAGACGTGTGGTGCCGAGCGACGCAATGCGCGCCTGAATCGCGCGACGCGCGCCCGTGCCGAGCGCCAACATGGCGATCACCGCCGCCACACCAATGACGATGCCGAGCATCGTGAGAAGCGATCGTAGTGTATTGGCCGCCAGTGCGCGCAGCGCGACGGCGACGATTTCTCCAATGATCATGACCTATGATATCATGCGGAACATGGTGAGCGTGTTGCCTGGGTGTACGGATGGGTCTAGCTTGCCTCTGGCACGATCGTCCATTACCTGGTAGTCCCGCGCCCACACCATCGGAAGCGCGGACGCCGCCGTCCCTCGCCCTTGCCCACAGCGGATCAGCCGGAAGCAGATACGCCCGTCGCGCGGAACAAGCGTGCTCGGCACGATTATCATCTCCTGGAGACGTGGGAGGCTGGTATCGTGCTTACGGGGACGGAGATCAAATCGCTGCGCGCGGGCCAGGCGAATATCGCTGATGCGTACGCGATCGTGAATGACGGCGAGGTCTTCCTGCTCAATGCGCATATCGCGCCGTACGAGCAAGGCAACCAATTCAATCACGAGCCGCGTCGAACACGCAAGCTGCTCCTCCACAAGCGCGAAATCCGAAAGCTCATCGGCGCCGTGGAGCGGCAGGGTCTCACACTCGTGCCACTCGACGTGCATTTCACACGGGGTAAAGCCAAGGTGACGCTCGCCCTCGGCAAGGGAAAGAAACTGCACGACAAGCGAGATGACGCACGCAAGCGCGAGGACGAGCGCGAAATGGCGCGGGCGGCGCGCGCGCGATGATCGCGGCCGTGCTCCTCGCGTTTCAAGTTGCTGCCGCACCGGCGATGCAAGGCAGCGACGCCGCGCCCGTCCGGTTGCCGTCGTCGTCGGCGCATCGCACGGTGGTTGTCGACGCAGGGCATGGCGGTCCCGACAACGGCATGACGGGTCCCATCGGCGCGCGCTGGAAGATCTACGAGAAGAACATCACATTGCAGGTCGCGAAGAAGTTGGCGACCGCACTGCGCCAGCGTGGACTCCGGGTGGTGATGACGCGGACGACGGACACGCTCATCGCGCTGTCGGATCGCGGTCGCATCGCGAACGACCATCACGCGGATCTGTTCGTGTCGATCCACGTGAACGCCGCCAATCCAGCGTGGAAAGATCCCGGCGCGGCGCGCGGGTTCGAGACGTACTTTCTCGCCGAGGCCAAGACGGAGGACGCGAAGCGCGTGGAGCAGATGGAAAACGCGTCGGTGCGCTTCGAGACCGACGTTTCGGCATCGAAGGGCGATCCGCTCAACTTCATCATGAACGACATGGCGCAGAACGAGCATTTGCGCGAATCGAGCGAGTTGGCGGATTTCATCCAACAGCATTTGGGCGCGATCGAGCCGGGGCCGAGCCGCGGTGTGAAGCAGGCGGGCTTCCGGGTGCTGGTCACGGCCTACATGCCGGCGGTGTTGGTGGAGATCGGGTTCGGGACCAACCCGGCCGACGCGCGGTTCATCACCAATCCGGCGCGCCAGAAGGAGATCGCGGGGTCGATCGCCGACGCGACCGTCGAGTACCTGGACCACTACCAGCGCCGGTTAGGCGTGTCCACGCCGTGACCGGTACGGCACCGCGGACCGACGCGCTCGCCGTGTTGGCGGCGGGCGTGCGATTTCAGAATCCGATCGTGCTCGCGGCAGGGACCGCCGCGTACGGCCGCGAGCTGCGCGACGTCATCGCTCTCGATGCGTTAGGCGGGATCGGGACCAAGGCGGTGAGTGTGGCGCCGCGCGCGGGCGCGGCGGCGCCGAGGGTGGCGGAGGCGAGCGACGGCGTGATGCTCAACGCGGTCGGACTGGCGAATCCCGGACTCGACGACGTGAAGCGGGTCGAGCTGCCGTGGCTCGCCCAGCACGCCGGCGGCGCGCGCGTTCTCGTGAACGTGGTGGGCAGTACGATCGAGGACTATGCGACGGTGGTCGCCGGACTCACCGATGAGCGCGGCGTGGATGTCTTCGAGCTCAACGTGAGCTGCCCCAACGTGCGGGCGGGCGGCATGGAATTCGGCGCCGATCCGACGACGCTCGCCGCCGTGGTGCGCGGCGCACGGGCGGCGACCACGCGGCCCATCTTCGTGAAGCTGAGTCCTGCGTCGGCGGACATCGCGGCGAGCGCGCGGGTGGCGGTGGACGCGGGGGCCGACGGGATCACGCTCGTGAACACCATGCCGGGACTGATCGTGGATGTGGAGCGGCGGCGGCCCGCGTTAGGCTTTGGCTCGGGCGGTGTGAGCGGCGCGCCGATGCTGCCGGTGGGCGTCCTCGCGACGTGGAAGGTGCGGCAGGCGGTGCAGGTGCCGCTCTGTGGCGTGGGCGGGGTGTCGTCGGCGGACGATGCGCTCCAGTATCTCATCGCCGGCGCGACGCTGGTTGGCATCGGCACCGCCGCGCTCCGCGATCCCCGCGCACCGGAGCGCGTCGTGCGCGACCTGGGCCGCTGGTGCGAGCGCCACGGCGTTCGGTCGTTAGGCGAACTCGTCGGCACGCTGGAGTGGCCGTCGTGACGCGGGTGCGCGCCATTATCGCCCTCGACGTGCCGGGCGCGGCGGAGGCGGTCGCGCTGGCCGAGCGCTTGGGCGATGCGTGCGACTTCGTGAAGGTCGGCAGCGAGCTGTTCACGGCGGCCGGCCCGGATGTGGTGGACGCCGTGCGGCGGAGAACGGGGTCGCACGGGAGCGATCGCGACGTGTTCCTGGATCTCAAGCTGCACGACATTCCGAACACGGTCCGCGCGGCCGCGCGCCGCGCCGCGGCACTCGGCGCACGCCTCCTCACGGTTCACACGACGGGTGGACGGGCGATGCTCGAGGCGGCGGTCGAGGGGGCCGGCGAGAGCTGTGGGGTGCTCGCCGTGACGGTGCTGACGTCGCTCGATGGCGCCGCATTGGGCGAGGCTTGGGGCCGCACCGTATCCGACGTCCAGGGCGAGGTCGTGCGACTGTCGAGCCTGGCTCGATCGGCCGGTGTGCGCGGAGTGGTCTGCAGCGGATTCGAGGCGGAGGCCGTGCGGGCGGAGCACGGCGACGCGCTCGAAATCCTGGTGCCGGGCGTCCGGCTCGCGGGCGGTGGCGCGCACGACCAAAAGCGCGTCGTGACGCCCGGCGCAGCGGCCACGGCGGGTGCGACGTACGTCGTGATCGGTCGCACGGTCACGCAGGATTCTGATCCGTGTGCAGCGCTCGCGCGCGTGAGTGCCGAACTCCTTGCATCACCTTCGTAAGTCGGTTATCCTATAAGACTTGACTGGATTTTCCCGATTACGAGGTGCGGTTCCGTGAAAGTTCGAAGCAGCGTGAAGCCGATTTGCGAGCACTGCAAGGTGGTCAAGCGGAAGGGCGTGACGCGCATCATTTGCAAGCGCAGCCCAAAACATAAGCAGCGTCAGGGCTAACCCATGGCACGTATCGCCGGCGTGGACCTTCCACGCGAGAAGAAGGTCGAGATCGGACTCACATACATCTTCGGCATTGGCCGGGCGGTGGCGCGGAAGATCGTCGCCGAGACGGGTGTGAACGCCGATATCCGCATCAAGGATCTGAGCGACACCGACGTGAACCGTCTGCGCCAGGTCATCGAGCGCGACTATCGCGTCGAGGGTGCGCTGCGAACCGAGGTCGCGATGAACATCAAGCGCCTCATGGACATCGGATCGTATCGCGGCATTCGGCACCGCCGCGGGCTGCCGGTGCGCGGGCAACGCACGCACACCAACGCGCGCACGAAGAAGGGCCCGCGCCGCGCGATCGCCGGCAAGAAGAAGGTCACCAAGTAACGAACCGCCGCGCGCATCCGCCTAACGGACGGGTGTGCGCGGATCGACATACGCGAACGGTCTCGGCAACTCTCTACTGTCACGGGGCATGGCCACAGCAAAAACCGGAACGAGCAAGAAGAGCAAGCGCGTCGTGGAGGCGGAAGGCATCGCCCATGTGAACGCGACCTTCAACAACACGATCGTCACGATCACCGACATGCACGGCAATGCCGTGGCCTGGGCGTCGTCGGGGAAGGCGGGGTTCAAGGGCTCGAAGAAGTCGACGCCGTTCGCCGCCACCGTGGCCGCCGAGTCGTGCGCCCGGGAAGCGTTAGGCATGGGCGTCAAGCGCGTGCACGTGCGCGTGCAGGGGCCCGGCTCGGGTCGCGAGTCCGCCATTCAGGCGCTCGCCGCCGCCGGCCTGCAGATTCGCTCGATCAAGGACGTGACGCCGATTCCGCACAACGGCTGTCGTCCGCCCAAGCGCCGGAGGGTCTGAGCGATGCGCTATACCGGACCCAGCTGCCGCCAGTGCCGCCGCGAAGGCACCAAGCTCTTCTTGAAGGGCACCAAGTGCTTCACCGAAAAGTGCCCCGTCGAGCGTCGTCCGTACGCACCGGGCCAGCACGGCCAGGCCACGGCGCGCCGCCGGAAGGCATCGGAATACGCGAAACAGCTCCGCGAGAAGCAGAAAGTGAAGCGCATCTATGGCGTGAGCGAGCAGCAGTTCCGCAACACGTTCGAGCGCGTCACCAAGCTGCCGGGCGTCACGGGACACAACTTGCTCGCCGCGCTCGAGAGCCGGTTGGACAACATGGTCTACCGCATGGGCTTCGCATCCAGCCGCAAGGCGGCGCGCCAGTTGATCCGCCACCGGCACATTCACGTGAACGGCAAGCAGGTCGACATCCCGAGCTATCTCGTTAGGCCCGGTGAAGAAGTAGCCGTGCGCGGGAAGTCGCGCGAACAGGTGTCGGTGATCTCGGCGATGGAGTATTCCTCGCGCGGCGCGCCGCTCTCCTGGATCGCGGTGGACAAGGACACGTTCAGCGGGCGCATGCTCGAGCGGCCCGGCCGCGGCGACATTCCGATCGCGGCGCAAGAGCAGTTGATCGTCGAGCTGTACTCCAAGTAGCGGGGAAGAGGGAATAGGGAACGGGGAAAGGGATAGGCAGAACATCACCGTTCCTCCGCAGGATCGGTCGGGACCCTAACTCCCATACGAGCCCACCGCGCGTTAGGGGCGGGGTGGGGCGTCGCCGGATCGAATCCGGTTGGACCACACGAGGATGACAACACCAATGGTTACGGCAATCGATCTCACCGGGCTGGTTCGTCCCCAGCTCGTGGAAGCCACGAAGCGCGACGACAATCCGAACGTCGCCGAGTTCCGCATGCAGCCGCTGGAGCGCGGCTTCGGCCATACGTTAGGCAATGCCATGCGCCGCCTGCTGCTCTCGTCGCTGCGCGGCTCGGCGGTCTGGGCGTTCCGCATCGACGGCGTCGTGCACGAGCATCAAACGATTTCGGGCGTCGTCGAAGACGTGCACCAGATCATCGGCAACTTGAAGACCCTCACGCTGTCGCTGGC
>JANWIK010000033.1 GCA_025449955.1 Gemmatimonadaceae bacterium
ATTCGCGGAGACCCGATCGTCGTGTCCAGGCTCGTCTACTTCTTCGGCAACGGTAAAGCTGACGGCACTCGCGACATGAAAGCGGTGCTCGGCGGCAAAGGCGCGAACCTCGCCGAGATGACCAACCTCGGCGTTCCGGTTCCGGCCGGATTCACGATCGCATGCGAGGCATGCGTCGCATACCTGGCCACCAAGCAGACGCCGACCGGGCTCAAGGACGAGGTCGCCGCGCAGCTGCACCAGCTCGAGCAAGCGGCCGGTCGTCGGTTAGGCGACCCGGTGTCGCCGCTCCTCGTCTCGGTGCGGTCCGGTGCGCCCGTATCGATGCCGGGCATGATGGAGACCATTCTCAACCTCGGCCTCACCGATCGCACGGTGGTCGGCCTGGCGCGCGAGAGCGGCAGCGCGCGGTTCGCGTACGACTCGTATCGCCGCTTCATCCAGATGTACAGCGACGTCGTGTTGGGCGTGTCCATTCACGAATTCGAGCGCCTGCTGTCCACCAAACGGTCCGATCAAAGCGTGGAGACGGACGCGGAGCTCAACGAAGACTCGCTGCGCAATCTCGTCGAAGAGTACAAGTCACTTGTGCAGCGCACCCTCGGTCACGATTTCCCCATGGAGCCCCAGGTCCAGCTCTGGGGGGCGATCGAAGCCGTGTGGAAGTCGTGGACCCTCAAGAAAGCCGTCGACTACCGCAAGGTGAACGGCATTCCCGAGACGTTAGGCACAGCCGTCAACATCGTCGCGATGGTGTTCGGCAACATGGGCGACGACTCCGGCACCGGCGTCGCGTTCACGCGCGATCCGTCGACCGGGGAGAAGCGGTTCTTCGGCGAGTTCCTCGTGAACGCGCAGGGCGAGGACGTCGTGGCCGGCATTCGGACGCCGCTCCATATCGACCAGATGGCCGAGCGTCTGCCGGGCGCGTACACCGAGCTCATGGCCACGCAGCACCGGCTCGAACAGCACTATCACGACATGCAGGACATCGAGTTCACCGTCGAGCGCGGCAAGTTGTACTTGCTCCAGACGCGCACCGGCAAGCGCACTGCCGGCGCCGCCGTCCGCATCGCCGATGACATGGTGACCGAAGGCCTCATCGAGCGGCGCGAGGCCGTGCAGCGCGTGGATCCCGCCCAGCTCGACCAACTGCTCCACCCGATCATCGATCCCTCGGCGCACGCAAAGCCGATTGCGACGGGACTCCCCGCGAGCCCCGGCGCGGCGAGCGGACGCGCCGTGTTCGATCCCGACGTCGCCGAGCGTCGCGCGGCCGACGGCGAACGCGTGATTCTCGTGCGCGAGGAAACGACGCCCGAAGATTTCCACGGCATCGTCGCCGCGCGCGCCGTGCTCACCGCGCGAGGCGGCATGACGAGCCACGCGGCCGTCGTAGCCCGCGGCATGGGCAAGTGCGCGGTCGTCGGCTGCAAGGACATCCATGTGGACGTGGAGCACCGCCGCTTCACCGTGGATGGTAAATCGGTCGAGGAAGGCGATTGGGTGACGCTCGATGGCGCGAGCGGCCGCGTGTTCGCGGGCGACTTGCCGACGATTCCAAGCGACGTGGTGCGCGTCCTCTCGGGCTCGATGCACGGCGCCGATTCGGCCACGTATTCGTCGTTCGCCCGTGTGTTAGGCTGGGCCGACGAGATGCGAACGCTCCGCGTGCGGGCCAACGCCGATACGCCGCAGGACGCGCGCATTGCACGGAACTTCGGCGCCGAAGGCATCGGCCTCTGCCGTACCGAACACATGTTCTTCGAGGGCGACCGGATCGTCGCCATGCGCGAGATGATCGTCGCCCGCGACGAAGGCGGCCGGCGCCGCGCGCTGGCCAAGCTGCTGCCCATGCAGCGCCAGGACTTCGACGGGATCTTCGAGGCGATGGACGGGCTGCCGGTCACGATCCGTCTGCTCGACCCGCCGCTGCACGAGTTCCTGCCCCACGGCGGCGAAGACGCCAAGCGCCTCGCCCGCACGTTAGGCATGCCGCGCGAGGAGCTGGGCCGCATCGTCGAGTCGCTGCGCGAGACCAACCCGATGTTGGGCCACCGCGGCTGCCGGTTAGGCATCACGTACCCCGAGATCACCGAGATGCAGGGGCGCGCGATCTTCGAGGCGGCCGTGCGCGCCAAGCGGCGCGGCATCGACGTCCATCCGGAAATCATGATCCCGCTCGTCTCGACGGTGAAGGAGTTCGAGAATCAGCGCGTCATCCTCGAGGAATCGGCGCGCCAGGTGATGGGCGCGATGGGCGAGGAGCTGCCCTACACCGTCGGCACGATGATCGAGCTGCCGCGCGCCGCGCTCACCGCAAGCGAGATCGCCGCCAAAGCCGACTTCTTCTCCTTCGGCACGAACGACCTCACGCAGACGACATTCGGCTTGAGCCGCGACGACGCGGGCCGCTTTCTGCCGTTCTACGTCGACCGCGGCATCCTGCCCGACGATCCGTTCCAGGTGCTCGACACCGTGGGCGTCGGCAAGCTCATCCGGTTCGCCGTCACCGAAGGACGGCGCGCGCATCCGGGGCTCAAGGCCGGCATCTGCGGCGAGCATGGCGGCGAGCCCCGCTCGATCCGCTTCTGTCACGACACGGGACTCGACTACGTGTCGTGCTCGCCGTTCCGCGTGCCCATCGCGCGTCTGGCCGCCGCGCAGGCCGCGCTCGCCCATGCCTAACGGAAGACCGCGCTACTCGGCGCTGTAAATCCGGCGGACCATCGCCGCGATCTCGATCGCGTTCGTCGTCCCATAGTTCGCGTAGCAGTTGTTCATCACCACGTGCACGTCACTCGCGCGGCCGGCGATCTCGCGGACGCGCGGCGCCCACGTCTCGAGCTCCGCACGGTCATAGAGGTACCGGAACTTCTCGGCGGTCGTGACGCCCGGCCGCTCCCACATGTCGGTGCGGCGGCCGTGAAAACGAATTACGGCGAGACGCGGCGCCGTCACCGCCACCACCGGCGGCACGCTGCTCTTGAGTCCCTGCGGTTCGTCGACCATCACGAACGGGATTCCATGGTCCTCGAAAAATCGCAGCGTGTGGTCGGCGTTGCGGGCGTTGAACCAGAGTGCGTTGCGCAGCTCCACGCTGAACGGCACGTCACCGAAGCGGTGGTGCGCGTCCAGAATCTGATCGCGGCTCGCGTGGCCGGGCAGGAACCACCGCGGATACTGCATCAACACCGCGCCTAACTTGTCGCTCTCGCGGAGCGGCAACAGCGCGTCGAGAAACGTCGCCCAGACCGCGTCGCTCAGCTCCGGCGGGAGATCCTTGGCATATAGCCGCGACTTGGCGGCCAGCGCCGGCGGTAGCGCGTCGCGAATGTCGGCCGGAAGACGGGCCACCTCCGACGGCTGACCGGTCATGAGCGCGTGCGCTTTGATGTCGAAGCGAAACGTGTCCGGCGTACGGTCGGCCCACGCTTCGATCGTTTGGCGGGCGGGCAGCGCATAGTACGGCGAATCCGCCTCGACCATCGAAAATCGAGTCGCGTAGTACTTGAGCCGAGCCTCGGCCGATGTCGCGTCGCGCGGATAGAAGACGCCGGCGCGGACGAGGGTCGGATCGGTCCACGACGCGGTTCCGAAGCGGATGAGCGTTCCGTTAGGCGTGCGGATGGGCGCCGGTCCGGGCGCTTCGACCGCTGAGGCGCGTTCCCCGGCGGACTCAGGGCCCGGGTCGGTCGCCGTGGGCGTGAACGACGCGGAGTCCGTGGCAGACGAGCGTGCGCGAGGCATTCGTCAACGTAATCGGGAAAACGCCAAAGGCCGGCTCAGTGTGCGAGCCGGCCTTGATGGCAGTGGAGGCGCGGGGAATCGAACCCCGGTCCGAGACAAGATCCGAAGCAACGTCTACGTGCGTAGCCCATCGGTTGAGGTCTCCAGCCGCTGGCCAATGGGCCGCCCACTGCTGGACAAGTCCTCTTTAGTTTTGCGCACCGCCGGAAGACGCAACGGCACGCGAGCCCGAATTTTCGTTACCCGTCAGGACGCCTCAGGCGAGCTTCCAAACGGGCAGGTGCAGTAACCGAAGTTACGCAGCCAGAGCCAAGTTGTTGTTGGCAGTTATGAAATTTCCCGAGTGATTTACCAGGGCTCGAGGACCTGGGCACGCGGCCACCGCTTCACCTACCCCGTCGAAGCCAGTCGCCCCCTTGAGAACAAAATGTAGAACAATCGCTGCGCGCGGTCAATGCGCCGACGCAAAGTCTGCGCTCATCTCGTGCTGCGCTAAGGCCTTGTTGCCATGGTGTTTTCGGCAGCACACTTCACGCAATTTCTACCAGCGCGCTTGGCTTCGTACAGCGCCTTGTCCGCCGAGGAGAAGAGCGAGTCGTGCCGGCCGGTGCTCGCCGGGAAATTCGCAACGCCGAACGACGCCGTCACCGCGATCACGTGCCCGTCGACTTCGACGCGGGCCGCTTCGAACGCGCGACGCAGACGTTCGGCCACGTCGCGAGCGCGTTCCATCGCTGTCTGCGGCAGCAGAATCGCCAACTCTTCGCCGCCATAGCGTGTGCAGAGATCGATGTTCCGAATCGCGCGCTTGGCGCCGGCCGCGACTGCCGCCAATACCTGATCGCCCGCCGCGTGTCCGTACGTGTCGTTGATCTGCTTGAAATGATCGAGGTCGGCGAGGATGAGCGACAATGACTGCCCCGTCCGATCGCATTCGGCGAGATGCTGCCGGAGCCGCTCGTCGAACACGCGCCGGTTAGCCAGACGCGTGAGTGGGTCGGTGCGCGATTCCACGGTGGCCCGCTCCAGACTCCGCACGTTGACGAGCGCCGCCGACGACACCGAGGACAGCAACAGCAGGAGCGACGATTCGACCGCCGTGAGCTGGCCCGCGTCGTCCCCCTCGACGGCGATCGCGCCTAACGACCGGCTGTCGCGGTGCAGCGGCACGACGGCCAGCGACCCCAGCCGTCGCGCCGGCTCCCCCTCGCCGAACACGCTGTAGCGGGACGACGAGTCGACTTCGCTCAGGGTGAAGCGCTGCCGCTCGCGGCACGACGTGCCGACGAAGGACGACGGCGCCACCTCGAACCCTTCCGGCACCGCGTGCCCCATCGACACGCTGGTCACCGTGCCCGTGTCATCGCGCTGGTCCCACACCACGAACGCCGCGCGCGTGGCCCCCGTCACCTCGAGCGCGGCGTCGCAGATCGCGTGGCCTAACCCGGCCACGTCGTGGCTGCTCTGGACGCGCTCGGCCGCGCGCGCCAGCAGCTCCGCCTTCCCGCGATATTGGCGCGTCTCGCGCCCGTCGCGAAGCAACCCCATCAGGGCGCCGAGGCGCGCCGCGTGCGCCGCCAGCTCCTGCCTAACGGTAGGCGAGAGCCGCTGCCGGTCGGCGGCATAGAGCGTGAGCGCGCCGCCCGGACGGTCGTCGTACGCCGCGCCCACCGGCGCCACGATGAGCGCCGCGGCGTCCGTGTCCTGATTGGTCGTCACGATGCCCTGCTCGACGCACCACGCGACGAGGGCGTGCGCCGGCGGCTCGGTCCGGCGCTCCCGTTGGGCGGTGGGCGGCATCGTCAACAGCGGGCGCGCGGCCCCGTCGTCGGCGCGGAGCCACAGCGTCACGTCATCGGCGCCCAACGATTGCTGGGCATCGGTGAGCAACCGCTCGATCACGTCGCGCTCGACGGCGCGCCCCAACGCGTGA
>JANWIK010000034.1 GCA_025449955.1 Gemmatimonadaceae bacterium
CCGCTCCTTGCCCAACTCTTCTTCGTTGTTCGATCGCAAGTCCTGCGTGAGTGCGTTCAGTTGGGCATCGCGCAGGCGCTCGAAATCCTCTTCGCGCAATCCGGGATCGGTGAGCAACGGCAGCGCGAGGTCGGCGAACGGCTTCCACGTCTCGCGATGCACGCGCGCGGTGAACGTGGTCAGCTCCTTGTCCACCTGGGCGCTGAATGTCGCCGCCATGGGGAACAACGCGCTTCGAACATCCTCGGCGCGTTTCTCCCGTGAGCCGCCCTCGGCGATCATCGCGGCGGCGAGCGCGGCCAATCCTTCTTTGCCAATCGGATCGTGCGCCGAACCGACGGTGAACGCGAGCTTGACGTCGAGCGATGGGTGCGGCGTGGCCTGCGTGAGGATGTCCAACGACGTGCTACGCGCGGCCCGGTGCGTCGCGGACCGCTCGACCGATGCGGGATGCGCGATCGCATCGGGCACTGCTTCATGCGACAGCGTCGTCGTGACCAACGCCGCGTCGGTGAATACCGCACGGGCGGCATCGCGTATCTCGCGCGGCGTGACGAGCGAATACGTTGCGAACAGATCCTCGAGCGTTTGGGTGGTGCGCGCATAGTGGACGAACCGCGCCAGCGTCGCCGCGATGGTCTCCGTGTCATCCAACTCGCGCACGAACCCGTATCGTTGATGCGCTTTGGCGTCGGCCAACCGGCGCGCGGTCACTTGCACGTCGCGTGCGCTGCGCACCGTGTCGAGAATGGCATCGCGCACCGCGACGACATCGTCGCGGCGCTTGACGCGCGCGGCAATGGTGATGAGCCCCGGGTCGACGTTGCCCGGATTGTACGCGAACAACGTGTCGACCACCTGTTCGTCGTCGACCAAACGGCGGTAGAGTGCGGACGTGCGGCCGAACCACAGGTCGACCATGAGGTCGGTGGCGGCGAAGGCGCGGCTCGTGGCATCGAACGCCGGCCCGTGGAAGGATGTCGTGACCCACGGAAGAGTCGGCGTTTCCCACGGAACGTGCGCGTACACCGGCCCGCCCGGCGCCGCGTCCAACGGCACGTCGGCGCGATGGCTGCCGCGGCGCCACCCGCCCCAGTACTCCTCGACTAACGGAAGCACATCGCCGGCCGAGACGTCGCCGGCTACGATCAGCGACGTGTATTCGGGGCGGTACCAGCGGTCGAAGAAGAGCCGCGAGTACGCGAACTGGTTGGGCATGTCCTCGATATCCTTGAGGAAGCCCATGGTGGTGTGCTTGTACGTGTGGGTCGTGTACGCGTGATCGCGCATCACTTCGAACAATTTCTCGGTCGGGTCGGCGCTATTCTTGTTGTATTCGCCTAACACAGCGCGCGCTTCGGTCTTGAAGTCGTCCTCGGGATAGCGCAGGCGCTGGAAGCGGTCGCCTTCGATCTCGAGCACGCGCGCCAGGTCGTCGCGCGAAAACGTGGTGTGATAGTTGGTGTAATCGTCGGTGGTGTACGCGTTGGACCGCGCACCGGCCCGCGTGAGAACTTCCTGATATTTGGCCGGCGGATACGCATCGGTCCCGCGGAACATCATGTGCTCGAAAAAATGTGCGAACCCGGTTTTCCCGGGCTCGACTTCGTTGCGCGATCCGGCCTGCACCGGAATCTGTAGCGACACCACGTCGGGCAACCCGGTGGGCACGACGATGACGCGGAGCTCGTTGGCGAGCGTGTGCTCGGAAATCGGGAACGTCAGCAGCTTGTTCGGCATGTCCGTAGCATAAGGGGAGACAAGTGCCGGTGCGAGTCGCGCGCGCTGCGCGCACCTTGTGTCGCCGCCCGCGATTGGCTATCTCCTCCGCGTATGTTCATGATCGATCTCACTGGCCGGCGCGCGTTGGTCGCGGGCGTGGCCGACGATGCGGGCTACGGGTTCGCGATCGCGAAAGCGCTCGCCGAGTGTGGTGCGACGGTGGTGGTGGGCACGTGGCCGCCGGCGCTCAACATCTTCACCAATCTCCTCGAGCGCGGCAAGCTCGACGCGTCGCGCCGGTTGGCGAGCGGCGCGATGATGGCGTTCGAGCGCATCTACCCGCTCGACGCGGCGTACGACACGATGGCCGATGTTCCCGAGGACGTGCGCACGAACAAGCGCTACGCGAACGCGGGCGATTTCACCATCGACGGTCTCGCCGCGCGGCTGGTCGCGGATTTCGGCGATCATCCGGTGGACATCGTGATCCATTCGCTGGCTAACGGACCGGAAGTGAAGAAGGCGCTGATGGACACGAGCCGCGCGGGCTATCTCACGGCGGTGGGCGTGAGCGCCTATTCCTTGGTGTCGTTCGTGCAGCGGTTCGGTCCGCTGCTCAGGCCGCACGGTTCGTTTCTCTCGCTCACGTACATGGCGAGCGAGCGCGTGATTCCGGGATACGGCGGCGGGATGTCGTCGGCCAAGGCGGCGTTGGAGAGCGATACGCGCGTGCTGGCGTACGAGGCGGGCCGCCGCTTCGGTGCACGCGTGAACTGCATCTCGGCTGGTCCGCTGGCCTCGCGCGCGGCGAGCGCCATCGGAATCATCGAGCGGATGGTCGAGTACGCGTCGGCCAACTCGCCGCTCACGGATCCGGTAAATCCGTCGGAGGTCGGCGCGACCGCGGCGTTCTTGTCGAGCGCGCACGCGAGCGGTATCACGGGCTCGGTGGTGTACGTCGACAAGGGCTACCACGCGATGGGCATGGCCGTCGAGCCCGCGCCGCCGTCCGCCTGACGATTTTTGCGTTAGGCATGAGGCGCCGCGAGCGCGGCGACTTGGTCCACGAACACCGCCATGTCCTCGCGCGTCGTCCGGAATCCGATCGGACAGATGCGCAGCGACAACGCGCCGCGGATGCGGGTGCTCGAGATGAAGAACCGGCCCCCCGCGTTCACCGCGGCGTTGACGCGCTCGTTGAGCGCGTCGAGCGCCGCCGGATCGTCGACGCCGCGCGGGTGGACGCGAAAACACAGAATGCCTAACGTCGCCGGCGCCAGCACCTCCATGGACGGCTGGCCGCGCACCAGCTGCTCGGCGTACGCGGCGAGCGACAGGCTGTACGCGATGGCCTCGCGCAGCACATCGGTGCCGAAATACGTGACCGTCAGCCACACCTTGAGCGCGCGCGCATAGCGCGTGAGCTGCTCGCCGTAGTCGGCGAAATTGACTTCGTCGCCGTCGCTCTCGGCGTCCTTGAGATAGTCGGGGTAGATTTGGAACGCCGCCTTGAGCCGCTTGGGCTCGCGCGCCATGAGGCATCCGCACTCGAACGGCACGTAGAGCCATTTGTGCGGGTCGAGCGTGACCGAGTCGGCGCGTTCGATGCCGGCGAGTGCGCGTCGGCCGTCAGCAGACAGCACGGAGAACCCGCCGTACGCGGCGTCGACGTGCAGCCAGATCGTTTCGCGCGCCGCGAGATCGGCGAGGGGCCCGAGCGGATCGACCGCGCCCGTGTTGGTGGTGCCGGCGTTCGCCACGATCATGAGCGGCACGAGACCGTTCGCGCGGTCCTGGGCGATGGCGCGCGCGAGCCCGTCCATCGGCAGCCGGAATGCATCATCGCTCGGCAGCAGCCGCACGTGTGACCGCGCGATGCCGGCGATCCACGCCGCGCGGATAGCGGACGAGTGTGTCTGGTCGGACGCGTACACGGTGAGGCGTGCGATGCGCGACGGATCGTCGCCCACGGCGGCGTGGCGCGCGGCGATCATCGCGGTGAGGTTGGCCGCCGAACCGCCGGTGGTGAGAAGCCCGCTGCTCCCGTTAGGCATGCCCAACCACTGGCGGAACCAATCGAGGACCAGCGCCTCGATCTGGTTGGGCCCCGAAGCCACCGGCCACACGCCGGCGAAGAAGTTGTAGCCGGTGGCGAGCCAGTCGCCTAACGCAGCCGGGAACGTGGGGCAGCTGGGCACGTACGCGATGAACCCCGGGTGCGGCTCGCGCGCGGCGTGCGCGAACACGTGCTCGCCGAGCCACGCCAGCATCGTGCCCATGTCGGTGCCGCGCGCGGGGGGCGGCGCGGCGATCAGCCGCTCCGTCGCCCGGCGCGGCAGCGTGTCCAACACGCGCTGTTGGCGCAGAGTCGAGAGATGTTGGGCGACGACGTCGGTCACCATGTAGCCGAGTCGACGCATCGTGTCGGCGTCGAGGTCGAGTGGGGAGCGCGGAAACGTTCCAGTCGGTGCGTCTGGCATTGGTTGTGAGTGACGGTAGGGCGAGAGATAGCACGCGGATCGCTGGCCCGGCATGGGCAAACGACACTACCTTATACGCGATACCACCCGTCGGTTCCAGTCATGAGCTCGCCCGTCCCGCTGCCCGTCGATGTGCAGCCGATCGACTCCCGGCCGAGCGCGCCGGCACAACTCCGCACGCTGTCGTTCGCGCGCGGCCTGTGGCGCATCGCGTCGGCCGGCGCCTCGGCGGGGAATCGCGTGGCGCTGTTGCGCGATGGCGGCCAGGCCTTCGAGGCGATGTTGGGCGCGATCGCCGAAGCGCGCGACAGCGTCGCGCTCGAGTGCTATCTGGTGACGGCCGACGCGGTGGGCAACCGCTTCGCCGACGCGCTCGTGGCCGCGGCCGCGCGCGGCGTACGCGTGCGGATGGTGGCCGACTGGGTGGGCAGCCGCGGCGCGGGCCGCGCATACTGGAAGCGCTTGCGCGATGCCGACGTGCACGTGCGGATGTTCAATCCGCCGGGCGCGCGCCCGTGGTTAGGCATGCTGCCGCGCGACCACCGGAAAGTGCTCGTCGCCGACGACGTCGTCGGGATCACCGGCGGTTTCGGCTTGAGCGAGGCGTGGTCGGGCGGCATGCGCCGCCGCCGCACCGCGCCGTGGCGCGACACCGCCGTGCGCATCGAAGGTCCCGCGGCCGTCGACATGTCGCGCGCGTTCCAGCTGATGTGGCGGCGCGCGAACTTCGAGCGCCGTCCCAAGCGCTGGCGTCGCCGCCAACTCGTGCGCCCGGCGCGCGGCGCCAACACCGACCCGCAGACGTCGCAGGGCGCCGTGGTCGGCATTGTCGAGGGCGAGCCATGGCGCCTGCGCGTCGCGCGCGCGCTGCAGTGGCAAGCCGCGTCGGCCGAGAAGTTCATCTGGATCGCGAGCGCGTACTTTTATCCCGCGGCCCCCGAGCTCGAAGCGTTAGCCGGCGCCGCGCAAGACGGCGTCGACGTCCGGCTGCTCGTGCCGAGCAAGTACGACCATCCCTGGGTGCGCCGCCTCACGCGCCGCGTGTATCACCGGCTGCTCCGCAACGGCGTGCGCATCTGGGAGTGGAACGGCGCGATGATGCACGCGAAGACGAGCGTCGTGGACGGCCACTGGGTCCGCGTGGGGTCCACCGACTTCAACCCGCTCGGCATCGCGATCAACTACGAGCTCGACGCGATCATCGAGGACTCTGCGTTAGGCGAGGACGCCGTCGAGATGTACCTGGCGGACCTGGCGTCGTCCACCGAGATCCGATGGCGTGGGCGGGCGGGTACTAACCGTTAGGCGGCCGCGTAGCCGGCTGCTTAACTCATGTTGAACGGATCAAGGCGGAAACACGGGATCAGAGCGGATCGCTCCGGTAGGCGAGCGGGTGCGAATCGCGCAGGCTGGAGCCGTTTGTTGTTGTTTTCACAACAGCCCTTTTCATCTATTGCCCTATCCGCCGTTATCCTTTGTTTCCGCCCTGATCCTTTCATCATGAGCGTAGCAGCCAGCTACGCGCATACGCATGTGGCAACCGGCTACACATCGTCACAGCGCATGGTGCCCCGCCGCCACGAATTCAAACATGTCACCCGTTTGCATGACGGCTTCAACCCGAAGTTCAGCAGCAGCCCGATCTCGAGATTCGTCGCACGCAGATAGTTGAACAACTGCGTACTGCCAACATCCGGATTGTCGCCCCTCGATTTCACCTCCACGATCAGAACGTCATCGACGAGCATGTCGAGACGCTGCGTCGCAAGCTCTTCACCTTTGTAGAGAATTGTCACCGACACTTCGCGGGCTACGCGGTGCCCGTGAGCACGAAGCTCGCGGTCGAGCGCGGCCTTGTAGATGTGCTCCAGAAACCCGTGACCGAGCGCGTTGTAGACGTCGTAGAACGCGCCGATTACGGCGCCGGTCAGCTCCTCGTGTGGCAATCCGGTCCGCGTCATGCCCCACGATACGCGACATGCAGAGGGGCTCCGCCAACGATTTGCGGCGGCGAGAGTCCTTTCCTTGCGACTGCGACTAGTGCGTCCCGTAGAACGTCCCGACGTCCTCCTCAAGCAGGCTGTACGTGGAGTCACCGTCGCCGTTGCCCGAGCAGGGACTGCCGGCCACGGTGGGACTCCAATCGCGCCGCACCCAGAACTTGATCTTGATGCGCCCCTGAAGCGGACGTGGCGGCACACGATTCGCGACGACGCAGCGGTCGTCGGCCAGCTGCGTGAGCGTCGTGTCGAACGACAGACGGCCCTGTGCATCGGACGAGAGCCGCGCCACCGTATAGACGGCCTGATCCGTGGAGAGCTCGAGCTGAAATCGGTGCGATGGTACGAGGCCGGCGGCGCGCAGCTGCAGCGCCAACGCCGGTGCGCGCGAACGGAACCACACGGATCCGCTCGCGCCGCCGCGCGCCGGCGGGACGACGTTGAAGTTGCTGTCCTTGGTGGCGATCGCGATGCGCGACACGCCGTCGTCGCGCTGCGTGGATGACCGCGAACTCAACAGCCCTTTCGGACCGTACAGGAATATGGCAACCACGATGGTGACCGCCACCGGCAGCACCGTGCGCCACGCGACCGATGCCCAACCGGCGGGACGCGAATGGCCCCGCGCCGGCACCTCGTTGCTCATTGGATCTCTCATGCTGGCCGCCCTCGTGTTGCGCGTGCATGGGTTAGGCAAGACGAATCTCTGGCTCGACGAAGCGAATTCATGGTACGTCGCCCATCTGCCGTGGCCCCAGCTGTGGGCGAATCTGCGCGCCAGTCCGTTGGGCCCGTTCTATTTTGTCGCGCTCAAAATATGGATCGGCTTGGCCGGCACCTCGGAAGCCGCGCTGCGCGCACCATCCGTCATCGCCGGCATCGCGCTCATTCCGCTCGTCTACGTGATTGGCGCGCGCACCGTGTCGCACCGCGCCGCATGCATCGGCGCGGCGATCACCGCGCTCTCGCCGCTGCATCTCTACTTCGCGCAAGAAGCGCGGATGTACATGCCCCTCGCGCTGCTCGCGTCGTGCGTGATGCTCGCGTACATCCTGTGGCGCGACGACGCGGCGCATGCGCACGATGTCGCCCCTCGTCGCATCGCGATCGTGCTCGCCGCCTACGTCGTGGTGTCGATCCTCATGCTCGGCACCAACGCCGTCTCGGGTCCGCTGCTCGTCGCCATCAATCTGGATGCGCTCATCCTGTTGATACGACACGTGCCCGCGCCGAAGCGGACGCGCGCGCTCGTGCAGTGGACAATCGCCAACGGCGTCGTCCTCGCGGCTGCGTTGAGCATGGTGCTGTTCGCACTGCCGAGATCCGCGGAAGCGAGCCAGGCGTGGCGCGGCGCGTTGGGCATCGTGGGTGCGCTGCGATCGCTCTTGCAGTATCCGGTCACCGCCATCCATGGCGTGTACTTCTATCCCGACGAGCTCGCGCGCGCGATCGGTGACGCGTGGTACACGCCCAGCCGCGATGCGATTCGGCGACTGGCGACCATGCTCATCGCGCAACCGGTGGTGATCGGCGTCATCGTGGTCGCCGTGATGCGTGCGGCCGGCGAGGCACGCCGATATCCCGCGCGCGTGCTCACGCTCGCGGTGCTCGTCCCCGTGATCATCGGTGCGGCGATCTCGGTGCGTAGCCAAGTGGACCTCGCGCGCTATTTCCTGTACGCCAGCTCGTTCCTCTATCTGCTGCTCGGCGCCGGCCTCGCGTATCTCTCGGCTCGGTCGCGAGCCATCGCGCTCGCGCTGCTCGCGTCGGCCATCGCCATCGGAACGCAACGCACGTACGCCGTCTACTCCCGCGATAGCGACTATCGGAGCGTCGCGCACGATCTGATGGCGCGTCGCGATCAAGCGAAGGCCGTGATCGTCCAGCCGGCCGAGATGTTCGAGCCGCTGTCGTACTACTTGCATGGTCAGCTCGACCTGCCGATCCGGCGCGTTGCCCAACACGCGCCGCTCGCACCAGCGATCGCGAGCGTGGGCGCCGCTCCGGCGTTGGTCGTGCTCGACTATCGGTCGCCGCTGTATGGGACGCCTCCGGATACACTCGAGTCCGCGTTGGGCGAATGCGTGGCCAGCGACATGTACGATGCAGCCAGCGGCGCGGGCGTGCGTCTCGTGCTCGCCATGCCCGCTGCGCAATGTGGCGCAACCGCCCATCATCCGACCACCAAGCCCCCGCCCGCCGGTGGCGCCACCTGCGCTACGTGCCGCTGAACTGGATGTCGTGAAGCTCCGAGAGCGCCGCGCCGAAATCGCCGTCGCCGTTACCCGAACACGACGCCGCGGACCCACTATTGCCGGTGAGCCCACCCCCGCCGCTGCTCTGGCCTCCCGACCGTGGCGCGCCGTCGCTCTTCACGACGACACCGATCACGTGGCGGCCGGACAGCGGTAGACTGGGACGTTGGCTCGCGCCCATGCACACCTGGTCCATGAATGCGAACAACCGACCTGATGCAATGAGCGCGCCGGTGGCATCCGCGCGCGCGCTGGCCACGTCGAAGGGCTGATCGTCCACCGACAACTGCACGCGATAGGCGCGTCCGCTCGTTAGGCCGCTGGCGCTCATGCGCCAGTCGAACGTCGTGCCCGAATGCGAAAACCAGAACATGCCGGCCGCGACGCCTGGTCCCTGCGGCACCGGACTCAACTGCGCGTCTTTCACCACCAATGGCAGTGAATCGAGCCCGACCGTACCGGACGGCAACACCGCCGGTCCCATCGCTTGCCCCGTATATGCGGCCGGCAGTGTCGCGTCGCCGCGGTCGCAGTGGAGCAAGAACGCCATGAGCACGAGCGGCAGCAGCGTCGACACGGGACGAGCGATCCGCGTTAAATCCGATCGCCCCGTGGACCCGTTCGCCGCCGCGGCGGGAAGCGGCACCGCGGTTTCGTCCACCACCACCTGCGGCGTGGCGGCGAGCTTCACCCGGCCCGTGTTCATGAGGTGCGCGATCGAATATCCGCCAACGAGCAGGTATCCGGTCGCGAACAGCAGCAGGAACGGCAACGCGCCCCATTCGCCCACGTACAGTGCGTACAAGAACGCGATCGACGTGTAGACGCCGAGCACCAGCTCGAAGGTCGTGCTGTTGGTGAACGCGCTGTGGTACCGGCGCCGGCGCACGGCCTGCGACTGTCCGGTGCTCAAGTTGTACTTGGGCGTGCGCAGGAACGGCGTGCGCTTGCCCAAAAAACCCTCGATGGCGGCCTGTGCGTTGTACACGCTCAACCCGATCGACGCCGCGAGGAACAGCGGGAAGCACGCCATGCGCCGCCGCCAATCGACATGAATCTCCTTGATCGCCGCCGCGTAGTAGCTGAACGTCCCGCCTAACGACAACAGGAAGTACGCCGAGATCGCCCAGGAGATCCGCACGCGATCCGTGTGCGCGATGTACATCACGATCGGATTGAGGATCCCCACCACGAGCAGGAACGGATACACCGAGTTGCCCAACAAGTGCGCCGTGCCCTGCAGCTTCTGCCACAGCGGAATCCCGGCGCGCCACAGCGGCATGAACAACTTCCGCGCGGTTTCCTGGGAGCCCTTGGTCCACCGGTATTGCTGCGTCTTGAGCGCATGCATGTCCGGCGGCAATTCGGACGGACACGGCAACGCGGGCAAGTATTGAATCCGCCAGCCCGCGAGTTGTGCGCGATAGCTCAGGTCGAGATCCTCGGTGAGCGTGTCGTGCTGCCAGCCGCCGGCGTCGCGGATCGCGCTCGCGCGCAAGAGGCCCGCGGTGCCGTTGAACGTGAGGAACAGGCCGCCGCGGTCGCGCGCCGGCTGCTCGATCACAAACTGGCCGCTCAGGCCTAACGCAGTGACGCGCGTGAGCAGCGAGTATTCCTCGTTGAGGTAGTCCCACCGCGCCTGCACGATCCCGACGTCGGGCTGATTGAAGTAGGGCACCGTGTTGCGCAGGAAGTCCTTCGGAATCACGAAGTCCGCATCGAACACGGCGACGAGCTCGCCGGTGGCACGCTCGAGACCGTACTCGAGTGCGCCGGCCTTGTAGCCCGTGCGATCTTCGCGATGCAGATGCTCGATCTGGAAACCCTTCGCGCGATACTGCCGGACCAGGCGCCGTGTGAGGATCAGCGTCTCGTCGGTCGAGTCATCCAACACCTGCACTTGCAGCAGGTGGCGCGGGTAGTCGAGCGCGCAGGCAGATTTTATCAATCGCTCGGCCACGAACAGCTCGTTGAACACGGGCAGCTGCACCGTGACGCGCGGCATCGGCGACGGCTCCGGCGGGCGAACCCGCGGATGCCCGCGATACCGGCGAAACAACGAAATCATCACATAGCGATTGAGACTGAAGAGCGACAGCACGAACAGGGCGGCCGCGTACGTCCCGATTACGATGAACTCTATCTGTGTCCGCATCGATGACAGGTGCGAGTCGGTGCATGGATGCGCGGCGACGCTCTTGCGCGACGGCGCGTGGTTCCTCCGTCGGAGTCAGCTCCGGCCTCAAGCGGCGAGGCGGTCGGGCTGCGTGCTCAGCGCGGAGAGGCGGGTTCGCGAGAGGGCAATGGGCATGCCCGGTGGAGCGGTGCGCGTCAGAGGCGCGCAATGATCGCGTGGATGTTAGAACGTCTTGAGAAACGGTCGATGTGAAGGGTCGCGCGCGCTCGTTTCACGAGGCGTGCGCGACTCGATCGCAGTGCCCTCGCGCCCGCTTTCTCGATAGGTTTTTCTTATGAAACGTGGATTTTTCATTGTGTCCGAGCTCACGGAACCATCGCGCAGCGCGGTACTCGACGTGCAGCGGTGGGCGGACCCCAAACTCGCGAAGGACACGACGCCGCACATCACGCTCGTCGGATCTTCGGGTGTTGGTCCAATCCGCGCCGACACGCCCGTCGACGTGTTGCGCGACGAGCTCACATCCGCGGCTTCACAAATCGAGCCGTTCACCATGCAATTCGGTCGGCCGATGCGGTTCATGCAAACCGACATCGTCGTGTTGCCGCTCGATCCGCATGGCGCGTTGCGCGCGCTGCATGAGCGCATTGCGGGCAGCGGTTTGCGCTTCGATCGCGCACGATTCAGCTTCTCGCCGCACTGCACGTTGAGCTTTTTCTCCACGCTCACGCCCGAGAACGAGCGGCGATTGCTGCGCGTGCGTGTGGATGAGCCGGTCGCCATCAATCGCGTGCAATGCTATCTGACCGTCGAGCCCGTCGGCGGTCGCCGCGTGCTCGACATTCCACTCGGCGGCGCTGCGTGACACAGACGCTCGTCGTGATGTGAAACACTTCGGCTTTCCTTCTCCAATGCGACCACCCGTCTTCGACCTCCTCGAGCAGGACATGGAGCGCGACGCCGCGCTGCCGTTCATCGACCTCGCGTCGCGCTATTTCGTGCGCATGCGCGACGGCACCGATCCGGTCTCGACCGCGCTCTCATCGGCAGAGATCGCTCGGCGGTTCGACGAGCCGCTCCCGTTGGGCGGGCGTCCGCTCAACGAAGTGACGGAGCGCATCGAGCACGATGTGATGAGTGCGATGAACCGGCTCGCGCATCCGATGTGTATGGGGCATCAAGTCTCCGCGCCGCTGCCGGCCGCGGTCTGGATGGAGACGGTGATCGCGGCGATGAACCAATCGGTCGCAGTGGCCGAAATGTCGCCGAGCGCGACGGTGGTGGAGACGCAGCTGGTGCGGTGGATGACCGCGCTCATTGGATGGGACGCGAGCGCCGGCGGCACGCTGACGTCGGGCGGCACCGAAGCGACGTTCACGGCGCTGCTCGCCGCCCGCGCCGCGGCCATGCCTAACGCATGGGAGCGCGGCGTGGGCGCCGATGGCCCGCTGCCGGTGGTCCTGTGCGGCGAGCACGCCCACTACGCCGTGACGCGCGCCGTCGCTCAGTTAGGCCTGGGACTGGAGCGGGCGGTCGCGATTCCATCCCGCGATTGGCGGATGGACACCGGCGCGCTCGCGGCGCGGCTCGATGCACTCGCCGCCCACGGAACGCCGGTGATGGCCGTCGTCGCCACGGCCGGCAGCACGGCCACGGGCTCCTTCGACGACCTCGAGACGATCGGCGCGCTCTGCGAGGCGCGCGGCCTCTGGTTCCACGTCGACGCGGCGCACGGCGCGTCGGCGCTGCTCTCGGCGACGCATCGGGATCGCATGCGGGGCGTCGCGCGCGCGCGCTCGGTGGCCTGGGACGCGCACAAGATGATGTTGCTCCCGCTCTCGGCCGGCATGCTGTTCGTGCGCGATGAGCGCGACCTGGATCGCGCGTTCGCCCAGCGGGCGCCGTATCTTTTCCACGGCGATGAGGATGGGCGCGTGTGGGACCAGGGCACGCGCAGCTTCCAGTGCTCGCGCCGCGCCGACGCGCTCAAGATGTGGGTCGCGCTCGAGCGCTACGGCGCCGCCGGGTTAGGCGAGATCTACGATCATCTCTGCCGCACCGTCCGCGATCTGCACGGCGTCATCGCCGGGCACCCCGATTTCGTCGCGCTCCACGCGCCCGAGTCGAACATCCTCTGCTTCCGCTGGGTCGGCCGGGCCGGCGAAGACGACGCCACCGTCGACGCGTTCAACCGCGACCTGCGCGAGCGCTACAACAAGAGCGGCCGCGGATGGATCACGACCACAGTGTTAGGCGGCCGCCGCGTGCTGCGCGTGACGGTGATGAACCCGCGCACCGGACGCGACGAGGTGATCCGGCTGTTGGAGGGGTTATCCGACGAGGCGTCGACGATGCGGCGCGAGGGCAGCCGCGAACCAGGACCTCCGTCGCCGGCGTTTCTCTAGAAAGTGGGGGCGGACATCTACGCTCAGGATGAAACGATCAAAGCGGAGACAACGGGCCAGCGAGCTGGGCTCTTACGACAAAGGGCTCGAAGGACAACAAAAGTGATGCAAGAGATGGAGAAGATCGACTCGGTGCGCATCCAAAATCACCGGCGCACCCACGTGGATGATTTCACGCGCGTGCGCAATGCACTCACCTGCGCTCCGCAGCAATCTTCCCCATCGCTTGCATCACTTTTGTTGTCCTTTTGACCAACTACAGAGGAGCGCAGTTCGCGGCGCCGCGAGCTAGAGCACCCGCTTGATGGCCGTTTCCAGATCCTGGTCGCCGCCTAACCCGGTGTACACCACCTTCCCCGCCTTGTTGATCACCACCACGTACGACGTCGCCGGCACGTTGTACGCGCTCACGGCGTTGCCGTCGGTATCGTAGACCACTTGGTGCGTATAGTGGTACTTCTGCGCGTACAACTTCACGCGCTCCGGTGACTCGTTCACCGAGACGGCCACGTCCACGAACGTCACGCGCGGCGAATACTTCTTCACCATGTCGAGCAGCTTGGGCTCGAGCTCCTTGCAGTTGCTGCACCACGTCGCCCAAAACTCGAGCAGCACCGGACCCTTCCCGATGTACTGATCTAAATTCAGCGTCTTGCCGTCGAGCGTGTGCACCGCTGCCGCCGGCGCCGCGGCGCCAACGGCCACGCCGATTTCATCCTGGGCGCTGAGCGGCGCCGCCGCGACCACCGCCGCGCACGCCGTGAGCATTGCCAACCGGGTCGAGATCATATCAACAGTTGTCCCATCTTGATGAGATAGTACTCGGCCGCACCGAGCATGATCACCGCGAACACTTTCTTCACCCACACCATCCACTCGCCCGCCCGCGGCAGCCGGGACACCGTCCCCGCCGACACGCCCACGGCGACCAGCAACGTGCTCATGCCTAACGAAAACACGAACAAGTACAGAAAGCCCAACACGGCGCTGTGCGTCGTCGACACCCACGTGAGCACCGCCGCCATCACCGGCGCCGAGCACGGCGCGGCAACCAAACCCGACGCCGCGCCCATCGCGAACGTGCCGGCCAGTTGTCCGCCGCTCCCCGCCGTTGCCGCCCGCTGCATGAGCGCCTGCGGCACCCGCACCGGAATCACATCGATCATGGCCAGCGCCGCAATCACCAGCAAATTGGCCATCCCAAAGTACAACCACGGATTCGTGCTCACCGTTCCGAACAACGTCCCGCTCAGCCCGGCGAATACGCCGAGTGCCGCGTAGACGAGGGCTAACCCGAGCACGTAGCTCAATGTGAGCGTGAGCGGCCGCCACCGCGATGCCGACGCCGCACCCGTCGACTGGCCTCCCACCAAAGATGCCGTGATGGGGATCATCGGATAGATGCACGGCGTCAAACTGGTGAGCACGCCGCCAAAAAACACCAACGGCAGCGCAACCCAGGGGCGCGAAGAGAGCATTGCCGTCAAGTCGGGTGCGAGCATGGCCACAGAGTACATACCCGACCACGATGAGCGGAAGTTCCCCGTTCCGGAACGCGCCTTGCGCCAGTGCTGCAATCGAGAGAAGGTTTCACAAGCGGTCCGTCGACGTCGGGCGACCCGCCCCAGGTGTCCCTCATCACGTTGTGTCACGCATGGCGGTCCCGAGTTCGTCGTCACCCTCACCTCGCCCAACACTCAGTTCACCGCAGGCGCGAACCCGGCGCACCTCGAACGGCACCCAATTGCCGCCGCGCAAACCACCGCATATCGCAATCGAATGCGTTTCCCCATCGCTCGATGACGGGCGCTGGGCCGTCAAACGCATCCTGGGCGACTCGCTCGAGGTGAGCGCCGACATCTTCAAGGACGGACACGACATCCTCGCCGCGCGTCTCCGCTACAAGGCGCCGAGCGCGGCCGATTGGCAAACGGCGCCACTGGTCTTCGACTACGACTCGGACCGTTGGACCGGCGGCGTCGCGCTCGATGCGATCGGCAGCTGGACATTCACCGTGGATGCCTGGACCGATCGCTTCGGCACCTGGCGCGCCCAACTCGAGAAGAAAATCGACGCCGGGCAGGACGTGTCGCTCGAGCTCCTCGAGGGCGCCGAGCTCGTGGACACGGCCACGCATCGCGTCCGCTTCGGCGACACGCGACGCGAGCTCGCGCAGTGGGCGTCGCGGCTCAAGTACGCGTCGGCGGCGTGGCACGAGCGCGCGCGAGAAGCGCTCGACCTCAAGCTGCTCGCGCTCATGACGCAGCACCTGGCACCCGACGACCTCACGTCGTACGACCGCGAGCTCCGCGTGTGGGTCGATCGCGAGCGCGCGCGGTTCGCGGCGTGGTACGAGATGTTCCCGCGCTCGCAGAGCGGCGACGCGTCGCGGCACGGCACGTTCGCCGACGCCGAGCGCGCGCTGGCGCGCGTCGCTGAGTTGGGCTTCGACGTGGTGTATCTGCCGCCCATCCATCCAGTGGGCGTCACCAACCGCAAGGGCCGCGACAACACGCTCACCGCCGCACCCGGCGATCCGGGAAGCCCGTGGGCGATCGGCGGACCGGCCGGCGGCCACACGGCCATCGAGCCCCAGTTAGGCACGATCGACGACTTCGATCGCTTCGTGGCCGCGGCCCATCGGTTAGGCATGGAGGTCGCGCTCGACTACGCCCTGCAATGCTCGCCCGATCACCCGTGGCTGCGCGAGCATCCCGATTGGTTCTTCGCGCGCCCCGATGGCTCGCTCAAGTACGCCGAGAATCCGCCCAAGAAGTACGAAGACATCTATCCGTTGGACTTCTGGTGCGCCGATCGCGACAACCTCTGGATGGCGTGTCGCGACATTCTGCTGTTCTGGATCTCGCATGGCGTGCACACGTTCCGCGTCGACAACCCGCACACCAAGCCGTTCGCGTTCTGGCACTGGGTGATCGATGAGATCCACGCGCGGCATCCGGAAATCATCTTCTTGTCCGAAGCGTTCACGCGTCCCAAGCGCATGAAGCATCTCGCGAAGCTCGGCTTCACCCAGTCGTACACGTACTTCACGTGGCGGACGACCGCGCGCGAGCTGCAGGAATATCTGGAAGAGCTCACGCAGCGACCGCCGCGCGAATACCTGCGCCCGAATTTCTTCGCCAACACGCCGGACATTCTGCACGCGTACCTGCAGCAGGGTGGACGCCCGGCCTTCCGCGTCCGCCTCTTGCTCGCCGGCACGCTCTCGCCGCTCTTCGGACTCTACAGCGGATTCGAGCTCGCCGAGAACGTTCCACTCAAGCCGGGCAGCGAGGAGTACGTGCACTCGGAGAAGTACGAGATCAAGGCGCGGGACTGGAGAGCGCCCGAGAGCCTCGATCGCGACATCGTACGACTCAACCGCATCCGCCGCGACAACCGGGCGCTCCAGCTGGCCGACAACCTCACCTTCCACCGGTCGGAGAACGACCGCATCTTGTTCTATCGCAAGACCTCGGCCGATGTGGGCGCGCCTAACGACTTGCTGATGGCCGTCAACCTCGATCCCGCGCGCGCACAGGACACCATGGTGCACGTTCCACTCGACGCGCTTCGCCTGGGCGCCGACACGCCGTTCGTGGTCGAGGACCTGCTCACCGGCGCGCGCTATACCTGGCGCGGCTCCCGCAACTACGTTCGACTCGATCCCCGCGAAGAGCCCGGACACGTGCTCATCGTGCGGCGATAGACGGACCACAACTCGCCCCTATGAGCACGCTCTGGTACAAGGACGCCGTCATCTATCAAATCCATATCAAGTCGTTCCGCGACAGCAATCGCGACGGCTTCGGCGACCTCCCCGGTCTCATCGACAAGCTCGACTACATCGAGTCGTTAGGCGTCAACTGCCTGTGGCTGTTGCCGTTCTATCCGTCGCCGCTGCGCGACGACGGCTACGACATCGCCGAGTACCAGGCCATCCACCCGCAGTACGGCGCGCTCGCGGATTTTCAGCGGCTCCTCGAGGAGGCGCACGCGCGCGGCATCCGCGTCATCACCGAGTTGGTCATCAACCACACGTCCGATCAACACCCGTGGTTCCAACGCGCGCGCCTCGCGCCGAAGGACTCGCCCGAGCGCGCGTTCTACGTGTGGAGCGATGACCCCACGCGGTATGGCGACGCCCGCATCATCTTCACCGACACCGAAAAGTCCAACTGGGCATGGGATCCGGTCGCCGGGCAATTCTACTGGCACCGCTTCTTCAGTCATCAGCCCGACCTGAATTTCGACAACCCGGCCGTCGTCGAAGCAGTGAAAGATGTCATGCGATTCTGGTTCCGCATGGGCGTGGACGGCATGCGGCTCGACGCCATTCCGTACCTCGTCGAGCGCGATGGCACAAACTGTGAGAACCTGCCGGCCACGCACGAGGTGCTCAAAGATCTGCGTCGCACGCTCGACGAAGAGTTCGAGGGGCGCGTATTTCTCGCGGAGGCCAATCAGTGGCCGATCGACGTCATTCCGTATTTCGGCAACAGCGACGAGTGCCACATGGCATTTCACTTTCCGCTCATGCCGCGGATGTACATGGCGCTCAGGCAGGAAGATCGCAGTCCGATCGTCGAAATTCTCGCGCAAACGCCGCCGCTGCCCAACGATTGCCAGTGGGCGATTTTCCTGCGCAACCACGATGAGCTCACGCTCGAGATGGTCACCGATCACGAGCGCGACTACATGTATCGCGAGTACGCACGCGATCC
>JANWIK010000035.1 GCA_025449955.1 Gemmatimonadaceae bacterium
AACCCGCTCTACGCGGCGTTCATCGAGAAGGAAGGGCCCGGCTACGCCACCTTCCGCGGCCAGGGCGGGGAAGAGCTCGTCATCGGCGTCGTCGCCATCGATGGCGGCACCCGCGTGCGCGGCTCCACGTATCTCTTCGATGCCCAGATCGCCCGCTTCTTCGCCTCGCTCGACCCGCACCCCATGACCGAAGAGGTCACGGGATGACGGCGCCCTTCGTCAGCACGCTCCGCGCCCGCCGCGAGACCATCCAGTTAGGCACGCCTAACGGAACGGCGCTCACGCTGCGCGTCGAAGTGCCCGAGCTGTGGGACGTCGTCCGCATCGTCGCGCCGCCCACCGAGCGCGTGCTCGCGGTGAAGGTCGCGGCCCTCGCCGTGCTCGACCCGCGCGCCGACGCCCGCGAGTTCGTGATCAAGATCAACGGCCGCGAAGTGCTCGACGAACGCCGCAGCGTGTCCGAGGTCGGCGCCCGCGACGGCTCGACCTTCCTCCTCACCCACCGCCGCCGCCGCCCGGTCCGGTGACCGCACGCGGCGTGCCTAACGACGCGCCGCACACGCCGTGTCGGCCGTGAGCGTCGCCTTCATCTCCCACGCCGACTGCGGCCGCCACGACACGGGCTGGGGACACCCCGAGCACGTCGGACGCCTCCGCGCCATCACCCGCGCACTGCGCGACCGCCCCGACCTCTTCGGCGCCATCGAGCACCACGAAGGACGCCACGCCACTCCCAAGGAAATCGCGCTGGCGCACGACCCGATCTACATCCGCCAGGTCGAGTCCCTCGTCGCCTCGGGCGGCGGTGCCCTCGACTCGGACACGGTCGCCAGCGAAGGCTCGTGGGCCGCGGCCACGGCTGCCGTCGGCTGCGTCCTCGATGGCGTCGACATGGCCATGGACGGACGCGCCCCTCGCAGCTTCTCGGCCGTTCGTCCGCCGGGCCACCACGCCCTCCGCGATCGCGCCATGGGCTTCTGCCTCTTCGGCAACGTGGCCATCGCGGCCCAATACGCTCGTCGCCACCACCATCTCGATCGCGTGCTCATCGTCGACTGGGACGTCCACCACGGCAACGGCACGCAAGCGCTCGTTGAACCAGACCCTGGCATCCACTTCGTGTCGATGCACCAGTGGCCCTGGTATCCGGGCAGCGGTGCGGCCGACGACCATGGCTTGGGCAACGTGTGGAATGTCCCGCTGCCCGCCGCACTGCCAGCGCAGCGATACGTCGATGAGCTCGAGCGCGCCATCGATCAGGCAACCGACGGCTTCACCCCCGATCTCGTTCTGATTTCAGCGGGCTTCGACTCGCTGCGCGGCGACCCATTGGGCGGGTTCACGCTCGAGATGGACGATATCACCACGCTCACGCGCTTCCTCACCGAGCGCGCCGGTCAGTGGTGCGGCGGACGCGTCGTGAGCGCGCTCGAGGGCGGCTACGCACCCGATCGCGTCGGCGAAGCGTGCGTCACCATGCTCGCCGAGTTGGCGAAATAGCGCGCGCGTGCAACGGGTGGCGCGCACTCCCACGACATCTGCGTTGCGCGTAAGTTGCAATGCTATGGCGTTTGAGACGGTCCACTCATCCGGTCCGAGCGTAGCGCCGTGGCGCGCGGCGTAGCCGCTTCGGGCGTGCGATTGTTCGGCGTGGCATCGAGCACGCGCGATTCCGACGGTGGCGCCCCTGCCGAATGCGGCTTCGTGCGCACGCGCGATCTGGCCGCGCTCGTCAAACCGGTCTCCGACGCCCGTCGGGAGCTCGACCCATCCGAGATCGATCTCCATCAGCGAATCATCGAAAACGCATTCGAGCGCGGCGGCGTCCTCCCGGCGCCCTGCGGGACGGTGTTCCGCAGCACCGAGCAATTGCGCGGCTGGATGGAGCAGAACTACCTCGCGCTGTCCGAGGGTCTACAGTTCGTGGCCGGCCGGTGCGAGGCGCGCGTGCACCTTTCGCGTCGCCCAACGAAGGAGAGCGAGCCGCCCCAGACCGCGCAGCCGGCCGGAATCACCGAATGCTTCCGGGCACTGAGACGCGTGTCGGCTGCAGCGATGACCTTGCCGCCCGCCACCGCACCCGAGCCGGCGTTGTTCAGCGCGGCGTTCCTGCTCGAGCGCGAGCGGTGGAGCGATTTCGAGACCGCGGTCCACGCCCTCGCGCAGCGGCACGGCGCCCTGGTCATCCGTCAGACAGGTCCGTGGCCGCCGTACGACTTCGTGCGTCTGGATTTTGGAATATGAATCATGTTCTGTCCTGAGTGCGGCACGTGGAATCGCGGCGCGGCCGTAACCTGCAGCCGGTGTACCTCCGAGCTGCCGGAGTTGGCGGACGCGCCCAACGAGCCACCTGACGAAGAGCTCGACCTCCTCCGCCGCATCACGGGCGGCCGCTACCGCATTTATCGCCGCTTGGCGACGGGAGGCATGGCGAGCGTGTACGCGGCCAAGCACATGCAGCTCGGCCGCCCGGTGGTGATCAAAGTGTTGTTGGCCCATTTGGCGCGCGACGACGAGATGCGCGAGCGCTTCCGGCGTGAAGCCGAAGCGGCGGCCCAACTCCTCCACCCGTACATCTGCCAGATCCTCGACTACGGCGAGCTCGAGTCGACGGTCTACCTCGTGATGCCCTACATGGCCGGTGGCTCGTTGGCCGATCGCATCGTGAAGGGCAGCACCGTTGGGCCGCACCAGGCGGCGGTGATCGGCTCGCAGGTGGCCGTTGGGCTCGACTACGCGCACCGCCACGGCGTGGTGCACCGCGATGTGAAGCCCGACAACATCCTCTTTGACGAAGATGACAACGCACTCATCACCGACTTCGGCATCGCCACGGCGCGCTTCCATAACCGCCTAACGATGACCGGCCGCGCGATGGGCACGCCGCACTACATGTCGCCCGAGCAAGCGATGGGCAAATTGGTCGACGGGCGTAGCGATCTCTATTCGGTGGGCGTGCTGCTGTACGAAATGCTGGTCGGCTTCCCGCCGTTCGACGGCGCGGATTCGTACTCGATCGGCTACAAGCACGTGCACGAGACGGCGGCGTCGCCCGACGTGGTCGACTCGCGCACGCCGCCGGCGCTCGCGACGATCTGCATGAAGTGTCTCTCCAAGAATCCGGCCGAGCGGTTCCAGCGCGGTAACGAAGTGGCCGATGCGCTCATCGGCTATCTCGCACAGTCGCCCGGACCGGAAGGCCTCCGCACGGCGTGGCTCTCGCGGCGGCTCGGCATCACTCCGACATCCCGATGAAACTCGAGCACGAGGTTCTTCGCGTGCACACCAAGCACGCGTTCACGATCTCGCGCGGCAGCGAGAGCGAATATCGCGTCGTCGCGGTTCGCGTGACCGACGCCGACGGCGCGCAGGGCTGGGGCGAAGCGGCGCCGAGCAAGTTCTACGGCGAGACCGCCGACACGATTCCGGCCGCGTTAGGCATGTTCGCGCCGGTGCTCGAGCACGCCGACGCGTGGGCGCTGGAGGACCTCGAGGCCGAGCTCGACCACGTGATCCGCGGCAACGCGGCCGCCAAGGCCGCGGTCAGCGCGGCGCTCCACGACCTGGCCGGCAAGCGGTTAGGCGTCCCGGTGTATCGCCTGTTGGGCCTCAACCCGGCGCGCGCGCCGCTCTCGAGCTTCACGATCGCCATCGCCGGCGCCGACGAAGTGCGGCGCAAGGTGCGCGAAGCGGCGTCGTATCCGGTGCTCAAGATCAAGTTGGGCTCGGACCACGACGAGGAGATCCTGCGCGTCATCCGCGAGGAAGCGCCTAACGCAATCGTGCGGGTGGACGCCAACGCCGCGTGGACGCCCAAGCACACGCTGAACATGATGGACTGCTTGGTGGCGCACCGGGTGGAGTTCGTCGAGCAGCCGCTGCCGCCGCACGATCTCGAGGGTCTGCGCTTCGTGCGCGAGCGCTCGCCGCTCCCGATCATCGCCGACGAGTCGTGCCTCGTCGCCGCCGACGTCGCACGGTTGGCCGGTGTCGTCGACGGGATCAACATCAAGCTCGCCAAGTGCGGCGGCCTGCGCGAAGCCGTGAAGATGGCCGCCGTCGCCCGCGCCAACGGCATGCTCGTGATGATGGGCTGCATGATCGAGACGAGTCTCGCAATCACCGCCGCCGCGCATCTCGCGCCCTTGCTCGACTATGCCGATCTCGACGGCGCCGCACTGCTGGCCGACGATCCGTACACCGGCGCGACCATCAACGGCGGTGTGATCAAGCTCCCCGATGGCCCTGGGTTAGGCGTGACGCGCGCGCGTCGCTGAGCTCCTCTGTCAAGGCTCAAAGGATGACAAAAGAGATGCAAGAGATGGGGATGATTGCCTCCACTGCGCGATGAGGTTCGTCGCCTAACGCTCGTGGATGCTTCCATCCCGCGCGGCCGATGATCTCATCCTCGCAGCCGCGCGATCGTCCCCATCTCTTGCATCACTTTTGTTATCCTTTGAGCCTTTCACAGAGGGGTTCAGCGAGGACGCGGCCGTCCGCGCGAGCGACGGCCGGTCCGCGTGACCGGCCCGCGCCGGCTGGCTGCTTCGCTCATCTTGAAAAGGAGAAGGCGGAAACAGAGGATCAGAGCGGATCGTTCCGTTAGCCGGCAAACTGCGACTCGTGCGGGATGGAGCCTTGGCTGTTCTTACCAAGGCTTTTTTCTGTTTTGCTGTATCCGCCGTGATCCCTTGTTTCCGCTCTGATCCTTTCAACATGAGCGTAGCAGCCAGCCCGTCCCGGTTCCGAGGACGGAACTCTGTCTTATCCCCCGTCCCGGCGCACCCTATTATTCGTCGGATGACCCGCGCCACAGAGAATCGATGACTGCGACGGCGACGACGCCGGCCACGCGACTCATCGAGGTCGCGCTGCCGCTCCCGCTCTTCCAGACTTTCACCTACGCCGTGCCCGACGCGAGCGCCAACGCGCCCGCGCCAGGCGCGCGCGTCGTCGTCCCCGTGCGCGGTGCGCGGGCCGTGGGCATCTGCCTCGGCCCCACGGACGGCGCAGGCGTAAAATCGCCGCGCGAGCTGCTCGACGTGCCGGATATCGAACCGGCGCTGTCGCCATCCATGCTCGCCCTCTGTCGATGGATCGCCGAGTACTATGTGGTACCGTTAGGCGTCGTCGTGCGTGCCGCGCTGCCTGCGCTCCTGACGGGCGCGGCCGCGCCGCGGCCGGCCCAACGCACCGAACGGATTCTCGTGCTGCGCCACGAGCTGCCCACGCTCCAGGAGCGCCAGCACGCCTTCGCCCGCGCCAAGCGACAGCGCGAGCTGTTCGAGGTCCTCGAGAGCATGGGCGGTCACGCCGAGTTCGCGCACCTCACCACGCAACTCGGCTTCTCGGCCGCCGTGGTCAAAGCGCTCGTCACGCGCGGCTTCGCCTCTGTGGAATCGACGGTCGTCGCTCGCGACCCGTTCGCGACGCGCCCGATGATCGCCCCCGCGCATCACGTCCCCACGAACGCGCAACGCACGGCCATCGATGCGATCGTCGCCGCCCAACCGGGCGAAACGGTGCTTCTGCACGGCGTCACCGGCAGCGGCAAGACCCTCGTCTACATCGAGCTGCTCCGTGAGGTCGTCGAGCGCCGCAATCGCTCGGCGCTGGTGCTCGTGCCCGAGATCGCGCTCACGCCGCAAACTGTGGACCGGTTCCGCGCCGTGTTCGGCGACCGCGTGGCCGTGCTGCATTCGGCGTTAGGCGACGGCGAGCGCTACGACGCCTGGCTCGCCCTCAAGCGCGGCGAGAAGCGCATCGCCGTCGGCGCCCGCTCGGCGGTGTTCGCGCCGCTCGACGACTTGGGCGCGATCATCGTCGACGAAGAACACGAAGCGAGCTACAAGAACGGCGAGACGCCGCGCTACCACGCCCGCGAGGTCGCGGTGATGCGCGCCCGCCTGGCCGGCGCGGTCGCTGTGTTAGGCAGCGCCACGCCCTGCCTCGAGAGCTGGCAGAATGCGTCGGCGGGCAAGTTCCAACTGCTGTCGCTGCCCGAGCGGGT
>JANWIK010000036.1 GCA_025449955.1 Gemmatimonadaceae bacterium
GCGCCTCCAACGATGACCAGGACCATGATGAGCCACTTATAGCGCCTGAGGGCGGCGAAGTAGCGTCCCCACGGGATGCCGGCTTCATCGACGTTCGCCGCGCCCCAAGCCGGCGGCCAGCCTTGAGCAGGGAAGGCCGGAAAGTTCGGATCCTGGCCGCGTTCCGCGGGAAGGTTCGAAGGGATGTAGTTGCCGGTCATTCGGTACCGACTCTCCAAAGTTGATCTACGGTCATCAAGCCTCAATAAACCTTTATTCGGGAATTCGGCACGACGCGTAGAGCGGATGCAAATCCAGGCCCAAACGGAGGCAGCGGATGGCGACCGTGTGACGGCCGCTGACGCTGATCAACTATGTGCCAAAATGCTGCGACTAGTGAGTGCGGTCGATCACAGGTGGTGCTCCTGTGCTCGCCACAGAGGGTCTGTGCTCGCGAGGGCGTGTGAGGTGAGTCGTTACCGGAGAGGCTGCGTTCGCGTTCTATGGCTGACTGCCCATGCGACCCACCGGCCATGGCGACCACATGATGGTCGTCAGCGGGCATATGTATATAATCGACATGACGTTGTCTCGCACGCACCCAGGCCTGGGCGATGGGGGTCGCATTCCGTCGAGCGTGCTTCCATCAGTATGAGCGCTTAGCTTGAGTCCGCCTCCGTGACCTTTGGGCGTTTTGTGTGATCTACATCATGTAGAACACTGGCAACAGCCATGTAGCGTAGCGATTACAGGCGATGTTGCTGGTGACCAACGGAACTTCATCGCTGGCCCAACGGGGATCGGCTCGAGTTCAAGAGAGGAGACTGTCGCATGTCGATGCCGTTCGTTGAAGAGTCGGAAAACATTTCGGCGCCGACGCAGGCCCCGGAAGCAGCATCGCGCGATCCGCTATCGATTCCCGCCGATGTGAAGGCAAGCATACGAATCTTGGTAGTGGACGATGATCGCACGCTGCGCGAGGGATGCGCGAGTGTGCTGCAGCTCGACGGCTACAACGTCACGTTCATCGGGCGCGGCGACGAGGCGATGGAGATGGTTCGTCGCCGCAAGTTCGACATCGTGCTGGTCGATCTGTATCTGACTCCCGTTTCGGGCATCGACATTCTCAAGGCGACGTTGGAGACGCATCGCGACACGATCGTCGTCGTGATGACGGGCAATCCGAGCGTCACATCGAGCATCGAGGCGTTGCGGTCGGGAGCGTGGGACTATCTGCCCAAGCCGTTCTCGGCGACGCACCTGCAGGTTCTCGTTGGGCGGGCATCGCATGCGGTAATGGTCGCGCGCGAGACCAACGACCTTCGTCTCCAGCTGGTACAACAGAGCGGCAACAGCGACAAGATCACGTTGTTGGGCGTGTCGCCCGCGTTTCGACGCGCGGTGGAGCTCGCGCGGAAAGTGGCGTCGACGGACGCATCGGTGATGATCACCGGTGAGAGTGGAACGGGCAAAGAAGTCATCGCTCAATTCATTCACCATCACAGCCGCCGTGCGAGTCGGAAGCTCGTGCCGATCAACTGTGCTGCCTTGCCGGAGCCGTTGCTCGAGAGCGAGATGTTCGGTCACCGCAAGGGCGCGTTTACGGGTGCGGATCGCGACAAGCCCGGTTTGTTGGAGACGGCGAACGGGGGGACGCTCTTTCTGGACGAGCTGACAGAGATGTCGCACCCGATTCAAGCGAAGCTGTTACGCGTACTGCAGGACGGTGTCGTGCGCCGCGTAGGCAGCGAGACACAGGATGCGGTCGTGGACGTTCGGTTCATCTCTGCGACAAATCGTGACCCGCAAGACGCGGTGAACAAGTCAGTGCTGCGCGAGGATCTCTTTTATCGGCTGCGTGTGGTGCCGATCAAGCTGCCACCATTGCGCCAGCGACTAGAGGACATTCCGCTGTTGGCGAATCACTTCCTCGCGCACTACTGGGCGCGTCATCGGTTGCCGGGCGATGCGCAGCCCAAGCTGACCGACGGCGCTCTCGACTTCTTGCGGTCGCGTCCGTGGCGGGGCAACGTCCGAGAGTTACAGAACGCGATCGAACATGTTGCGGTGCTGAGTGAGCCAGGACAGCCGATCCAACCGTCTGATATACCAGTGTACGATGATGGTCCCGTTCCGGCGGCGAAGAGCACGCTGCCGATGTCGATGATGGACGAGCCGTATCACGCAGCGAAGGATCGATTGATCGCGGAGTTCGAGAAGGAATACCTCACGCGTCTCTCGGCGCGCGCGGGCGGAAACATGTCTCGCGCGGCTCGACTGGCGAACATCGACCGCACGACACTCTATCGTCTCATGGAGAAGCACAACGTGCGGCGTGACGAGCTGACTGGTTCGAGCGAGTGAAATCGCGCGCTCCGCGCGCGACCGCGACGGCGCGTGAACCGGAACGCGTCGAGCGATCATCGGGTGGCAGCGGCGCGGTGCGCGCCGTGTCGCCCGTCGTGTCTCTTGCCGCCCCTGATCTGCGTATCGCCAAGCCGTTGCGCGAGGCATTGCGCCGCGCCGCCGATCACGTCGCCGCCACGCCCGGCGCCGTCGAGCAGGGTACGCACGCGGACGATCTGCGCTTTCAACTGGACGCATTGCAGGCGGCGATCGCCCAAGCGTCCGCGGGCGAGACGCCGCTTCTCGAGCGCGCAGCGCCCGCGGTACCGGTGCAGAAGGTGCTCAACCTGCTGCGTGCGGCGTTGGTTGCCGAGCTGACCGGCATGCGCGAGGCGGTACCGACCTCCGACATCATGGCCCTCTTGAGCGCGCTCGAAAACGTGCAGATGGCCCTGGATCGCGACGAGGCGCATCGGTTTGCGTCGCGGCTCTCGGGTGCCGGAGGTCTCGAGCTCATCGTCGAGGTGGCGCACGATCTTCGGTCGCCGCTTGCCTCGATTCTTTTTTTGGCCGAGACGCTCCGGAAGGCGCAGAGCGGCGTCGTGAATCCCGTGCAGGAGCGGCAGCTCGGCCTCATCTACAGCGCTGCCTTCGGGCTGAGCGGCATGGCCAGCGACGTGATCGAGTTGGCCCGCGGGGGCGACCGGTTGGTGGACGCGGCGCCGGTGCCGTTCTCCGTGGCCGACCTGATGCGCTCCGTCCGCGACATCGTGTCGCCGATGGCCGAGGAAAAGCGCCTAACGGTACGACTCAATACGCCCGACGCGGATTTCCGGTTAGGCCATCCGGGCGCGCTCAACCGGGTGTTGCTCAACCTGACGACGAACGCGCTCAAGTTCACGAGCGAAGGGGAAGTCGAGCTGACGGCGAAGCAGCTGTCGCGTACGCGGCTGGCGTTCTCGGTGAAGGACACGGGGCGAGGTATTCCGCCCGAGGTGATGAGCTGCCTCTTCGAGACCTTCCGGCGGCGGCGCAACGCGGGCGAGTATACGTTCTCGAGCGCCGGACTCGGACTTTCGATCTGCCGCAAGCTGGTGGCGGCGATGGGCGGCGCGCTTCAGGTGGACAGCACCGCGACGGACGGGACGCGGTTCAGCTTCGAGCTGGATCTCGCGGTCGCGCCGCGCCTCTGAGCGCCGGCTGATCCGTTAGGCGGTGACGCGCACCGGGATCACGCCGTGCGCTTCGGCCAGTTGGTACACGTCGACCGCACTCACCACCTCACGTTCGACCAACGCAGCCGCGAGCGCTTCCACGGCATCCCGGTGCGCCCGCACGATGGCTTCGGCCCGTCGGGCCTGCGCCGAGATGATAGAGCGCATCGCGTGGTCGACCTCGCCCTGCAGTTGCGCGCTCGGCGGACCGCCTTGTGCGGCGGGATCGGCGCTGATGAGTCCCACCTCGTCGCTCATCCCGAATTCGGCGACCATGCGGCGCGCGATGGATGTCGCCTGAACCAAGTCCGCGCCGGCGCCCGTCGTGACGGCGTCCGCTCCGAGAAACACGAGCTCGGCGGCGCGTCCTCCCAGGGCTTTGGCAATGACTCCTTGGAGGTACGAGCGCGGATGGACGTGGCGGTCCGACTCGGGAGCGAAGTGTGCGGCGCCGAGCGAGCGGCCGCGCGCTTCGATGGTCACCTTGTGCAATCGGTCGTCGGGGCACGCGACGAGTCCGACAATGGCATGACCGGCTTCGTGAATGGCGATGAGGCGGCGTTCAGCCTCGCCCACGACGACGCCGGATCGGACACGGCCGAGCAGCACCTTGTCACGGGCTTGCTCGATGTGCGCGTTGGTGATGCTGGCGCAGTCGTCCTGCACGGCGATGATCGCGGCCTCGTTGAGCAGGTTCGCGAGGTCGGCGCCTGAATGGCCAACGGTGAGCTGGGCCAGTCGCTCGAGATCGACGTCGGAGTCGAACGGGCGTCCCGCAGCGTGCACGCGCAGAATTTCGGCGCGATCGGTGACGGTGGGCAGCGGGACCTCGACGACGCGGTCGAAGCGGCCCGGTCGCCTAACCGCAGGGTCGAGCATGTCTTCGCGGTTCGTCGCGGCCATCCAGACGACGCCGTCGTTGGCCTCCATGCCATCCATTTCGACGAGGAGCTGGTTGAGCGTGACCTCTTCCTCGCCCGACCGGTTAGGCCGGCCGCGCCGCCCGCCGAGCGAGTCGAATTCGTCGATGAACACGATACACGGCGCCTGCTCGCGGGCGCGTTTGGCCAATTGCCGGACACGGCGTGAGCCGACGCCAACGTAGACCTCGTTGAAATCGGAGCCCGCGGCCACGATCACGGGACAGCCGGCTTCGCCGGCGATGGCGCGGGCGAGCAACGTCTTGCCGGTGCCTGGCGGACCGACGAGCAAGACGCCGCGCGGGCAGCGGGCGCCCATGGCCTTGTATCGGTCAGGGCTCGCGAGATAGGCGACGACGTCGCCGAGATCGGCGCGGGCTTCGCGGGCGCCGCCGACGTCGGCAAGGGTGAGGTGGCGCGACGGTGGCGTGACCGCGAAGCGAGCCGATGCGACCGCGCCGCGCTGACGGTACACGATGTACACCACGACTCCGAGTATCACGACGAGACTCAGGATCTGAATCACGAGGTCCGCCGTCGGCGTGGAACCACCTCGCTCGACCGTGACGCGGACGCCGTGCGCGCTCCATTGCTGGAGGTCGGACAGCGAGACTGCGCGCTCGGGGACGATGGCCTGAATTTGCGACGAGCCGTGATCGGGGGCGCGCAACGTCGCGACGAGTCGCGCGCCGCCGTCCGCAACTCTCAGCGCGGCGACGTCGCGGTGGTCGAGCGCCTGGGCAAGCTCGGAGAAAGCGACTGTCGTGACGGGAGGCGACGCGGGCCGGATCAAGCGATAGGCGACGACCGCGAGGACGAGCGACGCGGCCATGGCGACGAGGATGGGCCAGAATCGCATGCTGCGAGGGCGACGTTGGCGAGAGAAGCGGAGGGACAGCAGAGAAAGCGCGCGAGCCCAGCGACTGGCGGGCGGGCGGCGCTGAGCCGTTTCATCTCGGGACGGGGCGGGCACGAAAGCGTCTGCCAGGAGGAGTCTGGCCAGAGGACGCCGTGGCGCCCGTGATGTAACGACGCCGGTCGAGGGCGAAACCGCTCAGGAAACCTTGCGGGTTTTTCGGCGGAGGAAGTCCATGAGGATGAACTGGCCGAGCGTCATGGTGTTGGTGAAATACGCTTTGCCGCGGCTGATCGCGGCAACGCGCTTCACGAATTCGACGAGGGCGCGGTCGCGGGCGAGCATGAAGGTGTTGATCATGATGCCGCAGCGGCGGCAGTCGGCCACCTCGCGCAGCGTCTGGGCGGCGACGAGCGCGTCGAGGCCCATGGAGTTCTTGTAGATCGTCCCGTTAGGCATCGTGAGCGCGCTCGGCTTGCCGTCGGTGATCATGACGATCTGGCGCATGTCCTTCTTTTGCGCGGTCAGGATGCGGCGGGCGAGCTTGAGGCCCTCGGCCGTGTTGGTGTGGTACGGGCCGACCTGCGCGTGGGCGAGCCGCGCCAGCGGGATCTCCTCGGCAGAATCATGAAACAGTACGACGCGGAGCGTGTCGCCGGGGAACTGCGTGCGGATGAGGTGCGTGAGCGCCAATGCGACTTTTTTCGCGGGCGTGAAGCGGTCCTCGCCGTACAGAATCATCGAGTGCGACGTGTCGAGCATGAGCACCGTCGCGCACGACGAGCGATACTCCGCCTGCCGCACCATGAGGTCGGAATAGTCGAGATCGATGGGGACGTCGAGATTGCCGTTGCGAATGAGTGAGTTCTGCAATGTCGCGTTCACGTCGAGGTTCATAGTGTCGCCGAACTCGTACGTTCGGCTCGACGCGTCGGCCTCGATACCCGTGGCGAGGTACGGCGTGTCGTGGCTACCGAAGCTCGACTTCCCGAGCGAGCCGAGAAGACTCCGCAGAGTTTTGAACCCGAGGAAGTCGATGCCCTTTTCGGTGAGCTGGAACTGGACATCGCGCGCGGCGGCGCGGGCGAGTCCTCCCGGGCCGGTTACCTCTTGGTGACCCGCGGGCATCTGCGGCGGCGCCTCGAGGTTGAGATAACCTTCTTGCACGAGGCGTTGGACGATTTCGTCGAGCAGCTTGGCGAGCTTGGCGGTACTCTCGCCATCATCGTCGGCGTCACCGCGCAGCGCCTCGAGCATCTCTGGTGTAAACTGTCCGCTATCCATCAAGGCATTCAGGATCGCCTCACGCAGCGCTTCCATGGAGCGATCGGCGTCGCCGCCGAATTCGCCCCAGTAGGGATGCTGCATTTTTCCTCCGGCGAATCCCGACTGCAGCAGGAAATCGGCGAGCTTGTCGAGCAGGGACTGGAGGTCGATGGCGTCTGCCATCTGGGGGCTGAACTTCGAATACGTGTGCGACCGCATGCAGCCACCTTGCCATCGGTTGGGCGAAAGATCAAGCATCGCGAGCATCAGGGCAGGCCGGTGACGCGGCGCGATGCTGATCCTCTATATCTAACACTTCATTCGACGTTCGCGTGTCGGTGACGCCCACTCAAGCAACGTTGGAGCCGCGCAACCGGTCGGTGACGCCGTCCAGCGTGGCGCCGGTGCCGCGCTACCGGAATCCGATCCGGGTGTTGATGGTGCATCGGAATTTCCGTCTGTTCTGGTTGGGGCAGACGGGCTCGGTGATCGGGACGTGGATGGAGTCGGTGGCCACGGGCTGGCTCGCGCTGAAGTTGACGAACAGCGCGTTCATGGTGGGCGCGGTCGCGGCCGCCGGATCGTTGCCGGTGCTGCTGCTAACGCTGTACGCAGGCGTGGTCGTGGACCGGCGGCCGAAGCTGCGTTTGGTGAAGACGACGCAGTCGCTGCTGCTGATCCAGGCGGCGGTCTTGTGGTGGTTCAACTGGTCGGGGCACATCACGGTGGCGTGGCTGGCGTTGTTGTCGCTCGTCGCGGGGTCGATCAGCGCGTTCGACATTCCGGCACGCCAATCGTTGATGATCGAGCTCGTTGGGCGCGAGGACGTCGTGGACGCGATCGCGCTCAACTCGAGCGGGTTCAACGTGGCGCGCGTGATCGGTCCTGCGTTAGCAGCGATCGTGATTGACCGGTTAGGCCTCGCCTGGTGCTTCGCGATCAACTCGATGAGTTTCCTGCTCGTGCTGATCGGCTTGTCCATGATACGGTTGTCGCCAGAGGAGGAACGCGTCGCGGCGCGCAACGCCGGCCTCGCGATGGGCGGCCCGATGAGCGGGTTGGTCGAGGGCTTGAGGTTCATGACCGGTACGAGGCCGGTGGTGCTGCTCATGATGCTCGTGGCGGTGTACTCGGTGTTCGGCATTCCGTTTCTCGTGATGATGCCGGTGTTCGCGCAGGACGTGCTGCACGGCAACGCGAGAACGTATGGGGCGTTGCTCGCCGCGGTGGGCATTGGCGCCGTTCTGGGCGCGTTGTCGCTGGCGATGGTGGGACATCGCGCGCGTCGCGGTCAGTGGCTGGCGTACGCGTCGGTGTCGTTCTGCGTCTTTCTGTTTCTGTTCTCGTTCACGCGGACGTTGTGGGTGTCCGTACCGCTGCTGGCGCTCGTGGGATTCGCGATGATCCAGAACAACGCGTTGGCGAACGGGCTCCTGCAGACGTTGTCGCCGGACCATTTGCGCGGGCGGGTGATGGCCGCGTACGCGTTCGTGTTCGTGGGCATGGGTCCGATCGGGTCGCTGCTGGCGGGGACGGTTGCCCAGGTGGCAGGCACGCCGGTGGCGGTCGGCGGCGGCGCGCTGGTGCTGCTGATGTTCGCGGCGTGGGTGCTCTGGGTGCGGCCGGAAGTGAAGCGACTCTGAGGCTGCGTTAGGCGGGCGTGGCGAACTTGTGCCGGGCGAGACGGACCACGATCTCGGCGGCGCCATCGAGGCCGAGCCAGTCGGTATTCACGCAGAGGTGATAGTTCTCGTGGGCGAGCCACGAGCGCTTCCAGTACGTGCGGACGTATTGCTCGCGCTGGCGATTGGTGTCGTCCACGACCTTTTCGGCCGCTTTCTCGGTGATTGCCAGGCGCCGCGCGGCGCGGGCGACCAGCGCCGGGCGCGGTGCATAGCAGAAGACGTGGAGGACGTCTTCGCGCGAGGCGAGCACCGATTGCGCGCCGCGTCCGACGATCACCGAGTGGCCGCGGCCGGCGGCGTCGATGATGATGCGCTCGGTGACTTCGATGAGGCGCTCTTCGCTGGGCGGCAGCGTGGCGTCGGCGGGTCCGGGCAGCAGTTCAGGCGCGCCCAACGCCAGGGTGGCGCCGAGGCGTTGGGCGAGCGATGGGACGCGCTCTTCGCGGGCTTCGACTTCGGCGGCGGGCGTGCCTAACCGGGCCGCGACCTCGTCGACGAAGGCGTTGTCGAGCAGCTGCCAGGCGAGCTCGTGGGCGATCCGCTCGGCCACCTCGGAGCCGCCGGAGCCGTACATGCGCGACACCGTGATGATGGCCATAGCGCGCCTGGCGGAAGTGAGTTAGGCGAGACGCCGAACGCGCAGATGCTCGACGACACGGAAGCCGAGCGCATCCCAGGCGGCGTTGGCGACGGCGTTGTCCGACGCGTTGTGCAAACGGAGCTCGGTGAGTCCGCGGGACTCGCACCACTCGATGGCGGCCTCGAGCAGCGCGCGGAGCACGCCGCGGCGCCGGACGCGCGGCACGACGTACACCGACGAGATGTAGCCGTGCGTCGCCGGGAAGAGCAGGGGCAATCCGCCCGTCTGAATGCACCGCAGGATGCCGCACACCTCGCCGTGCATCTCGCCAAGGAAGATCACTTCATCGGGCGACCGGAGTTGGGCGGCGAAGAGACGGCGCGCGCGGTCGGGCGCATCGGGGCGCAACCGCTCGTAGATCGGGTTGTCGCCGTGCTCGCGCAGCAGTGCTAACCGAAGTTCGACGATGAGCGGCAGGTCGACCATGCCGGCCGTGCGGACGGTGATCGCGCCGGCGTTCGCCTGTCGCGGCGCGCGAGCGCGGCGCGCCGTGGGTGACGGCGATTGGCGGTCGATCACGTCATCATCCCGCCGCCGAACAGATCCTGATTCGGCCGCCGGCGCTCCGGCGGTTGGGCGCGCGTGTAGTGGCCGCTCGCCGATCGCGACACCTTCTTGCGGGCGACGAGCGCTTCCAAGGCGAGCTCGCACGCGGCGGCGGTGAACGCGTCGTCGCCCTGCGCGGCGAGTCCGGTATCGCGCACGAGCTCGACGATGCTCGGCACGTGCTCGAAGGCGCGCACCATGGCGGATGCACCGAGATCTTCCCCGACCTGCAAGGCGTTGCCGCGATCGAACCACATGACGATGTCGTCGGTGTTCACACCGCCGGCGCGCGATTGGAACGCCGCATCGGCGGCGCGGCGAATCAGCTCGTCGGCGATCGCGTGTCCGCCCACCAGCTCGCCCTCGTACTCCAATTCCATTTTGCCGGTGATGGCCGGGAGCGCGGCGTAGATGTCGGTGATGCGCGGCACGACTTCGCACTCGCCGAACGCCAGCGCGCGCCGCTCCGCGTTAGACACGGCGTTCTCGAGCACGGTGATCGGCATGCGCTGCGACACGCCGGAGCGCTTGTCGATGCGCTTGTCGGTCCGCGCCTCGAACGCGACGCGCTCGATGACCTCGGCGACGAAGTCGGGAACGCGCACGGCGAGTGCGCCGCGCTTGATCCACGCTTCCTGCTTCGTGATTGCCATGCCGAGCTCGACATCCTCGGGATAATGGGTGAGGATCTCGCTGCCGATGCGGTCTTTGAGCGGCGTGATGATCTTGCCGCGCGCCGTGTAGTCCTCGGGATTGGCGGTGAAGCAGAGCAGGACGTCAAGTTTTAGGCGAACGGGATAGCCTTTGATCTGGACGTCGCCTTCCTGCATGATGTTGAACAAGCCCACCTGGATCTTGCCGGCGAGATCGGGCAGCTCGTTGAGCGCGAAGATACCGCGATTGGCGCGCGGGAGCATGCCGTAGTGCATCGTGAGCTCGTCGGCGAGGATGTGTCCGCCGCGCGCCGCCTTGATCGGATCGACGTCGCCAATGATGTCGGCGATCGTGACGTCCGGCGTGGCCAGTTTCTCGACGAAGCGATCATCGCGGCCGACCCAGGCAATGGGTGTGTCATCGCCGGCCTCGGAGAGCAGCGCGCGCGCGTATTTCGAGACGGGTGCGAACGGATTGTCGTTCACTTCGCTGCCGGCGACGATCGGCATCTCGTCATCGAGCAGTGACGCGAGCGAGCGCAGAATGCGCGACTTGGCCTGTCCGCGCAGGCCGAGCAGGATGAAGTTGTGCCGCGAGAGCAACGCGTTGACGATTTGCGGCACGACCGTATCGTCGTAGCCGAGGACGCCTTCGAAAATCGGCGCGCGCGAGGTCAGGCGACGCAGCAAGTTGTCGCGCACTTCGTCTTTGACGGAGCGCGGAACCGAGTGCGACGACGCATATGTGGAGCGCTTGAGTGCGCCCAGCGTTTCGGGATGAGGCGACACGACCTTCTCCATGCCTTCGAGACGACCGATGCGGAGTGGTGCCAATGCAACAGCATCGCTCCCAAGTGCAGCGTACATGCCGGACCGGGCTCGCCGCCAGGGGTGGCGAGAGAAACGGGTCCGGGTCAATCGGCGGGAGTCACCTCGACGAGATTGTCATAGAACACCGGGCCGTGGCCGAGGTCGGTCTCCCGTTGGGACGTCGTGTGATTGGCGTTGCGTCCATCGGCGGTGAACTTGCCCCACCATACCGACGGTGCCCAGACGGTTCCGTGGCGCACGTTGTCCTCGACGCGCGCCGTCGCAAGAAACTCCCCGCGATCGTTGTGGACGACGACGCGCGAGCCGGGCGCGATGCCGCGTGGCGCGGCGTCATCCGGATGGATGACTAACTCGGGCTCGCGCGCGCCGCGCCGGAGCGCATCGATGTTCACGAACGTGCTGTTGAGGAACTGGTGCGCGGGCGACGAGATGAGCGTGAGCGGGAATCGTTGGGCGAGCTCCGGCGCGCGCTCGGTCGATTCGTACGGCGGCGTGTACGTCGGCACGGGATCGAGTCCCAAGGCTTCGAGCCGTTCGGACACGAACTCGCACTTGCCGCTGGGCGTCTGGAATCCGCCTTCGGCGAACGGCAGATACGGGCGCGGCACGGCGAGTCGCATCCACCCGCGTTCGACTAACGCATCGAACGTCACGCCGTGCAGGTTGCGCCCGCCGCCCTCGAGCGCCTGGCGGATGAGCGTGCAATCATCGTCGCGCATGGCGGGATGATCGATGCCCATGCGCTGGGCGAGGCGGCGGAAGATCTCGCTGTTAGGCTTGGCGTCGCCGACGGGCGCGATGGATGGCTGGTTGAGCGTCACGTAGTGATGCCCGTAGGCGAGATGCAGATCCCAATGCTCGAGCTGGGTCGTGGCCGGCAGGACGATGTCGGCCCAGTCGGCCGTGTCCGTCTGGAAGTGCTCGAGGACGACGGTGAACAGATCGGGCCGTGCGAGGCCGCGGAGCACGGCGCTGCGGTCGGGCGCGACCGCCGCCGGATTGGAATTGTAGACGACGAGGGCGCGCACCGGCGGCCCGCCGACGCCGGCGTCCGGCTGCGTGAGGGCTTCGCCTAACCGAATCATGTTGATCGTGCGCACCGGCGGCGAGAGATCCGGCCGCTCGACGGTGGCTTTGTCGAACGTGAAATTGGCGCTGGTGGAGAGCTGCACGCCGCCGCCCGGACGGCGCCAGTGTCCGGTGATCGCGGGCAGGCACGCAATGGTGCGCACCGCCATCCCGCCGCCGGCGTGCCGCTGCAGTCCGTAGTTGATGCGAATGAACGCGGCGCGCGCGCGCCCGTAGCGTTGGGCGAGGTCGACGATCTGCGCCGCCGGCACTCCGGTGATGCCGGCGACGCGCTCCGGCGGATATTCGGCGACGCGCGCGCGCAAGCGGTCTTCGCCTAACGTATAGTCGTCGAGGTAGCGGCGATCGACGAGCGACTCGGCGAACAGCACGTGCATGATGCCGAGGGCCAACGCGGCGTCGGTGCCCGGCCGAATGGGAATCCATTCATCGCACTGCTGCGCGGTGCGCGAGCGCAGCGGGTCGATGGCGAGAATCGGCGCACCGCGACGGCGCGCCTCGAGCACGAACGGCCACAGATGCGGATTCGACGTGAGCGTGTTGGTGCCCCACAGGAGCACGAGATCGCTCTCGGGAATGCCTTCGGCATCGGCACCGATGTTCGCGCCGACGGTCATGCGCATGCCGACGGTGCCGGCCATCGAACAGATCGTGCGATCGAGCTTGGACGCGCCGAGGAGATGAAAGAACCGGCGGTCCATCGAGGATCCTTGCACGAGGCCCATCGTGCCGGCGTACGAGTACGGCAAGATGGCTTGCGGACCATCGACCGAGCGCGCGATCTCCGTTAGGCGCGCGGCGATGTCGCCCAGTGCGTCGTCCCAGGAGATGGGAACGAATTCACCGCGGCCTTTCGCGCCGGCGCGGCGGAGCGGTTGCGTAAGGCGGTCGGCGTGATAGGTGCGCTCGACGTATCGATTGACCTTCGCGCAGAGGAAGCCTTGTGTGAACGGGTGCGCGGGATCGCCGGCGACGCGCACGGCGCGTCCGTTCTCGATGGTCACGAGCATGGCGCACGTATCGGGGCAATCGTGCGGGCAGGCGCCACGCACGACGCGTGATGCGGATGGATCTCGGACGGGTGCGGTCACGACATCGCGAGCGAAGAGTGCGTTGGTGGAATACTCTGCAACATGTCGACTGCGTGTGTCGGGAGCCAGAGTCCGCTCGGATTGTCCTGCGTTGGTCCAGCACGCGAAGGCGTCAGCAATGCCAACTGTTTGAGACGCTTAATGTTAAACCTGAACAGAATCAGCACAGTGGCCCGCGACGTGCAGCGTAGTTTGGCTCAGTTGAGTGGCGTGTCCCGCGGCTCGGCCGCGTGCGCGAAATGGGGGCGCTACGTACGTCTGAACGCGGGCGCGTCGCTCGGCGAATCCCTTGACAGGCCGATCGCAGGGAGTAGAATAACTGCCGCTCGTCTCTTGCATTGCAGCGCGCGTGCTCGGACGAAGGTTGATCAGCCACTGGCCCCCACAAGGAGACTGTAAATGAAGCGCCTTGCCGTCCTCGCTGCTGCTGCGCTCGTGCTTGCAGCCTGCAAAGCGAAGGAAAACGCGCCCGCGACGTCAGCGGACACCACCGCCGCTCCGGCGATGGCTCCAGCTCCTGCTCCTGCCGCTACGGATACCGGCATGAAGCATGACACGGGCTCGATGAAGATGGACACGACGAAGAAGGACACCACGAAGCACTAACGAACGCCCGCTCGCGATGCGCGAGCGACGGACGACAAAAAGGGGACGCGACTTGGGTCGCGTCCCCTTTTTGCATCGCGCGTGCTGTCGCGTTCAGTCGAGCGGAAACGGCAGCGCGAACAATTCTGCTTGCACTTCGGCGCGCGGATCGGGCGACGCGGGCGGCGGCCATTGCACGCGCAGTGTTGCGCCGGGCGCAACTTCGCGGCGCACCATGGCGAGCGCGATGGCACCGAGTCGCGGCGAGAGTGCACCGGTGCGCACGTCGCCGACTTGCTTGCCGGCATCGTCGAGCAGCGCTGCGTGCTCGGGCGGCGGCTCGTGATGTCCGCAGCGAATGCCGCGCAGATGTCGATTGACGTGACCGCGAAAGTGCACACGCGCGACGACTTCCTGGCCAACGTAGCAGCCCTTCGTGTACGAGATGGCGTGGAGCTCGTCGAAGTTCGCTTCCTGCGGAATGGTGGACTCGTCGATATCGAGTCCCCATTCGGGACGGCCGGCTTCGACGCGTGCGATTTCCCATGCCAGCAAGCCGGCGGGCATCGCGCCGGCGGCGAGTGCGCGCTGCCAGAGACCGGCGTAGGCGGACGCAGGCACGACGAGCTCGTAGCCCTCGAGCTCGAGGTCGGGGACGCGCGCGACGATGATGCCCGTGTCGGCGTCGAGCGGCACGCGGACGTGGGCGTACGGCACGAGCGCGCCGAGCATCTCTCCCGTTAGGCCGGTGACGTCGGCCACGACGCGCCGCGCGTGCACGCCGAAAATCCCCACGTCGCGCGTGAGGCCGGATTCGTCGTAGTAGGGCGCGACGCGCGGGTTGATATATTTTCGCACGAGCGCCATCCAGCCCGCTTGGGCGCGCGGCGGCGCGTCGATGAGCAAATGATCGTCGAAACGGAAGATGCGGACGTCGGCGACGATCTTGCCCTTGGGGTTGAGCGCGGCGGCGTATTGTCCGTGTCCCGACTGCAGCGCCATGACGTCGTTAGTCACGAGGCCGGTGATGAGCTCGGATGCTTTGTCGCCCGCGATGCGGACACGACAGCGCGCGCTGCGGTCGACGAGCATGGCCGACGTCCGCAGGGCCGCGTACTCGCCCGCGATGTGGCCGTAGTGCATGACCACCGAGTGTCCGCCGACATCGCCGACGGCGGGGAAGGTTCCCGTCACGATCGAGCCGGCGGTCATGCGACGAGGACGTACTCGTGAAGGCGGATCGCAGTGAGCAGCGGTCCGGTCTCGACGACGGCGGCGGGGGGGTCATCGAGCGTGCGGCATACGGCATACAACATATTGCTAACCTAACGGTCCAGCGCCGCCGCGCCATGGGCCTGGGCCGCGTAGGCGGCGTCGAGCAGTTCGACGGGGTGAACGGTGCGCGCCGGAATCTTCGCGCGCATCAAGCCCGCGCCGATGTGCATCATGCAGCCCGGGTTTCCGGTGGCGACGAGCGGCGCACCGGTGCTCGCGATCTCGGCGAGCTTGGGCCCCAGCACATCCTGGGCGAGTCGCGGTTCGACGAGACTGTACAGGCCAGCGCTGCCGCAACATTGATCGGCGTTGGGGAGCGGTGTGACGACGAGCGATGGCACGGCGCCGAGTACGGCGAGCGGCTCGCGCGCGAGGTGTTGTCCGTGCACGAGGTGGCACGGCGCGTCGTACGCGGCGTGCTCGTGTAACGGCGCGCCGAGAGTCGGGCCTGCCACCACGAGCAGCTCGCTCACATCGCGCGCGCGTGCGGCGATGGCGGCCGCGCGGTCGGCCCACGCCGGATCATCGGCGAGGAGGTGCCCGTACTCCTTGATCATGAGTCCGCATCCGGACGCATTGACGGCGATGAAATCGGCGCCGCTCCGCTCGAATGCCGCGATGTTGCGGCGGGCGAGGGCGCGCGCGCCGGCGAGATCGCCGGCGTGCGCGTGGAGCGCGCCGCAACATCGCTGGGCGGGGGCGGGCACGACGCGATATCCGTTGGTCGCGAGCGTGCGTTCGGTAGCGCGATTGACGTGCGCGAAGAGGCCGCGCATCACGCAGCCCTGGAGGATCGCGACGGTGCCGCGCGGCGTGGCATCGCGCGGCGTGTACGAGCGGCTGGCGCGCGGCGTGCTGGCGGCGAGCATCGCGAACGCGAACCCGGTGCGGCCCGGCAGGCGGGCAAGGAGCGCCGCGAGTCCCGTTAGGCGAACAACGCGGGCGGCCGCGAGCGCGGCGGCGAGCAGGCGGGGCCGCGCGAACACCGCCAGCCCGAGGCGCGCGATGCGTGCCGGTGGTTTGACGGTGTTGAGCGTGGCGCGCGCCGCTTCGAGGATGTGGCCATACGGCACGCCGGAAGGGCACGCGGTTTCGCAGCCGCGACAACCCAGGCACTGGTCGAGGTGCGTCCGGACGTCGGGGTCATCGAGCGGCAGGGTCCCTTCGGCGAGGGCGCGCACGAGGAGAATGCGGCCGCGCGGCGAGTCGTTCTCGTCGCCTAACGCAAGGTACGTGGGGCAGGCCTGGAGGCAGAAGCCGCAATGGACGCACGTCATGATGCCGGGCATGGCGCCGGCCAAGGGCGTGTCGGCACAGGGAAGGGGGCGGGCGCCGGGCGCCCGCCCTTCGGGAACGGGGAACGGGGAACGGGGCGGCGCGTCAGACATCGGGTGCGGCGGCGTGCCGACCGAGGCCGGGGTTGAGAATGCCCCATGGGTCGAAGGCGGCCTGGACGCGGGATGTGAGCAGCGCGTTAGGCGTCGGTGTCGCGACGGATGACCAGAGCGGCGCCGGGAGGCGCTCCGGGATCACGGTGCAGCAAGCGGTGGCGGCGGCTTGGCCGATGGATGCGGCGGCGTGCTCGGCGGTTGAGGCGGCGATCACGCGGACGATGCCGCGCGAGGGCGTGGCGTGGCGCATGGTGTCGGCGAGGCTCGCAGCGGCGCACCACGTGGCGGCGATGCGGTCGGGGAGGTGTGAGAGGCGGAGCGTGGTGCTGTTGGGCGGTTCCACGGTGCGGAGCGAGCGCCAGACGGTCGTGGGGGCGGCGGGGGGGGGCCCCCCCCGGGGCCGCCCCCACCCGCCGCCCCCCCCCCCCCCC
>JANWIK010000037.1 GCA_025449955.1 Gemmatimonadaceae bacterium
CCGCCGTGTCCTGCGGCGGCGTGTACACCGACGTGTCCCGCAGCCGCGTGCCGCCCGCCGGCGCGCTCGCGCTCGGCGACGACAACATCCCGCCTAACCCGGCCGGCGGCTCCAACGCCCCGCGATGATTCCACCACCAGTATCCCGCCGCGCCCACACCCACGACCAACAGAAGCGCCGCCATCACCCCGAACCGGAGACGCCGCACCTCGGGCTGCGCCTGCAACGGCAAATCGTCGAAATCCGACGGCTCCGGCAGCATCACCGGCAACGTCGGCTGGCTCGTCATGTTCGACATCGCCGGATCGGGATCCGGCGTCGCGCGGCGGGGCGGCGGCATGTGCGGGCGCCGCTCCGACCGGTCGCCTTCCACCGGCTGCTCGGTGCGATAGTTCGCCCAATCGATGAGCGTGCGCTTGCGGCCGCCGGGCAGGAGCGCGTCGTCCTCCACGATCTCGTCGAATGGGATCAACATCCCGTTGAGCGCGCTGCCGCCCGGTACTAACCGGAAGAACCCGCCCGTCGGCTCGGGCCCGGTGGTCGCGATCACGAGCCCCGATTGCCACACCTCGTGGAAGCGCTCGCGATGCGTCTCGATGTCGATCCGGGCCGGCGACGAACCGACGAACGGCGCGCTATGATACCAACCCATGAGCCCGGCACGCCGGCGGCGCAGCTCGAGCTGCATCCCCAACCATTCTTCTTCGGGGATCTGCACCGGTTCGACCTCTCCGATCACGTGACCCGTTCGCATCGCGCTCGTAATCACTACGTAGCGCGAGCCGGTATCCGGGCACTCGAAGAGGTTGCCGAGTAAGAAGCCCATCAGCTCTTGCTCGGGATCGGACCGCAGATGGCGCATTGCTTCCCGTAACGCGCCTTGCGTGATGAACAGCGGGACATCCGCACCGGACGCCATCGCGTCGCTGCTCGATGCCACCGGTACCCAGTGGACCGAGCGCGCGACCGGCATCGGTTTGCGCAACATCAGGAAGCCGCTTTGCATCGGTGTGCTCAAAGTTCCGGCACCCCTCAGTAGCCAGCCCGACTAATCATACAACCCCGTTATTCACCGGGTAGAGGCGATTTGCAAGTGTCGCGCGCGTCGCGACGTACGCCTGGGCCCGCTTCACATCTCATCCGAACGCATTTCGTACCCCACCCATTTCCAATTTGGTGCATCGACCTAGCATGGCGGCTCGCGTTTCCATTTCCGATTTCGCGAATCCATTCCAAGAACACCCGTCGGTGACTTTCACCACACGTTTTGTGACCAAGGTGCACCTTCGGGACACACGACAAGTAAGCGCATCAGCGTTTCCGGCAGCACATACGCAGTCGCAGTGTGCCATCCCGGGGCGAGCAATCAAGCTCCTCTGTAGAGGTGCCAAGGATAACAACGAAGGAAGCAAGGGATGGGGATGATCGTTCTGTGGCACGCCCAGCGATCATTTGCCGCGCGCGGTGGAGGGTGCCACACGGGTCTGAGTACGCGCTCTCATCGCGCAGCCGGCCGATCCTCCCCATCCCTCGCATCCTTGTTGTTATCCTTGGCACCCTCTACAGAGGACCCGAGGTGACGCCTCAACACGAAATCCACTCGCAGAACATCATTGGTGACGTTCACCACACGTTTTGTGACCAAAATGCACTTTAGGGACACGAACACCTTTGCGCCCTGCGCCTCCCGGCCCTCCTTATATTCGATCCGATGAAATTGCTGCACGTGGTTGGTGCCCGACCAAACTTTCCCAAGCTCGCCCCCGTGCACCGCGCCGCCGTCCAGGCCGGACTGGTGCAAACGGTCGTCCACACGGGCCAACACTACGACGATGCGATGTCCGGAGCGTTCTTCCGCGACCTCGGCATCCCGAAACCCGATGTCGACCTCGGTGTCGGCTCGGCGTCGCACGCGGTGCAGACGGCGCGGATCATCGAGCGCATCGAACCCGTCCTCGAGCGCGAGCGTCCCGATTGGGTCGTCGTCTACGGCGACGTCAACTCCACCATGGCCGCCGCGATCGTCGCCGTCAAACTCGGCCTCCGCGTGGCGCACGTGGAAGCGGGACTCAGGAGCCGCGACTGGTCGATGCCCGAAGAGATCAATCGCATCGTCACCGACCGGCTCGCATCGCTGCTCCTCACCCCGTCGCGCGATGCCAACGCGACGCTCCTCGCGGAAGGCGAGCCCGAGAGCGAGATCGTGTTCGTCGGCAACGTGATGATCGACTCGCTGCTCCACGCGCTGCCCACGGCCCGCGCGTCGGGCTTCCGCGCCAAGTTAGGCGTGGACGGCAACGCCGTCGTCGTCACGCTCCACCGCCCATCGAATGTCGACGAGCCGCGCCGGTTGGCCGGCATCGCCCAGGCGTTGCGCGACATCTCGCGCGACTACACCGTGGTGTTCCCCGCGCACCCGCGCACCCGGCAGCGCCTGCGCGACGCCGGTATCGATCTGGGCGCCGTGCGGGTGCTCGAGCCCGTGGCGTACGCCGAGATGCTCGACCTGGTGCAGGGCGCGCACGTGGTGATCACCGACTCGGGCGGCCTCCAGGAAGAAACGACGGCCTTGGGCGTCCCGTGCCTAACGGTACGCGAGAACACCGAGCGGCCCGTCACCATCACCGAGGGGACCAACCGGCTGGTGCCCGACCCGGCCGCGCTCGCCGCCGCCGTGCGCTCCGTTAGGCGCACCGACGCCGCGCGCCGCCCCGATGGCTGGGACGGCAAGGCCGGCGAACGCGTTGCCCGAGCGCTCGCCGCGCGCTGATCGCGGCGCGCGACCCATGCCGGCGGCCATCCGATCGCGATGACAGCGGCCATCGAAACCCGATTGGCCCGCGGATACGCCGGGTCGTCGTCGGAGCAGCGGGTGCCGGCGCTCGACGGCGTGCGCGGCCTCGCGATCACCGCGGTCCTCATCAACAACATCTATCCGCCCACCCATGCCGCCCAGGCCGGCGCCGGCGGATTCGTGTGGCATCTCTCGAACCTCGGCTGGGTCGGCGTCGATTTGTTCTTCGTGCTCTCCGGATTTCTGATCACCGGCATCCTCAGCGACACGAAAAACGGCGCGCACTACCTCCGCAATTTTTACGGGCGCAGAATCCTGCGCATTTTCCCGCTCTTCTACGGCTCGTTGTTTCTCGTCTATTTCGTCTTTCCGCACCTGCTCCACCACTCGGCTGACGCCGTCGCACAGCTGCATCGCCTGCGTTGGTTCGAGTGGCTCTATCTCGGCAATTTCGGCTACTACTTCCGCGGATACCCGACGTTCCCGACGGTGCATTTGTGGTCGCTCGCCGTCGAGGAGCAGTTTTACTTCGTGTGGCCGCTCGTCGTGCTCCTCGTGGACCGCCGCAAATTGATGAACCTGTGCGCCGTGCTCATCGCGGTGAGCGTCGGCCTCTGCCTGCTCTGGGTGCTCGGCGGCAACGATGCGAACGGGCTGTACCTGCTCACGCCGTTCCGCGCGCAGGGCCTCTTGGTTGGCGCGTTGATGGCGCTCACACTGCGCGGCCCGGGCGGCGCCGCGGCGCTCGCGCGATGGCTCAAGCCGGCGGCGTTGATATGCGCGGGCCCCGCGCTCGCGCTCATGATCTGGACCGAGATCTCCCGCCGACAGCTCGCCGCCCAAGTCGTCGGGATCGTCGGATTCCCGCTCATCGTGCTTGCGTTAGGCGGATTGCTCTGGCTCGCGCTGGCCGCGGCGCCGGGATCGCTCGCCCATCGCTTCTTCACCAGCCGTACGATGCGCTTCATGGGACGCTACAGCTATGCGATGTACGTGTTTCACGAATTCGTGCTGTGGGTCGCCAACGCCGAAGCGCCCTGGACCATCTCGCCCCCCAAGGTCTGGGGGTCCCGCGTTCCCCTGGCCCTCGTCGTGCTCGTCGGCGTCACCGGCGTGACGATTGCTCTGTCGCTCCTCAGTTGGCACTTGTACGAAAAACAGTTCTTGAAGCTCAAGAGGTATTTCCCGTATGCGCGAGAGGTGCGGCAAGACACGGGAATGGTGCCGGACGTCATTACCGCGGCCGCGTCGTAGCGCGCGGTCACGAACGTCCGCTCTCTCTCATCCGGGTTCCCGTTGACCGTCTCTCTCGATCGCGACCAGTACTTTCGCACCGATGATCTGCGCGAAGGCGTTGCCGGCCGCGCCATTCGCGGCGGCGCCTTCACCGTCGGATCGCAGGCGTCGCAGTTCATCATCGGACTGCTCGCGACGATGGTCATGGCCCGGCTCCTCACGCCGCGCGACTACGGCCTCATCGGCATGGTCACCGTCGTCACCGGCTTCCTCACGATCTTCAAGGACATCGGGCTCTCGCGCGCCACGATTCAGCGCGCCGTCCTCACGCACGACGAGGCGAGCAGCCTGTTCTGGATCAACGGCGGCGTCGGCGTGTGCATTGCCATCCTCACCGCATCCATCGCCCCGGTCATCGCGCGCTTCTACGGCGAGCCCCGCCTAACGTATATCACCATCGCCCTCGGGTGCGGGTTCCTGGTGAGCGGATTCAGCGTCCAGCATCAGGCACTGCTCAGACGCCGCATGCGCTTCGGCATCCTCGCCGCCACCGACGTGTTCTCCAGCACGCTCGCGAGCATCGTCGGCATCACGATGGCCGTGGAGCACATGTCGTATTGGGCCATCGTCGGTAACCAGCTCACGTTCACGTTCAGCGGTGCGATCCTCGCTTGGACGGTATGCCGCTGGCGACCCAGTCTGCCCAAACGCGCCACGCCGGTGCGCGAGATGCTTGCCTTCGGCGGAAACATCACCGGCTTCACGGTGCTCAACTATTTCTCGCGCAATACCGATGACCTGCTCATCGGCCGCTTCTGGGGCTCGCAGCAGCTCGGTCTCTACGCAAAGGCATACCAACTCCTGCTGCTGCCGCTCAATCAGATCAACCTGCCCGTCGGCGGCGTCGCCGTTCCCACGCTGAGCCGGCTCGTGGACGAGCCGGAACGCTATCGCGCCGCGTTTCTGCGCACGCTCGACA